>JAGCFC010000034.1 GCA_017650325.1 Salinivirgaceae bacterium | reverse complement strand
CTGTAGCCAATGAATAAAATGGTTACATTTGCGCTCGTTTTCTACAAACAAACAGAATTATTTATCTATTTAATTATGAGAAAGCATATCTTTAATGCAGGACCGTGTAAGTTGTCCGACCAAACTTTGCAGAACACAGCCAAAGCCGTTATCGAGCTCGATAACTGCGGACAATCGATTTTGGAAGTGTCGCACCGTTCAAAAGATTTCCAGGCAGTGATTGACGAGGCCGACGCCTTGTTCCACGAGGTGATGAACATCCCCGCAAACTATCACGTGCTGTTCCTTGGCGGTGGCGCAAGTACCCAATTCGCTATGCTTCCGTTCAACTTCTTGAAGAAAAAGGCAGCATACGTTGACACCGGCACCTGGTCATCCAAAGCCATAAAAGAAGCAAAACTCTTCGGTGAGGTTGAGATTATCGCATCGTCAGAGGCTGCAAACCATACCTACTACCCGAAACCGGGCTCATACACAATCCCGACTGATGTTGATTACTTGCACATCACAACTAACAACACCATTCGTGGTACAGAGATTCTGACTGACATCGACTCTCCTGTTCCATTGTTCGCCGATATGTCATCTGACATCTTGAGCCGCCCGGTTGACGTTAGCAAATACGCTGTAATCTACGCTGGCGCACAAAAGAACGTCGGCCCTGCAGGATGTACAGTCGTCATCATCCGCGACGATATGCTCGACCGCGTGGTTGCCGACCGCGCCATTCCTTCGATGCTGCGCTACGACATCCATATGAAGAACGGCTCAATGTACAACACACCGCCGTGCATCAACATCTTCGCTATCCGCGAGACTCTGAAATGGATTAAATCGGTTGGCGGTCTTGAGGCTATGGAAAAACTCGCCATCGAGCGTGCAAACATCGTTTACGCTGAAATCGAGCGCAACTCGCTGTTCACATCGCCTGTTCAGAAGGATTCACGTTCGCGTATGAACATTCCGTTCGTCTGGACTCCTGGCAACGAGCAATATCAGGACGAGTTTATGGATTTCGCAAAGAAGTGCAACATTGTAGGCATCAAGGGTCACCGCTCGGTTGGCGGTTTCCGCGCATCGTGCTACAACGCCTGCACCATCGAGGACTGCCAGGCTCTTGTGAACTGTATGGCAGAATTTGAAAAACAAGTTAAAAAGTAAGAAATGAAGACAATATTAGTAGCAACAGAGAAACCTTTTGCAAAACAGGCTGTTGACGGCATTAAAGAGATTGTCGAGAAATCGGGCAATAAATTCAAATTGCTGGAAAACTACACCGACAAACAGCAACTGCTTGACGCTGTGGCTGATGCCGATGCTATCATAATCCGTTCCGACAAAGTTACCGACGAGGTGATGGCTGCCGGAAAGAACCTTAAGATTGTTGTCCGCGCAGGTGCCGGCTACGACAATGTTGACCTTGAGGCCGCAACAAAACGCGGTATCGTGGTGATGAACACACCGGGTCAGAACTCAAACGCTGTGGCTGAGCTCGTGTTTGGTCTGCTTGTGTTTGCCGTTCGTAACTTCTACAATGGCAAATCGGGTACCGAACTCAAGGGCAAGAAACTCGGAATCCTTGCCTTCGGTCAGGTTGGCCGCAATGTTGCCCGCGTGGCTAAAGGTTTCGATATGGATGTTTACGCCTACGACGCTTTCTGCCCGAAAGAGGCTATTGAAGCCGCTGGTGTTAAAGCCGTTGACAATCAGGACGCTTTGTTTGAGAATTGCGACATTGTATCGCTTCACATTCCTGCAACTCCTGAAACAAAAGAGAGCATCAACTACGCTCTTGTCAACAAGATGAAGAAAGGCGGCATTGTTATCAACACTGCCCGCAAAGAGGTCATCAACGAGGCTGAACTCATCAAACTGATGGAAGAGCGCCAGGATTTGAAATACATCACCGACATTGCTCCTGATGCCGATGCCGATTTCAAAGCGAAATTCGAGGGCCGCTACTTTGCAACCCCGAAAAAGATGGGCGCACAGACCGCCGAGGCCAACATCAACGCTGGCTTGGCCGCTGCCAATCAGATTGTCGATTTCTTCGCCACTGGCAACAAGAAATTCCAGGTGAACAAGTAATTCGTTTCAAACCGATACAGAAAAAGGCTGCTCGATTGGGCGGCCTTTTTTGTTGGTGATTAACGTGGATTGTTGTTTCGCACTGACGACACGGAATGACACTGATTTACACAGAATTATTTGTTTCTAACTGATTATGTTAATGGTGGGGGTCGTGTTTTTTATACCTTTTCTTGTTTATGCTTTGATTCTTCTTTTTCAAGTATCAGATTCCCATTTTTCTTTTCTGCTTCTAAAGAAATTGGCCCAATAAGGGTTTTCTCTATCGAATATTTCCACTTCTTCTTTGGTCAGTTTATAGGGGTAATCGCTATATACAAAATATATTTTTTTCTTGTCGAAAGTAATTGCGGGTGTACCAATAGAATTGGTGATTTTCGCCCACCACATTTTGTATTCTTTTTTATCCTTATGAAAATGTGATACTTTATATTTAATTGGATTTCCAGAACTATCGACCAATTGCGCATCACTTGGTACTGCCTCATTAACGTAGTCCTTGGCTAATTCCTCAAGGATTTTGTCCACCCGTCTATATTCTTCTTCAGTCAATGGCAGTGGCTTTTTAAGAAGTTTGTAATCATCTTCTGTCATATTAGAAATCGCTTTGGGTTTAATTGAAAACCTTATTCTTCCGTTTCCTCAACTTGCTTGTCAGATAGTGGCTGAAGATACAATTCTAAATCGGCGTCAGAAATCCCACAGTTTTTGAATAAGTATGTTAAAATGGATTGCTTGGTTTTTGTGCTGCACGACGAATGTACATATACGCCATCGGCAATCCGAGAACGTTCAGAAGTCGCCGTTTCGTAGAACCACCAATGTTTTTTGCATAAATAAACCAAGGTTGTAGGGTTCTCGTTGTATACCATTTGGCAAACTTGAAGTAACATATCTTTCCAAGTGTATACTTCAAATTTTTGTCCTTTGAATGAAAACGCCAATAGTTTTCTGCCTGTCAGTTCGTATTCATCATCGGCAAATGATACAATATCAACTTCTTTCTCCAATGGTTCGTACGAAGTTGATATCATATTCCACAAGTTTTTGAATTTGGATAAAAGTATTTGTCCGCGTTCAATCAATTCTTTTTCTGTCCAAGTATCGCAAGTCTTCAAATAGTTACTCAAAGAGAACCCAGACTCTTTAAAACCAAATATTTTTTCGCCTTTTTTGTCAATGTAGCCGTCGCGCTTTTCCTCAAAAGAATGATTGCTATAATTTGAATTATAGGCAGTTAAAGTAAGATTTGCGAATGTATGAAGATATTTTTCGTGGATTTCTTCGTAGTTTTCTCCCAACGACTGCTTCCATTGTGCAGTAAGAGTTTGGGGCATAATATGCTCAATAGTTATAGTTTCCTTTCTCATTTCCTCGGCAACAGGCTTTATACCTTCTTTGTTATTCTCGTTTTCCATCCTTTCAAACAAGAAATACCTATAGTCAATAGGCAGTTTGTAAACCCATCTTGTTTTAAAGGAATCGTCCAATTCCAAGTCGGAAGGGAATTTTGCGTTTCCTTGTTTTTTCAGCAACACGAACTTCATCACTTCTGCATATTGGCAGTAGTCTAATGGCAATTCCCTCTTTTTATGAGCCGAGAAAATCCTGATTATATCATTGTGCAATGTTGAATAGAGTTTGTTCAGGGCATTGGCAGGATAACCGCATATTATTCTTCTTGCCCAGAAATTCTCCGTTATATCCAGCACTTCATAAATCAATTCGTATGACAAATTGTTTTTATGGGCAAAATCAAAGAATGACAAATAGAACGGCATAGCCACAAAAGAACCGATATTTGCCAATTGCTTTAATTTTCTGTTCACTTTATCATTGTCCGTCAAACCTTTAGATATTTGTTGGTAGTATTCGGCGTAATGAAGTAACTCCTTAAATAATTCTTCTCTATCAAGGTGAAATAACGTGTCGTACTCTTTGAAATCGAAATACAGATTTTCTATGTTACATATACGTTTCAGATTGATTGTCAAGAAGTCACGTATAAACATTGTCGGGTCGTCATTGGTGCAAATCTCAATCTTTCGCCAATATTTTGTGTAGTATTCATCCTGTTGCTCTTTTGTTAGAGCCATCAAAAGATAGTTACGAACCTTATCTGCCTCCGTCAAATCTTTTCCCGTGGAATTCAAACTTTCAAAAATTAATTGCGGATTGTCGCTTGAATCCAATCTTAAATCAATGATAATGAGTTTCTCCAAAGAATCAAAAATATCTTCAAAAGTCAGGCCGCTTTTTACAATTTGTGAATAGAAGAGTTCATAGTTTTTGGTTATACCTGATTCTTTGACAAATGTTTTCGGGTTGTTCGAGAACAAAGCATCGTAGGCTTTTAAGTCGCGTTCTATGGGCTTCAGTCTAATCTTTCTGCTGCCATCACGAAATTCTGCAAACAAATAAGATTCTGTCCGTCTATTTACTTGCTCATCTGTGTATGAGGAAACTATGTCTTTGTTCATTACAGCATTCTTCAATGCAAGAACAATAATGGAAATAGTTGTAATACGCTGTTGGCCATCAATAATAAGAATATCGTCCTCAAGTTCATTGTCTTGTACATACACTATCGAACCGAAAAAATGACTTGCCAAATTGTTCTTATGTACTTTTATAATATCATCAAACAGTCTTTTACAATGAATTGCTTCCCAAGCGTATGCTCTCTGATAAAGTGGAATTAGAAACAACCGTTTGGGATTGTAGAAGAATTGGTAAATTTTGGTTGCGTATTTCATACTCTTAATGTGTTTTCACAAATATAGGGATATCTTTGAAGATTGCTACACTAGCTCGAAGGACAATTCCGTGTTTTCCGCGCTTTCCATAGTAAAAATCCTCTGTGAAAATCCTCTGTGAAAATCAGTGTTCCCGATGCCAATCGGGACAGTGTAGTCTGTGCGAGAAATCGACATTACACTTTACTCAAAAAAGAGCCATCGTTAATTCTTCTTTGCATTAGTGTTTTTCTTCACCAGTTTCGCCGTGGCTTTTATGGTTTCAAGATACGCCTCTTCCACAGGCGAGAGTGTGTTGTTCTGATATTTCCGATATTCTGTAGTGGCTTTATCCAAGGCTTGCGCGTGGCTTACAGAGCCTGAACCTTCGAGAATCGGACGGTTGCCAGAAGTGAGAATAGAATCCAACTGACGGATATAGTCACTCATATACATTGGTTTGTGCTCAATGGCGCTGATTTCGGCCAAATCGAAATAACCTGATACAAGGTTGTTCAAAATCTTCAACTCACTTTCGCTCAAGTAGTTTTTGGCAATGCCAATGTCTTTCAACGCTGGCAGTTCGCCTGCAAATGTGGTCAATCCCATAAAAGGTTTAGTGGCATCGGCACGTTCATAGATGACTTCTGCGGCCGTGTGCCCGTGAGCGGCATAATGCAGTTTGTTCTGCACCATTTTGAAAAAGAGTATTGATTCTTCACTTTTGGGATTATAGTCAACACTGGTGGCATAAAGGTCTAACACTTGGCGGTACAACACCTTTTCTGAAGAACGGATGTCGCGTATGCGGTCGAGCAGTTCCTTCCAATAATTGCCACCACCATTGCCTTTCAGCCGCTCATCATCCATCGTAAAGCCCTTGACAATATACTCTTTTAACCGTTGTGTAGCCCATATACGGAAGCGTGTGGCAATAGAAGATTTAATTCGATAGCCAAGAGAAATAATCATATCGAGATTGTAGTAAGTAACCTCGTAATTTTTCCCATCATCGGCAGTTGTTCGGAATTTCCGAACAACTGATTTTTCATCAAGTTCCTCCTCCTCAAAAATATGCTTGATATGTTCGCTAATATTGGATTTACTTGACTGATAAAGCATAACGAGTTGCTGCTGATTGAGCCAAACAGTGTCGTTGTCTAATTTCACATTTATCTTTGTCAAACCATCATCGGTCTGATAGATAATAATGTCGCCTGTGTTATTTGTTTCAGTATTCATATCTTTTTCAAATGTATGAAAAAATGCATTTTTTTGCGTGAAAAGAACGATTTTCCATTCAAAATCCTTACCCGCAATACATTATTCATTACTCAAAAAATTTTTAATATTTGCACACCGAAAGCGAACTGCCTTTTGGAATAACAAATAAATTGTAAATCAACAAAATAAATAATGGCAACAGTAAAACCATTCAAAGGCGTTAGACCGCCGAAAGCGATTATCGAGAAACTGGCCTGCCTGCCCTACGATGTGATGAACACCGAAGAGGCCGCAAAAATGGCCGCTGGCAAGCCCGAGAGCTTGCTGCACATCACCCGTGCCGAAATTGACTGCCCCGCTGGCACCGACATCCACTCTGCCACCGTTTACAACAAGGCTGTTGATAACTACAAGATGTTCAAGCAGAAAGGCTGGCTGGTGCAAGATGCCGAGCCGAAGTTCTACATCTACGCGCAGACAATGAACGGACGCACACAATACGGAATTGTTGGCGCCGCTTCGTGCGAAGACTACAACACGGGCATCATCAAGAAACACGAGCTCACCCGTCCCGACAAGGAAGAGGACCGTATGGTGCTCACCCGCTATCTGAACGCCAACATTGAGCCGGTATTCTTCTCGTACAAGGCTGTGCCCGAGATTGATGCCATTGTTAACGACATTGTCAAAAATCAGAAACCCGACTACGATTTTGTGGCCGAGGACGGATTCGGACACACCTTCTGGCCGATTAACTCGCCCGAGACCAACAAACGTATTGAGGAACTTTTCGCCACCAAGGTGCCTTACTGCTATGTTGCTGACGGTCACCACCGTACGGCTGCTGCTGCCCGCATCGGACTTGAGAAGAAAAGCCAGAACCCGAACCACACGGGCAAAGAGGAATATAACTTCTTTATGGCAGTTCACTTCCCTGACAACCAGTTGAATATCATCGACTACAACCGCGTTTGCAAAGACCTGAACGGTTTGAGCGAGGACGCTTTCCTGAAAGAGTTGGAAAAATGCTTCACTGTCACCAAAATGGGCGCCGACATCTACAAGCCTGCACAGCTGCATGAGTTCAGCCTTTATATGTCGGGCAACTGGTACAAACTGAATTCAAAGCCAGGCACTTACAACGATAACGACCCGATTGCTGTTCTTGACGTTACCATTCTCTCGAACCACGTTTTGGACGAGATTCTGGGTGTGAAAGACCTTCGCACTACCACACGCGTTGAGTTTGTTGGCGGCATCCGCGGTCTTGGCGAACTGAAACGCCGAGTTGACAACGGCGAGATGAAATGCGCCTTCGCACTCTACCCCGTCTCAATGAAACAACTCATCGACATTGCCGATTCGGGCAACATTATGCCCCCGAAAACCACTTGGTTTGAGCCGAAACTGCGTTCGGGACTGGTAATTCACGAGTTGTAACAGTCGTTTCGAAACTCGCAAATACTACTGCCCATCAATGATTTCGGTCGTTTGATGGGCAGTTTTTTGATAACAATAAATAAAAATGTTCTCATTTGGGCGATTTTTATATTTTTGGTCGCATTGTTAAAAGCATAATAGATGGAAAAATCGGTTAACACTGCCACAATTCTAATGCACTGCGATGACCAGATTGGCATTGTGGCAAAAGTTACAGAATTCATACAGAACAACAGAGGTAACATTCTGGCTCTTGACCAGCACGTTGACCATGAGGAAGGGCAATTCTTTATGCGCATAATGTGGGATTTGGCCGAATTTGTCATTCCCAAAGACAAGATTCAGGACTATTTCCAGACGCTGATTGCTTCGGCCTACAATATGCAGTTCAAGGTTTATTTTTCGGAAGACAAGCCTCGTATGGCGCTGTTTGTGTCGAAGATGGACCACTGCCTGTTCGATATTCTGGCTCGCTACCAGGGCCGCGAGTGGAACGTTGAGATTCCGGTTGTGATTAGCAATCACGAGGATTTGCGTCCGGTGGTTGAGCAGTTTGGCATTCCGTTCTACTGCTTCCCCATCACCAAGGAAAACAAGGCTGAACAGGAAGCCAAAGAGCTGGAATTACTTGAGAAATACAACATTACGTTTGTGGTGCTTGCGCGATACATGCAGGTGATCTCATCGGATTTCATCAGCAAATATCCGAACAAGATTATCAACATCCACCACTCGTTCCTGCCAGCGTTTACGGGCGCAAAACCCTACCACGCAGCGTACAAGCGCGGTGTGAAGATTATCGGAGCAACATCGCACTACGTTACAACTGACCTCGACGAGGGTCCGATTATTGAGCAGGACGTTACCCGCATTACCCACCGCGATACTGTGGATGACCTTGTTTTGAAAGGCCGCGATTTGGAAAAAATTGTACTTTCACGGGCAATAAATCTGCACATACAACGTAAAACACTAGTATATAACAACAAAACAATTGTATTTGCTTAAAAACGAGAACGATAAACTATTACTTAACTACTAAACTTAAAACAAAAAAATCATGAAACGTTTATTATCTATTGCATTGGTTGCCATGGCATTGAGCCTGAACGCTCAAACAGAAGCACCTGAGGATTTGATCAACAAAGGCAATTCGGCCGTGCAGTTGAAAGACTACAAAGGCGCCTTTGAGAACTACCAGAAGGCTTTCGACTTGTATGAGAAACAAGGCAAGGCAAAGGAAATCGCTCCTGAAACCATCTACAACGCAGGTTACTGCGCACACAAGGCCAATATGAACGACGAGGCCATCACCTATCTTAAAAAAGCCATCGAACTTAAAGTGAAGGAAGCAAGACCTTACCAGAACCTGGCCGAAGTGTACAAGGCAAAGAAAGACAACGAGATGTATGAGAAAACCCTTGAAGAAGGTTTGGCAAAATATCCTGATGACAAGGCTCTGAACAAGATGATGGCCAACCTGTACGTACAGAAGGGCAACGCATTCTACAAAAAAGGCAACGATATTAAGAAGGCTGCCAATGATAGCGGTATAAGCCAAACTGACGCTGACGCATACAATGCCGAACTTGAGAAATCGAAGGCTGAATTTGAGCAGGCTCTCCCTCTTGTAGAGAAAGCTTACAAATATGACAGCAAGAACAAGAACGCTCTGAAGATTCTGCAAAACATCTACACCGCACTCGATCGTCCTGAGGACGCCGAGAAAATCAAAGCGGAACTTGACGCACTTAAATAATTAAGTAATAATCAATTTAAAATCCCTACTGCATTGCAGTGGGGATTTTTTTTGCGGTTGCACGACTAATATGCTGATTATTAGTTGCTTTTTTTGTAATAATATAAGTGAATCCACCACTCGACTCAATAATAAAATATCCGGAAAAAACTTATGCATTTAGCACTCTTTTCCTATCTTTGACATTGATGTTAGAAATAAATTTGTTTGTGACATTACGGTAGCATAAAATCATCATATTTAGTATAATAACAGATTGAATTCTAATAATTTAAAAATAAATGTCAATGAAACGAATCATTACTTTTTTATTCGCCGCAATGCTTGCCGGGCAGGCTGTAGCCGACGATTTTTTTACAATCGATAATCTTAAATACACCATTATCGATGAAGAAAACCACTATGTATCTGTTAGCAAAGGTGATACAGAACCAGATGGTGCTCTCGAAATTCCCGCAACAGTGGAATACAACAGCGTAACCTACACTGTTACAACCATTGGATTTGGAGGATTCCGTAGTTGCGAAGGATTGACATCGGTTGTTATCCCCGTTGGCGTTACAACCATTGAACACGTTGCGTTCTCAGACTGTGAGAACTTGACATCGATCAGCATTCCCAACACACTCACATACATTGGTTCCCTTGCTTTCAACCAATGCCCAAAAACAAATTTTACATTTGAAAACCATCTTAAATATTTAGGAACCAGCGATAACGCATATTTTGCGTTAGTAGATACAGAATGGGGTTATAGTGATATGACATCGTGTACGATAAACAGCAACTGCAAGATTATTGCCGGCCATTCGTTATCCTACACAGAACTGACATCTGTCACCATACCCGGCAATGTTACCACCATATGCGAAGAAGCCTTCTATAATTGTAATAGTTTGACAACGGTAACCATACCAGAAGGCGTTACCACCATTGGCGACCTTGCGTTCGGATATTGCGAAAGTCTTGAATCTGTTACCATTCCCGCAAGCGTTACCAGTATTGGCTATGGTGCATTCGGAGGATGCAGCGGACTGACATCGGTAACCATACCGGAAGGCGTTACAACCATTGACGAATATGCATTCAGAGATTGCAGCAGTCTTGTATCCGTTACCATTCCTGCAAGCGTTACCAGTATTGGCTATGGTGCATTCGAAGGATGCGGCGGACTGACATCGGCAACTATATCAGAAGGCGTTACAACCATTGACGAATGTGCATTCAGATATTGTAGCAGTCTTGAATCCGTTACCATTCCTGCAAGCGTTACCAGCATTGGCGAGCAGGCTTTTTATTATTGCACAGGCCTTACATCAGTCACTATTCCAAACTCGGTTACCAGCATTGGCTATGGTGCATTCAAAGGATGCAGCGGACTGGCATCGGTAACCATACCGGAAGGCGTTACAACCATTGACGAATCCATGTTCGAAGATTGCATCAGCCTTGAGGCTATTACCATTCCCGCAAGCGTTACCAGTATTGGCTATAGTGCATTCAAAGGATGCAGCGGACTGACATCGGTAACCATATCGGAAGGCGTTACAACCATTGACGAATATGCATTCAGAGATTGCAGCAGTCTTGTATCCGTTTCCATTCCTGCAAGCGCTACAACCATATATGCCAGTGCGTTCAATGGATGCGGCGAATCGATTTACACAATAGAAAACGGAGGTAAATATTTGGGAAACAGCGAGAACGAATACTTAGTATTGATGGGTGCGGAATCGGAAACTACATCATGTACAATCATGGATGGTTGCAAGATTATTGCAGACAGAGCTTTCAGTAATAGCAGTCTGACAACGGTAACCATTCCAGCAAGTGTTACTACCATTGGTGGTGGTGCACTTTCAGCTTATCCTTTGTCAACCATAAATGTTGAAAATGGTAATTCTGAATTCTCATCAGAAAATGGTATTTTGTTCAACCAGGACAAAACCATACTTATTCGTTGCCCCCTAGCAAAAAGTGGAGAAATAACAATTCCTAATAGCGTTACAACTATTGATAAATTTGCGTTTTATCAATGCCGTAATATAACATCAGTTACCATTCCCACAAGTGTAACAACTATTGGCCATGATGCATTTGCTTATTGCACAGGTTTGACAACGTTTACTGTTCCTAGTAGCATTGAAACTATCGAACAAAATATGTTATATGGTTGCAGCAATTTGGAATCGGTAACCATTTCCGAGGGTATTACCAGCATTGGCAGTTGGTCATTCGCATTTTGCGACAAATTAACAACCGTTCTCCTTCCATCTAGCGTTACTACCATTAGTTGGTTTGCGTTCTGTAGCTGCAAAGGATTGGTATCGGTTGTTATTCCTGCAAGTGTTACTACATTTGAAAATAACGTATTCGACCGTTGCACTAATTCCACAACAGTATATCTCGTATCTGCAGAAAAACCTGCGGGATGGAATTTTGGCAATTGCAAAGTGAAAACGGGCTGCAAGAACGTTATTGTGGCTGCAAATAAACCGAAATTCGGTAAAGTGTCGGCTTCAGATTTCATTGCGGAAGCCGCTGACGGCTCGCTGTGGTACGAGAACAACGCCGAAGCAACCATTAAGGCCACTCCCGCAGCCAACTACCATTTTACAAGATGGAGCGACAACATCAATACTAATCCTCGTAACATTGTCATTAGCAGCGATACGACTTTGACTGCCTATTTTGCCATCGACACTCATGAAATAACCGCTGGCAAAACCAATGGCGGAACAATCACCGGTGCCGGCACATACAACTATGGCGAGGAGATTAAACTAACTGCTGTACCCAACGACGGCTACCATTTTGAAAAATGGAGCGATGGGAATACTCATAACCCGCGCACTATTGAAGTTTCGGAAGACATGACCTTATCAGCAGTGTTTGCACTAACGGAATATACCATAACGGTCAATGCTGAGAATGGCAATGTAACGGGGCACGAAGGCATACTTTTATACGGAACAGAAGTAACATTTTCAGCAAAAGCAGACGACGGTTATGTTTTTGTCCGTTGGAGCGATGACAATACCGACAATCCCCGCACCATTACTGTTACCGACAATCTGACATTGACAGCCGTGTTTGAGAAAAAAGAAGAACCCACAGCCATTGTCGATGTCGCCAACACAGCAAACATCTACGCCTACGGCAATACCATTGTTGTTGAGAACGCTACTGACGATATTTGCGTTTACAACGCCATGGGCATATTGGTCGCCAAAGACAAAGCAAGTGCAGTCTATACAACAACCGTCAGTGAAGCAGGTGTTTATATTGTCAAAACTGGCAATACTGTTAAGAGGTTGATGATTAATTGATAATAATGATATTGAACCCGAAAAAAGCCGCAGGTAAACTTGCGGCTTTTTTTGTATAATCTGTAATGTCTATTTGCAATGTGTAACTACCGCCGGATGAGAAGACCTACTTCACTCCTTCCTTCAACACATCTCTCGATTCCGGGCCGCAGTTCATTACAAGGTCGATAATCGAGAGATTGGGAATGAAACCGAAACGTTCGTCGAAAACCTGCGTGTACGGTTGCGGCACAAAATGTTCGTCATTTGCCTGATGCGATGGCTTCGGGTGGATTATATTGCGATAGTCGGGACAATCGGGCGTGTGCGCGTAATCGGTTGTCAGGACGGCATTATTGGGCGTTTTGAGCCATTTACAGCACACATCGAGTATAGCGTTATTGTAGTCGAGCAGAAAGTCGAAACGTTGCGTGTAGAACGGCAGAATATCATCTACATAATAGTCGAAATAAGGCGATGACTTGTAGAGCGACCGAATGGTGCTGAAATGGTTCTTCTGCCATGGCGTTTGGTACGATATACGCATGTCTTTGGTCATGGCGTTGTGCGTATCGTTTTTGAGAATAGGCACTTGCAGCGTTTGTACGCAGTTGGGGCCGTATAGCGCGCACCGGTTGCGGAAACTCTGTTTGGGAAAGGTCTCAAATTGCTCTATCAACACCTGCCGATGGCTGACAATCTTTGTAAACCATTGAACCGGCGGCCAATAGGCGGTGCTTAAAAGGCAGATGTCAGCGTTTTCAGACATTGTCAGGAAGATTAGCCAGGACAAGAGCGCTGGCGCCTAGAATGGCAGCATCGTCGCCCAACAGCGACGGCAGCACCTTCACCTTGTTCTTGAAGATATTCAGCATATTGGCTTCCATCGAGCGACGAACAGGCTCAAACAGAATCTCTCCTGCCTTTGCCAGTCCACCGAAAAGGAAGATGGCTTGAGGGCTTGTAATGGCCACAAAATCGGCCAAGGCCTGCCCCAGAACGGTTCCTGTGTACTCGAAAACTTCTTTTGCAATGGCATCACCGCGGCCTGCCGCCTGCGACACTTTCAAAGCCGTAAGTTCGTTGTTTGGAATTGAACGTAACTCACTGTCGATATTGCGTTTGGCAAGAAGTTCGGTGGCAGTGCGCACAACTCCCGTGGCCGATACGTAGGTCTCAAGGCAGCCCTTGCGCCCACAGCCGCAATCGCGACCGTTGCGCTCAACAATCACGTGCCCGCACTCACCGGCAAAGCCGTCGTGGCCGTAAAGCATCTTGCCGCCAGTCACAATGCCGCTGCCAAGGCCGGTTCCGAGCGTTATCTCAATGAAATCGGTCATTCCTTTTGCGCCGCCGTACACCATCTCGCCAAGAGCTGCCGCGTTGGCGTCGTTAGTCAGAAACACAGGCACGCCAAACTGTTTCTCAAAAGCTTCCACAATCTTCACAACGCCCTTCCACGGCAAGTTTGCGGCATTCTCAATGCAACCGTTGAAATAGTTGCCGTTGGCCGCGCCAATGCCGATGCCAATGAGCTTGTAAGGCGTTTCTATTTTGTTAAGCAATTGCCTGATGGCAGCGGAAACAGCGTCTGCATACGCTTGAAAATCAGCGTGGCCGCAAGTTTTGATGCTGCTTTGGGCAAGTATCTCGCCATTGTCGGTCACAAGGCCGAATGCGGTGTTTGTGCCGCCAATATCTATTCCTACTGAAAGATTCATATTTAAATGTTTAGTGTTTAATCGCTTCGCTGTTTAGAATGTTTAGAGGTTTAGTGTTTCGTTTAAAGTTTAACGGGTTTAACAAGTTTAATGTGGTTAATCCAAAACCATACAATCACTTATGCCTTTTGCCTTATGCCTTACCAACTTTTTTAAAATTATTAATCCCCAACTTCTAACTCCTTACGTGCTTGTATTTAAAGATGATAGCGAATGATATTGCCACCACCAGTGCAAATCCGGCAAAAACGTACCAGGCTATCGACCAACCATGCATCATATCGAATGACGGATCAGCGGCTAATGGTGTGTAAACAAAGTGATTTACGACTTGTTGCGCCACCAACGAGCCGACAGTTGCGCCAAGTCCATTGGTCATCATCATAAACACTCCTTGCGCACTCGAGCGGATGTCGTCGGTAGTGTTTTGGTCCACGAAAAGCGAGCCGCTGATGTTGAAAAAGTCGAACGCCACGCCGTAAACAATCATCGAAAGGACAAAAAGCCATACTCCGCCTTCAGGATTGCCCAATCCGAAGAATCCGAAACGGCACATCCAGGCAAACATCGCTATAAGCATAACTTTTTTTATGCCTAACCGTTTCAAAAAGAATGGGATAAGTAGTATGCATAATGTTTCCGATATCTGCGAAAGCGAACTTAACAGCACATTGTGACGGACTGCGAAGGCGTCCGCAAACTCTGGCGTGCGCCCGAAGTCGCTCATAAATGTGCCCGAAAAACCGAACGTCACCTGCAAGCACATTCCCAACAGGAACGAGAAGATGAAGAACTGACGCATTTGGCGGTTGCCAAAGAGAGTGAACGCCCGAAGCCCCAACGCTTCCACTATCGATGTCGAGCGTTTGCCGCTGCTTGTTGGGCAAGCCGGAAGGGTAAATGCATATGCGGCCAGCACAAGGCTCCACGCTGCCGACACCAACAATTGACGGTAATCGGATTTGAAATCAGTCAAATCGACAATCCACATTGAAACAATGAACCCGATGGTGCCAAAAACGCGAATTGGCGGATAAGTGCTCATTGTGTCCAATCCGTTACGCTCTAAAGCGTTGTACGACACCGATATGCCCAACGCTACGGTTGGCATGAAAAACGCCACGCTCACGGCATAGAACGGGAAAAGTTGCGCAAAAGTGACATCAGGGCCGTAGGTCATACCCATAAAACCCGCCATTCCCATAAAAATACCGGCAAGACCCTGACAGATGCCGAGCAGTTTCTGAGCCGGAATCCACTTGTCAGCCACAATGCCCATCAGCGCCGGCATAAAGAGCGATACAATGCCCTGTAGGGCAAAAAAGGCGCCAATGTATGTGCCCATTCCAATGTTGCCCAGATAGATACCCAGCGAACTCAGATACGTGCCCCACACCGCATAAATGAGGAAATTCATTGCGATGAGCCGTATTTTTAGTGATAAGTTATTCATTTAACGATATATTAATGTGTTTACTTAAAGTGATAATTTAACTATTTGAGCACGTACCATCCGTTGCATTGCCAGTATTTGTTGTTGGTACTTGTTGTGTTTTGACAGTACGTTTGACTTTGTATTTACCCAGTTTTTTCGCCTTCTCCCACGCGGCCTTTTTGGCTTCGTACTCCTCGTAATGCCGCTCTAAATAATTGTCAGCCATAATGTTGTTGTCGTTTTATGTTGGTTGAGACAGCGTTAAATCAAGTGCCTGCAAACAACCGATGCATACAAATTTAATAGTTGATTCGTTTGGTCAATCGCCGTTCTGTTTTTTTTATCAACGGGTTGGACACAAAAAAGGCTTCACTCCCACTTCTGGATGTAAAGCCTTTGGTATATAACAATTTGTGGATTGTTAGCAGCAACCGCTGCAGCCGCCTTCTTTGCCTTTGTCGGAGCAGTTACAACCGCCACCACAGCCACCGCCGCAGTTGCGCTCTAACTCCTCCATTGTGGGGTTGCGAACCTCAATCACCTTACCTTTGAAATGAAGGTCGGCACCGGCGAGCGGATGGTTGAAATCCATTTTCACGGCTTCATCAGTCGATGATAAAACCACACCGTGCAGACGGTTTCCGTGGGCATCCATCATCGGGATTGTGTTACCAACGGTTATAAGTTCTTTGTTAACTTTGCCTTTCTCGTCTTTGAACACGTTGATTGGCACATCAACAATGGCATCTTCGGTCACCTGGCCATAAGCCTGATCGGCAGTCAGTACAAAATCGAACAGCGAGCCGTTCTCAAGGCCGTCGAGATTTTTCTCGAAGTGAGGCAGCATCATTCCCGCCCCGAACAGAAATGTCAGCGGTCGGCTTTTGTCGCACACCTCAATAAGTTTCGCATCAGCGTCGTCGTACTTCAACTCGTAAGTAACCGACACCATTTTTCCGTTTTCTATTTTCATTATATTCTGTTTTTAATTCGTTGGCAAAGAAACGATTTTTTCCGAAAAACAACAGCAACAATCAATTGTCGCCGTTCTTGAAAAAACTGAAATTCACCGCACCATAGTGCTTGTGCATGAAGAATTGCGGCATCTGGTCGAACTTGTTTTTTTCGGAATGTTCCATGATAAAAAGCCCTCCGTCAGCCATTAATTGTTTGTCGATTACCATTTTAGGAATCTCAGGCAGTTGCGGTAAATCGTACGGCGGATCGGCGAAAATAAGGTCGAACTTGCAGCCGCAGTTGGCAATGTATTTCAGCGCGTCGGCACGAATAACCTTCAAACCTTCCATTTTCAGTTCGGCCGCCGTCTTTTTTATAAAACTGTAATGATTGTAATTCAGTTCGATACAAGTGATATCGGTGCAGCCGCGCGATGCGAACTCGTACGATATTCCACCCGTGCCGCCAAACAGGTCTAGGACCTTAACCGACTCAATATCAATCGAATTCTCAAGAATATTGAAAAGACTCTCTTTGGCCAAATCGGTTGTGGGGCGCGCCTTGAAGTTCGATGGCGGCATAATCACCCTGTGACGGTATTGTCCGCTGATTATCCGCATTGGTATAGGTTTATCATGTTTGTAAAATAATGCGACGGAATGTCGTTGAAGCCGTATGCATAGTCGAAATGACCAGGGCGGCTGAAATAGTCAATGTTGCGGATATACTCCTTCATCGATTCCATAATGGCACTGTCGGCCGGTACAATGCCGCAAATGGCCACATGTGTGCTAGTCGGCGAAAGTCGCATACTGTCGATGGCATTCAGGAAAAAATACCGGAAATCGTCTGGCGACTTGTAACTAAAGGTGTTGTAAAGTGTTATTTCGCCATTTTCGATTATGACAAAATCGAAAAACGCCGGCTGAACATTCACAAGTACGCGCTTCTCTCCGCTTTCGAGTTTGCTTTTAAGTGTCAGTTCCTCAATCAAAGGGACCGACTGATGGTAAAACCTCACTGCCGGATACTGTGTCCTGAACAGATTGGCCAAAGTTGTCGGTATGCTGAAAAGCACATACGATGAGTTTCCGAATATGTAATTTGACATCAGTTCGTTGCCATGTTGCAAATCCTGATTGAATTTGAACCACATCTCCTTCTCGTTTTCGGAGTAAAAGGCTGCAGGCACAAATGTGTAGTTTGTGGTGGCGAATAGCAGTTTGACATGGCTGAAACCGCACTGAAGCAATGGCTCGTTGGCTATTATGGTTTCAATCTGCTTTGTGAGAGTACGGAACGATGTCACCCTATTGAACTGATAATGAGCAATAGCGACATACTTGTTCCTGTCGCGGTCGAGCACGGAAAACGAAAATCCCTTCAGGAAGACCTGAAGGGATAAATGGTATTTGTCGACGTTGACGTAGTCGAACGATTTGTCTATGAAATAAAACTTCTGCAACAAATCTATACTTTTTATTCCCAGTTGCCCGCGCCGTTATTTACTTCGGTTATTGAGCCAACCTTCAGACCTTTATAATCAAGACCGTCGTTGAGATTGATGATCTCCTGCTCGTCCAAACCTTTCAAAATGTATTTCGACGGAGCCGAAGCCTCAAACACTTTCACTTTCAATTTCGATGCAGTTTCGATCACGCCTTTCTTCATTGTGAACTCACGACCACCCGAATAAGGGATGAAACGCAGTGAGTCGATTTTGTAATTTGCAGGGAAGAGAGAGTCCAAAACCGAAACCTTAGTGGTGTCACGAATGATCATGCCTTTCTTGATAGCCTCTTGTTCTGATATCTGGCCCAACAAATCTTCAGGAATTTCACCAATCTTACGGATAATCGAGAACTGACCTGTTTTAACAAAGTTAATCAGAGTGTCGAAACTAGCGGTATAGTCGCCGTTTACCTCTTTATAGGCACCCTGTGCAGTTCTGATGTCTTTCAACTTTTGAACTGTTTCAGCATAGCGTTTCTGCTGTTCTTTCTGAAAAGCGATGGGATTGGCAATGCTCTGAATTGTGGCGTATGCCAGAAAAATAATCAACGCTGCTAACAATACATGAATAAGTGCTTTCATTACAATATAAATGTTTAATTTTTAATTATTAACTGTTTAAAGCAAAACCGCAAAACCATTAGACGCAAGCCCCGACAGCAATGTGTGTCCTGCAAACGAGTGCAAATATAAAGGTTTGTTGCAATAATTAGCCGATTGGGCCTTTTTTTCAACAGAAAAATATCAATTATCATATAACGAACTTGTAATCAGCCGATTGTCATTTTATAATTAACGGCGTCTTTTGCGCAATTTGCCATTATTGGCCATTTAACACCTTATGCCTGATGGTTTGCATATAGAGTTTTAATGCCATTTTTTTTATTTGGCAAATCCGTTTGTTTTTCATTAGTTCGTGGGCATGAATCAAAGTGTTTCGCAGCGGTTAACAGAGACGTTGGGCTATATGCCGACACTCGACCAGCAGGAGTTGATAGCCCGCATTACAAAGTTTATCACCAACTACTTCTCACCCGAGCACCGTGATGATGCGCTTATTGTCAAAGGTTATGCTGGAACAGGAAAAACATCGGTTCTGGCGGCATTAGTAAAGGTCTTGCCAAAAATCGGGCTGAAATCGGTGCTGCTTGCCCCCACTGGTCGTGCCGCCAAAGTGCTGTCGAACTATTCAGGACACGCCGCATATACCATTCACAAAAAAATATACCGGCAAAAATCGTCGACAACTGGTTTCGGCGAGTTCGCTCTCGACAATAACAAGCACCAGCGCACAATATTTATTGTTGACGAGGCGTCGATGATAGCGAACAACTCGTCGGAAAACTCCATTTTCGGCAGCGGTCGTCTGCTTGACGACCTATTTGAGTATGTCTATCGCGGTGAGATGTGCAAACTTATTCTTGTTGGCGACACGGCTCAGTTGCCTCCTGTAGGCCTGACAGTCAGCCCTGCACTCGATGCTAAAGTGATTGGGGAAATGGGCTTTGGCGTGACGGAGTTTGAAATGAAGCAGGTGGTGCGGCAGACGCGCGAATCGGGCATTCTGCAAAACGCCACGCTCCTACGTCAGTCGCTTGCTGACAATCTGCAGGGCTATCCTCACCTCACAACCGCCGGTTTTGCCGATGTGCGTCGAATCACAGGTGGAGAGCTGATTGAGGAGATTGAGAATTGCTACGATGAGTTTGGCGTTGAGAACACAATGGTGCTTTGCCGCTCGAACAAGCGTGCCAACAAATATAACGAGGGCATACGCCGTACCATTCTGTGGCGCGATGAGGAGATTGCTAAAGGCGACTTGCTGATGGTGGTCAAAAACAATTATTTCTGGCTCAACGACACAGAGAAAGAGACAACACCGTTTATTGCCAACGGCGATATTGCCGAAATAACACGCATAGGCAAATATCAGGAACTTTATGGTTTCCGGTTTGCTGACGTTGATTTGCGGTTTACAGACTACCCCGATATCGAGATTCAAACCAAAATATTGCTTGACACACTTACTTCGGAATCACCATCGCTCACATGGGATGATAATCAGCGACTGTTTGATGCCGTAATTGCCGACTATGCCGATATTGGCAACAAGCGCGATCGGGTGAAAAAAGTCAAAGAGAACCCATATTTCAACGCTCTTCAGGTTAAGTTCAGCTACGCCATAACCTGTCACAAGGCTCAGGGTGGACAATGGCAGGCTGTTTTCATCGATCAGGGGTGGCTCACCGACGACATGCTCAACACCGAGTTCCTGCGATGGCTTTATACTGCATTTACTCGCCCAACAGTTAGGCTTTACCTTGTCAATTTCAAGGACGAGTTCTTCAAGTAAAACAATAGATGCCGACATTAAACGGTGTAATAATCAAATAATTGACCGATTGCCTGGCAATACGTGCCGCGGACTTACACTAACGAATATTTTGATAGCAAAAGCATCGTTTTCGCAATGGCGAATGGGGCCGCATTACACGTTGTGCGCTCGACTTCGGTCTTGTTTTCGAAAACTTTTCTCGTTCTCATAATTGTCAGGAACATTAATTGAAAGCTCAAAAGCCGGCCAAAAAGTTTTGGCGTGATATTATATATATATGTCGTTTTCACGATTAAATAATCGTATTGGATATTCATTGAAATGGTAAAATGGCACCCTTGAGGCTTCAAATTTTGTTGCAGACGTACCTAAAATTAATAATCGGATGAATAAGTATGAAAGACTTGTTATGGAACAGCAATTTTGTATTTAATTCATTATTAAGTTAATGTGTTAAATTAAAAAAGCACCGCAAAACAACATGCTCAAAACTGATAATCTTATGGTTAATTAATTTGTTATTATTGTATGTTGTTAAGGATCAACATTTTGACTATTTTATAAAAAAAGAGTGTTTTTTTGTTTTTAGGTAATAATTATTAGTCTATATTTGCATTCACAACATAAGAGAATTTAATTTGTTGATTATAAAATATTTTAAGCTATGACAAAAGCAGATATCGTTAGTGAAATCTCAAAAAACACAGGTATTGAGAAAGTATCAGTTCAGAAGATTGTTGAAGCTGCAATGGAGAACATTAAAAATTCAGTTTCAGCAGGTGACAATGTTTACTTGAGAGGTTTTGGTAGTTTTGTTACAAAGAAAAGAGCTAAAAAAACTGCCCGTAACATTTCAAAGAACACCACTTTGGTGATTCCAGAACATTTCATCCCCGCTTTCAAACCTGCAAAAGGTTTCCTGAACAAGGTTAAAACTAGTGTGAAATAATTTTAAACAATACGGTTATGCCAAACGGAAAAAAACACAAAAGGCACAAAATGGCTACGCACAAGCGTAAAAAACGCCTTCGTAAGAATCGTCATAAGAAGAAATAATCTCTTTTAGATGATAACACAATAAACCTTAAGAGCATGCTCTCAAGGTTTATTGTTTTTTGGTGGATTAGAAAGATTCACCGTTTTTTTTGACATTAACTATCGTGGTGACCATTTTGAATTCTGATTCCCATCGGATTCGGATTTTTATGTGCACAAACATCCATCAACCGTGAATAAGGAACTGGTTATCAGCGCAACCCCATCGGAGGTTGTAATAGCACTTGTTGAAGACAAAACTCTTGTCGAACTAAATAGGGAAAAGACCAACACCAACTTTTCGGTAGGCGACATTTATTTGGGCAAAGTAAAGAAAATCATGTCCGGACTCAATGCCGCTTTTGTCGATGTGGGCTATGACAAAGACGCATTTCTGCACTATCTGGATTTGGGCCCGCAATTCCGCTCAATAAACAAGTTTGTACAAAGCACAATAGAGCACAAGAATCCTCTTACATCTGTCAGCAACTTCGACATGGAGGAGGAACTTGACAAGCAGGGAAAAATCAGTCAGGTGCTGCACGACGGACAAAGTATTCTTGTACAAATTGCCAAAGAACCTATATCGACCAAAGGGCCGCGCCTTACGTCGGAGATATCGATTGCCGGTCGCAATTTGGTACTTATCCCCTTCTCCGACAAAGTGTCGGTATCACAGAAAATCCAATCGAAAGCCGAACGTGAACGCCTGCGCAAGATGATTCAGAGCGTGAAACCTCGGAATTTTGGTGTGATTGTTCGCACTGTGGCCGAAAACAGCCGCATTGAGGACCTGGACGCTGAAATGCGCGAACTTGTTGAGAAATGGCAGACAGCTGTCTCGAACCTAAGAAACCAACCGCCCAAGCTGCTGATTGGCGAACTGGATCGAACAACAGCCATGCTCCGCGACATGTTCACTCCAGAATACAACAACATCTATGTGAACGACGAGAAGTTGTTTGAGGAGACTAAGGAATACATCCGCAACATTGCACCAGACCGCGAGAAGATAGTTAAACTCTACGATGGTGCGCAGCCGATTTTCGAGCACTTTGGTCTTGAAAAGCAAATAAAATCGCTGTTCGGAAAGACCGTTGCCATGCAAAAGGGCGCTTATTTGGTTATTGAACGCACTGAGGCGCTGCATGTTATTGATGTCAATTCGGGCAACCGCACACAAAACAACACCAATCAGGAGGAGAACGCTATCGATGTGAACATGGTGGCTGCTGCCGAAATAGCCCGTCAGTTGCGTCTTCGTGATATGGGTGGAATCATTGTCATTGACTTTATTGACATGCATACAGCCGAAAACAAGACAAAGCTGTATGAGTATATGAAAGAGTGCATGCAGAACGACCGTGCGCGCCATCATGTGCTGCCGTTAAGCAAGTTCGGATTGATTCAGATTACCCGCCAGCGCGTCCGTCCGGAAACCACAGTGCGCACGCTTGAGAAATGCCCGTCGTGTAACGGAACAGGCGAGGTCACTCCTACTTTTCTGATGATTGACGAACTGGAAAACATAATCAGATGGGGATTGAAGGCATTCAAGAGAAAACGCATCACACTGGCAGTTCACCCATTCATTGCGGCATATCTGAATAAAGGTCTGTTCTCAATAAAGCTGCGTTGGAAAATGAAATACCTGCACCGACTGAAAATTGCCGCTACAAGTACTCACGCATTCCTTGAATATGCCTTTCTCGATAAAAATAACGAGAAGATTTACTTGTAGTTAAGCTGTAAAATGACATAATAAAAAGGGGAAACACCAATTGGTATTTCCCCTTTTTTGTATATAAACTTTTAAACTAATTACTTTGAATTAATCAGATTAATAATCTCCTCGAGTGTCTTTTTAGAGTTTGGCATGATATTTTCCGGAACTGGTTTCCCGGTTGCCTGCGCAGCCAAATATCGTTTACACTCTTTGTATTTGCCAGGCATAAGGCAGAAAGTGTTTCTATAGGCTACACCTGTGAAATCGTTCACAAGAGCGCCCTTTACAAAAATCGGGCATCTCTCTATATTTTTACAAACGTCATTTTCCATATCCGTTTTTTTAAAATTTCCAAACCGCTATACGTTAAAAACAATCTGAGGTTTCAGTTTTTTTTGATTTTTTTCAAAAAGGTTTAGTCGTTCTCTTATCAATTCTCCTCAGCGAACATTGGATCCCATGCCGGAAGTTTTATCGGCTTCTGTTTTAACAAGTTAAGAATATGCTCTGAGCAATATTTCCGGTTCACAACCACACGAAACATGTACTCATTGAACCATTCGTCGGTCATAATCAGGTGGCCCTGATGGCCATTGCTTGCGCCCCAGCTGTTCTGTACTTTCCATTTCACGGGTTTCCCATCTTGATTCAAATCGACGGCAACCAATGTCATGGCATGGCTCGAGCCGCTGTCGAACGTTTGAATGCGCTGGCGCTTGCTCATGCCGAAAGATGTTCCGAAGAGACTTTCGTAATCGTAGTTGTTCAAGTCGAGAATGCCGTTGGTGCGATTAAGGCATTTTGCCACATCACAGCTGAAATACATTGCCGCGCTATCCTTGAGACTGGCGATCACGGGCTGTTTTAGGTCTTCGATGTCGAGATTGACATAGAGCCAGTTATGTCCGTCGTAGAGGTGGCGGTCGTAGTCTATCTCATAAACCTTGTTGTATGGGCGCGACGGGTCGTTCATAAGCATCACATAATCGGCATAAAGGTCATCGACCGGACCACAAGCCTCACGATAGAATTCAAGAGGCGTGTAAGTTTTTGGTTCGCTTTTTGGCTTGCCTTTGCTGTCTTTAGGTGCCCATGTAAACTGCGTAACAGGCTCACCGTAAGCCATTACAAGCATTCGATAGATAGTTTTTAATTGTTCGGTTTTAAGCTGCTCAAGCGCCTTCTGCCCCGCTCCGCTTTCGGCTTTTTCGCGCAAAGCGATGCCGAACTCACGCAGCTTGCGCTTCAACACATTGTCGATTTCCGACGTGTTGTTGCTGTTATATGTTTCGGTCATAACATCTTGAGGCACAACACCGTACTTCATTACAAGATCGGCCACGCCAGTGTAGGTCCCGCCATCGCTCAGCGGATTTTGGAAGAGCCAGCGCACCATTTGGTCATCGATAGGCAGCGAGCGCGTGTCGATTATTCCCTGCAGAAACAGGTTGCTTTTCTCCAACTGGTCATAGAAGAAAAGGTGTATCTGGCTGAAAAAGAAATTGCTGACATCGAGATTCCGCATTGCTTTGGCACGCAGGACGTTGGTGCCGGTAAAGAGCCAGCAGCGTCCGCTGCTTTTTTGATCGGAAATGCCCGAATATGGCACTTCAACACTGAAATAAGTGTCAGGAGTTGCTGTGTTGGCACGGTTCAGAGCCAGTGATTTGAGTGAATTGGCACTGATGGCGTTGAGAAGAGCCTTGTCGGTTTGAGTGTTGGCATAACTTTGCTGCAATGTCTGCAACACCTGCGGTGTGATGGTTGATTGAGCCTGCACAGTGGCCGTCAGCAACGCAAGAACGGGAATAATAAGCTGTTTTTTCATCTCAAAAAAAATTAACTGCTCAAAACTATAAAACATTTGCGTGTTGTGCTACTTTCGTGGCTCATTTCAGTGTGTATGGCGCAACTGCAAGCATTTTTCGATTATGTATGGCACCGTGGCAAGAACTCTTGCCTGACGCTTTTCAAGTTTATGGTGCCTATCTCAATAATAATCAGATTTATACAGCAATGGGGACTGCTGACTTATTTGTGCGACTACCTTGAGCCGGTGATGCAAGTGGTTGGACTTCCGGCCGAGACTGCAATTGTCTGGCTCACCACAATGGTTGTGAATATCTATGGCGGTTTTCTGACGCTTTTCAGCATCTATCCGCATATGGAGCCGATGACAGTGGCGCAGATGACAACACTTTTCACTATGATGCTTGTGGCGCACACCTTCCCCATCGAAATTACCATCGCACAAAAGACCGGTGTCAAAGCCTGGGTGATGACCGCCATCCGCTTTGTGTTCGCTATTCTGCTAGGCATTCTGATGTCGAGGATGTACAATGCGCTTGGAGCTTTGCAAGATGAGGCTACCATCTCGCCGTTTCTCACCACCTCGCAAACCTCATGGGGAGCGTGGGCTCTCAACGAGTTAAAAAACTATGTTATAATCACTTGCGTGATATTCACTTTGGTCATTTTCTTGCATCTGCTCGATGTTACGGGGCTTATCCGAATTGTAAACAAGGTTATGGAACCTACTCTCAAATGGTTGGGTATCAGTCAAAAGGTGCTGCCAATTACCATCATCGGCCTCACTTTGGGCATAGCTTACGGTGGCGGCCTACTGATTGAAGAAAGCCGACAGAAAGACATCGACATCAAAGGCATCTTCTACTCGATGACACTTATGGGACTGTTTCACAGCATTATAGAAGACACGCTGCTGATGCTCTCAATGGGCGGCCACTGGACTGGCGTGGTTCTGTTCCGCTTTGTGTACGCATGCCTTATCACCTTTATTTTTGTGAAATGCACCAACCGTATGCCTCTTGACAAATTTGAGCGGCTGTTTATGACTAAGGCGGTGAAGCAGAGAGAGGTGGAGAGAGAATTAGAGAGTTAGAGAATTAGAGAGTTGGAAAATTGAGAATTAGATGGTTGGAAGATGGTGCTTAATAAGAGTTAAGAATCATTAATTCTAAATTCTAAATTCTGAATTCTGAAATCTAAATTCTGAATTCTAAAAATTCACATTAAGCTTAATATTGAACCGACGGCCTGTGAGTGAGTTCTCAACGGCATACTGACGATTGGCAAAATCGGTCACCCACTCGTAAGAGGCCACATTTCGGCGGTCGATAACGTTGAGCACTTCGGCGCAAATCCATGCTTCTTTAACGTAATAGAACGGATTGTTCTTAGAATATGTCTTGCTGCTGTTTTTCAAACTCTTAGAGAGTCCAAGATCGACACGCTGATATGATGACATGCGGCCAGTGGCCATATATCGCGGCGACTGGGGCGGTCCGAACGGCAGTCGTGAGCCGTAGTTGATTTGCAGATGCACCTTATAATCGGGGTTACCAGGGAAATAATCCTGGAAGAACATGCTTATGTTCAACCGCTGGTCGGTAGGACGCGGAATGTAGCCAGGATGCGTCTCGTACTCGTTTCCGTCGGCATCGGTGCGCACCCACACATCGTCCCGGATGTCCTCTTCGGTCTGCATCAGCGACAGGCTGAACCACGAATCGACACCCTTGACAAACTCTCCGTTGATTTTCATGTCGAGGCCCATGGCGTAGCCGTCAGCATCGTTGCGGCCCGAATAAATGGTGCGCAGATTATCGATCTGATACGATATAAGGTCGGTCAACTTCTTGTAATACAGTTCAGTAATAAACTTGAACGGACGGTTCCACGCTGTAAAGTTCCAATCGGCGCCAGCCACAAAATGCAGCGATTTCTGTGCTTTAATGTCGTTGTTTATCTGGCCGTCGGTCATACGCATCTCTTTGTAAAACGGTGATTGATAATAATATCCGCCCGACAATTTAAACACAACATCTCGTTTCCAATTGGGTTTGTAGGAAAGGCTAACACGTGGCGAAAGAAGCAATTCGTTGTTAAAATCCCAATAGTTGGCACGCAAACCCACCGTTAAATGCATGTCGGATGAATCGAGCATGAACGAGAACACATCCTGCACATAAGCCAGAATCCGCCCCGAATTTACGCTGTTGCGAGCCCTTAGGCTGTAACTCATGTTAACCGTGGTGCCATTGTAAGGCCGCGAATATCCGGCCGAATCAATCATTGTCCACTCCGACAGATTGTCGCTGATATGCTGATGTTTGGCTTCTACTCCCCAATTCAGGAAATGGTTGCCACTGCTCAACATGCCGCGATGTTCAACACTCATTACTCTGGCATCGAGATAGTTTCGTCCATGATTAAGAAACGCTCCAATGCCGGCTGTTTTCACACTGTCGCCATACGACGCTTCGCCCACGGCAAAATCAATCTCATTGATATAGTATTCGCTTAGAATGTCATAGGTCTCGCTCTCGTGAGTGTTGAAGGCCGAAGCTGTCAACTTCAGACTGAATCCGTCGTTAACCTTGAAATCGGCCGACAACGCACCTGTATAGGTTTCAAAAGCGTCCATCTCCTGCCCTTCGAAGAACATTCGCAGTTCCATCGGCTGGTTGAGAAGTCCGAATTTTGTACGGCGGTTGTGCGGTATGAAATTATACACGTTGCTCGAGCAGTTGCCTAAAAAGCCCAATTCGATTCTGTCAGTCAGATCGAATGAGATATAAGTTTGAAAATCAATAAATTTAGGATCATAATCGCCTGATGTTTCAAGCGAATTGAGCAGATATTTGTTCCGTTTGTATCTGAGGCCCGAAATATGATGCAAGCGGTGGTTCAAGCCGGCGCCATGCAGCATTACCGAACCGCCGAAAAGGCTGGCAGAGGCCATTCCGCCCCATCCGATCGGACGTTTGTATTTGATGTCGAGCACCGATGACATCTTGTCGCCATATTTGGCATCGAATCCTCCTGCAGAAAAAAGCAGCGACGAAACCATATCACTATTGACAAAACTCAATCCCTCCTGCTCTCCGGATCGTACCAGAAATGGCCGATAGACCTCTATTCCATTGACATACACAAGGTTCTCGTCGAAACTGCCGCCGCGCACCGAATATTGTGAACTTAACTCGTTGTTGGCCGCCACTCCTGGCATTGTCTTTATCAGACTCTCAATGCTACCGGAAGCATCGGGCAGTACCCCCATCACTTTCGGATTCAATCGCGTAAGCGTACTCTTGCGCACTTGGACATCTTCAACGGTAACCTGCTCCAGCTCCTGCGACGTGGCCGTTAGCGACACATCGAGACGGCGCTGCTGTCCGTCGGAAAGCATCACCTGCTCCCACACAGTTTGATAGCCTATCATTGAAAAAGAAACGTAAACGGCTTTGCCAGAGGCGATGTTAAGCTTGTAAGCCCCGTCCTGGTCGGTGGTGGTACCCGCAACGTTGTCTTTAAGCACCACATTGACAAACTCAAGCGGTTCGCCCGACTGGTTGGTAACACGGCCGAAAATGCAAGTCTGGCCCCACGCCGTGCCTGCCGTTAATATCAATAATGCGACTAAAAAATTTCTCACAAAGGTGATTTTGCTGCAAAAATAAACATCTTAAACAAAGTTCATCGTCCGCCACCGACTATCGGTAAACAGAAACTCAACAATCGGCAAAATATTGTTGTCATCAGGCGTATTATTAAATCAAATTTCTATATTTAGAAAAGATTTAGAGACACGTATTATTATTGTTAACAAAAAGGAACTCAATATGGTATCACAATTTCAAATCACACTGCCCAACTATCGCAGGGGCTATCATCTGATTACGGGCACTATTATAAAGAGTCTGCCTGAACTTCCCGAAAGCGGACTGCTGCACCTTATGATTCAACACACATCGGCTGCGCTTTCGATTAACGAGAACGCCGACCCGGCCGTTCGCAATGACTTTGAGTACGTCTTCGACAAGCTCATTCCCGAGCGAGATCCCAACTACACTCACGACACCGAAGGAGCTGACGATATGCCAGCTCACATTAAAGCGTCGATGATTGGACCGTCGGTAACCATTCCTATCACCAACCACCAGTTGAATCTGGGAACATGGCAGGGAATCTATCTTTGCGAGTTCCGCAACTATGGCGGAAGGCGGAATATTTTCGGAACAATTTTGAGCTGATTTTAAGGTTTTGCAGAAAAGTTGAAATTAAAAACGCCTCATTCGTTTTTCGGATGAGGCGTTTAAACTATCAATGATGGATAACAATCTCTATCCTTCTACATTCTCCCCTTTCTTAACAACAACCGTGCGGCACATCATATCGTGCAAAGCCTGATGTCGATCGCCAGCAGCGAAGAAACAACCGATAAAGATTACGAACCCGAACAGGTTACCCATCAAGTTTAACATGGCAGGTATGCAGAATAATGCCAAAACGGTGCAAACCTTCGATATGTGTTTGAGCAGATAACGCGCCACAAGCGATCCTGCCGATGCATTGCCTCCATCGACATTAGCGATTTTGAGACTAAGAAGCATCTTTCCTACCGAAGCGCCAAGGAAAATCTCAGTTGAGAAATAAAGCAGTTGTGCAACGTTGACAATCAAAGCAATACGAGTGGCCGACACTAGTATTTTAAGCATTTCGCCTGTGTAGAGACTTGCAACCATCTGATTCGATGAAAGAATCTCATCTATCTGTTTTTGAGCCATCTCCACAAAAAACGATGGAAGTATGGCACTGATTATAGCTGAAAGAATCCACACAAAAACAATGTCGATGACATAAGCGCCCAAACGCGGGCCAAAACCAATTCTGTTTTCCATAAATTTATGTTTTATATGATAAAAATGACGGCAAACCGCTGCCGAAACGTGCCGTGAAAATACAATTTTACAGAACACAGCCAACTGTCCGTGCCTTTTACAACCGAAATTCCGACATGTAAGCAATGCCGACAAAACTGAGTAATAGCGCATTATGACGGCCATAAAAATATTTTTTGTTTTTTGCGCCGACGACTATTGCGAATATCAAAAAAGGCGCTACTTTTGCAACGCTTTTCAAGGAAAAAGCAACGTTCTAAAAAATGGTGCGGTAGTTCAGTCGGTTAGAATATCGGCCTGTCACGCCGGGGGTCGCGAGTTCGAGTCTCGTCCGCACCGCAAAGAGCCTGATTAACAATTGTTAGTCGGGCTTTTTTGTTTTTAAGCATCATGCTCCAATCAACTACATTAATTGCTAAAAAAACACGCTCCATACAGTCGGTTTAATACGATAAGTTGATATATTTGAGTTGTTTTTAAACATCGACAAAAACATCAACAATATGAAACACAACATTTTATTTGCTGCAATGGTTGCTTTCGCGTTTACCGCGTGCAGTGACAATGAGCAGATTAAGGTAGCTTGCATTGGCGACAGCATAACCGAGGGCCACGGCATCACCATTCAGAGCGAAGACGGCTATCCAGTGGTTCTGAACCAGATTTTGGGCAACGGCTACAGCGTGCAGAACTGCGGCAAAAGCGGTACCACAATGCAGAAAAGAGCCGACTATCCGTATTGGATTTGCAAGGAGTTTTCGAATGCCATGGCTCTCAACGCAGATATTGTGGTTATTAAGCTTGGTACCAACGACACAAAACCACAGAACTGGAATGTGGATAGATTCAAAGCTGATTATCAGTCGCTTATTGACACTCTAAGGTCAGACGGACGTAATCCGCAGATTTTTGTCTGCACCCCCGCTCCCGCTTTCAGCCACGGCTGGGGCATCAACGACTCGGTTATTGTGGCGGGTGTGATTCCGGCCGTGACCGATATTGCCAAAACAAACAATCTGACAATCATCGACTTGCACACGCAACTGGCCGACAAGAAAGAATACTTTGCTGTTGACGGCATCCACCCCGACGAGGCCGGTGCCGCTTACATGGCAGAACTTATTGCAAAAGCAATCAAAAAAGACTAACTTAAAAATAATAACACAATGAAAACCACTATTTTAACAGCAATGGCAGCAATCTGCCTGACAGCCGCTACACAAACGGCAAACGCACAGTTCCCTGGAATGCCCGCACCGAAGGAACCGCAAAAAATCATCGACCTTTGGAACGGCAAGATTCCGGGCGCAAAAGACGTTGACGCAACCAAACTCGACGAAGTAAGTACCACATCGTTCTTTGCGAGAGATATTAAGGTGCCGTCGATAGCCTACTACCCTGCCGACGAGAACCCGACGGGCACGGCAGTTGTTGTGTGCCCCGGCGGCAGCTATGCAGGTCTGTCGTACGCCTTTGAAGGTGTCAGCCAAGCAACATGGCTCAACTCTATCGGCATTTCGGCCTTTGTTTTGCGTTATCGTATGCCAAAAGACGAGTTTATGGAAAAACGCTGCGAAGGTCCGCTGCAGGACGTTCAACAGGCCATTCGCTACGTGCGCAGCCATGCCGCTGAGTACGGTATTAACCCTGAGCACGTTGGTATTGTGGGCTTTTCGGCTGGCGGTCATCTGGCTTCAACGGCATCGACTCACTTCAACGACGAAGTGTACAAACCCGCTGAAAATGTGAGCGCAAGACCCGATTTTGCAGTGCTCGTCTACCCTGTCATCACCATGGAGCCTAGCTACAGCGAAAAAGGCACGCGCGAGTGTCTTCTCGGCTCTGACGCAAATAACCAAGCTTTGATCGACCGCTTCTCGAACGAGAAACAGGTTACCAAAGAAACCCCGACAACATTCCTGGCTCACGCCATGAACGACAAACTGGTTCCGTACACAAACAGCGTCAATTACGCCAACGCTTTGCGCGAAAAGGGCGTTGAGTGCGAACTTCACCTTTATGCCCGCGGCGACCATGGTCTTGGCGCAAGAAACCCGATTGAAACTCAGGCTTTCTGGCACGACGCTTGCGAGAAATGGTTGCGCATGAACGGATGGACAAAATGAGCAACTTGCCAACAACTATATGACAAAAAAGCCGCATTTTTTTAAGTGCGGCTTTTTTAATGCAATTTAAGTTAAACAGTTTTTCTCCCCTCTTTTTGGTGAGAAACCTGGTTAATAATTGATTACGAATCCATTGTGCGACAGTGTCGCGTAACGCTCTTTGGCTGCGGCAAGAAAATTTTTGAGTGGCTGGCTTTCGCGGATGTCGGTCGCAAAAGTTCCCCAACATAGTTCCACCATTTTTTCGATGATGTCGGGATCTTTATAAAAATCGTCGTCCAAGTCTTCGGTGTGTTCGCCGCCGCCCATCCATCCGGCCGAACCGCCTTGGCTACGGCAGTCGTTGTGCAGCGCAGCATTGCATTCCCAAAAACGAAGGGTGAGAATATAATTTCCGTACTGTGTGAAATAGTCGCCCGAACTTGATATTGTTAAATCGGCAGGCATAAACCTCAAATGATGCTTTTTGGCTATTTCCTCTGCTATGGTGTCGAAGTAGCCTACAATTATAACATTGTTTTGATGCAGAAGGTTAAGATCGTTGGTATTGAGGTTCAAATCCTTCATTGTAGGATAAATGCCAAGCTGGGTGATTTGGGGAATGCGACAGATAAAACCCGCCTCCACTCGCTCTACTTTATGGTCGAAACGAATGCAGACATCCTTGTCGTTGAAGTGGGGATTTGTAAGAGGCGAATCAGCTTTTATTACCGCAGTTTCATCATTGGATATGTGGAGCCAACGCCCCCATGAGAATACGCTAAACATAATTGTTCTTTTTTTAGAGTTAATTTTATTGTTTTTACTAATCCGTTGTTTTTATTGCTGACAGATAATCAAAAAAAAGCCTTGTAAATTTTTGATTTACAAGGCTTTCTGTTGTCGTGGAAGGACTCGAACCCTCACAAGCAGAACCAGAATCTGAGGTGCTACCATTACACTACACGACAATGGTTTTTCGTGCTGCAAATATAGCAATCTTTATTATGCGATGCTCGATTATCGCCCTATTTTTATTTTTTTTTGAAACAACATTTTTCTGACAATACAACAACATGTAAATCAGTGTATTGCGCTAATGATTATTGGTCATTGTCGCTTTGTGACAGCAGGCGGGAGAGCTGCATATAACGCCAAATAACGGCCAAAATGAGCGCCAGAAAGACAATAACTGGCATTCTGTAGCGAACCAAAGCGCCGAAATTGGCGGTTGTCAGCCCGACAAAAAATGCATAGGTGATTACAAAAATCGATGCCGCTATTAGAAATGGTTTGCGCATTATCACGTTAATTATTCGACGAAGACCGAACTTCAGCAGCAAATAAATGATTAGCAGCATGATGGCAAAGGTTTCGAGGCCGGAAATTAGCATCAGCACGTTGCGCGACTCCCACAGAAACGGACGGAAAACACCGGCTACGATGGCTGCAGGCGCCTTTGAAGCAAGACCACCAATGGAGGGATCAAATGCGCCAATATCGAAACTGTTGCCGCCGTAGTACTCTTTTTTCAAGTCGTCCTGAATGATAACGGCAGTCTCGATTATCGCGTCGATCGACTGATAGCGCTCATTGGCCAGCGAACCCAACCGCGAGAAAAGCCCCACTCCCACAAGCCACATCACAGCCACAATTATTGGGAAAATCATCACGCGGAACATACGTGACTGCATGCGATAGACGTATGTAAACCCTATCCAGACAAGGCCAGCGCCCATTGTGGTGAAAAATGAATATGGCCGGATACTCATACTGATATAACTGCACACTATCAGCAAGATAATGTTGCCGACAATCCGCTTACGCGAGATAAAAAGACTATGGATGGCACAGAATACAAACATCGACATCACGATGCACCAGCTGTCTTTGAGCAACGATGAGCCCCAAAACACCACTGACGGCACAAAAAGCAGGGCTATGGCAAAGTTGCGGTCGTTGTTGGGGAAAAGTTTGAGCATCAGCTTGTAGAACTTCCAAAAACCAATGAACAGAAATGCATTGAGCACCATTATGTTGCCTAGGAACGTCTTGAATCCCAGCAGATATAGCGGCACGTTGAATCGGCAGACGGCAAACGAGTTGGTGTCGCGCCAGTAGGTTGGCCAACCTGTGGTCCAGTCGAAAGCTGAACGCAATTCTGGTGTATGTCCGCCTGCCATTATCTGTGCGAAAGCGTCGAAATTCTTATGCGCCAGCTTTTCAAGCGATTGCGTACCCCAATAGTAATAGTGTGTGTCGGTTTCGCCGTAATGATAAGTATAGATGAGTGCAAAGGCAATGCCGGCAAACACTTTCAGCATAAATCCGATGGTGAAATATTTGTAATATGGCTCACTATCGATATGCTTGTGTTTCACCATCGACGCTATCCACCAAAATATCATCAGGTAGATCGGCACAACCAAAACATCGGTCAATGTAAATACTTCGCGCATAGAATATTACAAAACAATTGGCCGGTATATTTTCTGCGACCAACCGCACAAAGATAAACCGATTTGGCGGATTGTTCGCTATTTGTCAACAACTTGATTTTCGACTTTGCTCATCGGGTTGAACGAATGAATACATTTGGCTTTCACTTAACTACAAAACCATCGATAATATGGAAACTTTTGGAACAATCTTTAAAGAAGGCGGAAAGAAAGCCTTGTTGTGCGGCTCGGGCGAGCTTGGTAAGGAAGTGGCAATCGAACTTCAACGCTACGGCATTGAGGTTGTGGCCGTTGACCGCTACGAAAACGCACCCGCAATGCAGATTGCGCACCGCTCGTATGTTATCTCAATGCTCGACGGCGAAAAGCTGCGCGAGATTATCTACAAGGAACGCCCCGACTACATAATCCCTGAGGTTGAGGCCATCGCAACACCGACTTTGGTGGAACTCGAAAAAGAAGGCTTCAATGTGATTCCTACTGCCCGCGCAACATTCCTGACAATGAACCGCGAAGGAATCCGCCGTCTGGCTGCCGAAGAGCTGGGCCTGAAAACGTCGCCTTATCGCTTTGCGGCAAACTATGACGAGTACAAGGCCGCCATCAAAGAGATTGGTATTCCGTGCGTAGTTAAGCCGATTATGAGCTCGTCGGGTCACGGACAGAGTATGGTGAAATGTGAGGCCGATGTCGACCGCTCGTGGGAAATATCACAGGCTGGCGGCCGCGCTGGTGCCGGCAAGGTGATTGTCGAGGGCTTTATCGATTTCGATTATGAG
>JAGCFC010000241.1 GCA_017650325.1 Salinivirgaceae bacterium | reverse complement strand
GGTTGAGATTATCGGCAACACAAGCGCCATTGAGGCCGAACTGAAGGCCGACACCACCACGCTGCCCGCCGACACGGCTGTTTTGGCGCAGCCCGACACTCTGCCCGCAGCGCCTGCGCCAAAGCCCAAACCCGCTCGCACCGACAGGCCCCGAAGCCGCCAACCCATTGAGTTTGCCGACGACGACGAGGTGCGTCTTGCACCGTTTTTCGCCGCGCTGGCCAACTGCCAAAACCGTCAGGTGCGCATTCTGCACTACGGCGACAGTCAGATTGAGGGCGACCGCATAACGGGCTATTTCCGCAATCTTATGCAGAAAAAATACGGCGGCAGCGGCCCTGGACTAATGCCCGCCGTGCCACCCGTGGCCAAATCGTCGGCCATAGTACACTCGGCATCAGGCAATTGGCGCGTCCACTCGATTTATCAAAAGCGCGATTCTGCTCTTCACCATCAGAAATTCGGCATTATGGGCAGTTTCGGGCAGTATGGGCAGCAGTCGGCATGGATAAAGTTCTCGCAGTCGGGACAAGCCTACAAATCGGTGAAAAAGTTCACGCAGTGCAATGTTTTTTACGGTCACGCCGATAGTTCGTTTTCCGTGAAGGGTTATGCCGACGGCGAATTGCTGTGGTTTGAGGACATCGACCCGACCGCCGACACAAAACGCATTCAGTGGAATTTTGAGCAGACACCGACCAATTTCCGCATCGAGTTCGGCGGCAGCCAAAGCCCTGACATTTACGCGGTTACGCTCGACTCGCCCACTGGCGTAATGGTCGATAATTTGCCATTCCGCGGAAGCAAGGGCACTGAATTTGTGAAAATCGACCTTGCGCAAATGAAACAAATGGGTCATTATCTGCCTGTGGGACTGATAATTTACGAGTTCGGTGTGAATGCCGTGACCAATCAGTCGCGCAGTTACAGTTACTACGAGCAGAATCTGCGCAAGCAACTGCAATATTTGAAAAAGGTGTGGCCGAAAGCGGTGGTGCTGGTGGTTGGCGTGAGCGATATGTCAGAGAAGGGCGCAAATGGCTACACAACGCGGGCGTCGGTGTCGAAAGTTATTGAGGCACAGCGTAATGCGGCTTTCGCCGAAGGGTGCGCGTTCTGGAATCTCTACGCCGCAATGGGCGGCCGCAACAGTATGCCCGTGTGGGTTGAGAGCGGTATGGCGCAGAAGGATTACACGCATTTCAACCGCAAAGGCGGCCATCGCGTGGCGCAAATGCTATTCGACGCGATAATGGACGAAATGGAACAATAGGGGATGCGATTCATCCGTCCACATTGATGCATATAAATGAGTTCAAAATTCACATAAATGAGTTTATGCGAAAATCGCTACATTTGTTTTAAGCAATAGTACACGTGTCAATGTCTTTAGTTGAAGATTTCATATCGAATTTATCTTGGCGTTTTAATAGTGAAAATAATCTGTCCGATATTACTTGGACAATGTGCCAAACATCTGATATTTTTTTGGATTCATTTCTTCACTTCTTTTTTCCAGATGATGAGTTCGGGGAAATTTATTTACAAAGAGAATTGTCAGATGAAGACTGCCGCCCTGATTTTTATTTTGAATGTGAAGGTGAGACGTTTTTGATTGAGTGTAAAATTTGGGACCAAAACCATCATTTTGAACAATATACAAAACACTTCAAAATACAAAATGACAAACTTGGATATATCACAAACTATCCAATGATAAAAAAGGGGTACACGGTTCGTACGTGGACAGAATTATACTTATACCTTCAAAAGCATATTCCAAAAGACGAAGAATCGTTATGGAATGGTTATCTCGAGTATTTAAAACAAGTTTGTGTAATCTTTATACCGCAAAAACCTATGAATACAGATGGAATGTTTTCGTTATATACCTTTTATCGGTCGTTGGATGAGGTATTTGTTGTAGACAATGAAAAGTATACTGCAAGCATTTACAAAAGCAAAATTGACACAAATAATGGTGGAAATATATTCGGAACCCCACGAGACGGGATTATGGGCAAGTATTTTGAAGTGAAATTCAAACATATTAGACTAAAACAAACTTGGGGGTGGATGGGCGTTTATTTTGAGCGAGAGAATCCTTTGATTTGCATAGCATTTGATTATCGAGAAGGTTGGGGAAAACCCGTATATGACTTGTTATTAGACAAAGTCGATAACTTAAAAAATGGAAAGTTGTATAACAAGCCATATGAAGAAGAAGGCGCAATATGGTTTGATTTTAGGCAAAAAGACAAATTCAATAGTTTAACTATCCCATCAAAACAGATTTCTTTGTTGAAATCTTACTTTCAAGAAGTTCTTGATACTATTTACAAAATCAAGCAAGAGTTGTAAAACACTCTATTTGTCTCTTCTTCCAAAAATCAGTATTTTCGCAAATGATTTTCAAACGCAATTGAAATTCAAGGTAATATGAGCAAATCTATACTCGATAGAATCAATTACATTGTGGCGTTGATAACCGAATTCGCCAAAGCGCACGGCATCACCACACAGCAAGCCTACAAATATTTGCAGGAATACAAAGGGCTTGATTTTGTTGATGAATTCTACGATGTGGAACACACTCTCTCGTTTGAAAATACTGTGGAAGACCTGTCGGCCTATTGCAAGCGAATGGGAGGAACATTGGTATGATACTCTATCACGGCACCAACGCTGAAATATTGCAGATTGACCTCGCGCAAAGTCGTGTGGGAAAGGATTTTGGACTTGGCTTTTATCTAACACCCGACAGAAATGTGGCGCAACGGCAAGCCGAACGCAAGTTTGCACAATACGGCGAAGGTGAGACACGAGTGTACGAATATTCTGTTGCAGACAGCAGTCTGAAAGATTTGAAGGTTCTGCGGTTCGATGAATATTCGCTTGAGTGGTCTCGGTTTATTTTGCAAAACCGCAAGAACCGCACACACACGCAGTTGCACGATTATGATATTGTAATTGGTCCCATTGCCGACGATGTGATTGGTTATCAAATTCGTCGCGTTGAAGAAGGTATCATCACAGAGCAACAGTTTCTCGAAGAAATCAAGTTTCACTCGGTGACCATACAATATATGTTCGCCACTCAAAAGGCAATCAATCTTTTACAAAAATTATGAGCGCTAAAGAAACATTTATGATTGAAACTATGACGCGCGATTTGATAGCGCGCCTGATGGAAGAGCGCTCGCTTACAATGCGCAAAGCGATGGACATTGTTTACACATCGCGAACCTACGCAGCCTTGCAGAATCTGGAAACAGGCCTTTATTTCCAAAGTCCGGCCTATGTTTTCGATGAACTGACAAAAGAGATAGGCTGATTCAAACCTTCACCTTAAATTTACCGCCACAAAAATCGATAGCGAAAAATGGCATCAATTCTTGAAACAAACGAAGTCTGCAAGCACTACAGCGGCCACACCGCGCTCGACCACGTGAGTCTGAACGTGCCGCAGGGCACTGTGTTCGGGCTTTTGGGTCCAAACGGCGCGGGCAAGACAACGCTCATCCGCATCATCAATCAGATAACCGCACCCGACAGCGGCACAGTGCTTTTCAACGGGCACACCATCGGTCCCGACGACATCTACCAAATCGGTTATATGCCCGAAGAGCGCGGACTCTACAAGAAAATGAAGGTGGGCGAGCAGGCTGTTTATCTTGCTCAACTCAAGGGACTTTCGAAAGCCGACGCCACGCAACGGCTGAAGGTTTGGTTCGATAAGTTCGAAATCGGCAACTGGTGGAACCGCAAGGTTGAAGAACTCTCGAAGGGTATGCAGCAGAAGGTTCAGTTCATCACCACAGTGCTGCACGAGCCCAAACTGCTCATTTTCGACGAGCCATTCAGTGGTTTTGACCCCATCAACGCCAATTTGCTCAAGGAAGAGATTCTGAATCTGAAAGATAATGGCGCAACCGTCATCTTCTCAACCCACAATATGGCGTCGGTTGAAGAGATTTGCGACCACATTGCGCTCATCAACAAATCGCGGAAGGTGCTCGACGGCACGGTCGGCGAAATTCGTCAGCAGTTCAAACTCAACATTTTTGAGTTGGGATATATTGGTGATTTTAAGAGCGTTACAAATGTTATTGAGCAATTTGTGTCGATAAAGGAAAACGCGAAAGGTGCAGTGAACCACGTTACGGGCGAATTGAAAAGCGGTTTCGATTATAATCAATTGATACAAAGTGTATTATCTGCTGGTGCACAAATAACGCAATTCAACGACGTGCTGCCGAATATGAACGATATTTTCATCAAGGCGGTTAATCAGAATGCAAATTGAAGAGAGTAAAGAGTAATGTATAATGAGTAAAGAGCAGGGCGCAATTTCAACTTGTTAAACCTGTTCAACTTTAAACCGAACCAACACTTACAACTCAATAGAAATGAGAAAGATACTGACCATAATAGAGCGCGAGTATCTGACACGCGTCAAGAACAAGAGTTTCATAATAATGAGCATTCTAGGCCCGATATTGTTTGCGGCTCTGCTCATCGCGCCAACGCTTCTGATGAACGCCAACAACACTGAAATTAAGATTGTTCAGGTGGTTGACAGCACACACGTTTTCCGCAACCAACTGCCCGAAACCGACTACATCAAGTTCGTCTATATGCCCGACGCAAACTTGCAAAAATATAAGTCAGAGTTCAGTCAGTCAGGATTTTACGCACTGCTTTACATCAGTCACAATGTGGTTAATTCCGACAATTCGGTGTTTCTCTATTCCGACCGCACCGCCAATCTCGACCTACGAATGCACATCTCGAACAGCATCGAAAAAAGGCTTGAGAACGAGAAACTGCGGGCCTGCGGTGTTGATCCGGGCATACTGTCGGCAGTGAAAACGCGCATCAACATCAACACCATAAAATTGACCGATGACGGCCACGAAGAGCGCGACAATATGACGCTTAAAATGGTGCTGTCATTTCTGATGGGGTTCCTGATTTATATGTCGATTTTCCTGTCGGGAAATGCCGTGATGCGCGGTGTGATTGAAGAAAAAACGAACCGCATTGTGGAAGTGATTGTGTCGTCGGTGAAGCCGGTGCAACTGATGGCCGGCAAGATTATCGGTGTGGGGCTTGTAACGCTCACGCAATTCGCACTTTGGGCTGTGCTCACATTCAGCATCTATTCGGCTGTGGCGCCGATGCTGATGCCCGACACCGCCGCCATTGAAGCCGCCGCACCGCAATCGCTGTTCTCGCAGGGTGGCAGCCAACTTGCGCAGTCGCAACCCGACAACACCGAAATGTCGCAGGATTTCAAAGAGATGTTCAGCACCATCGACAGCATCAACTTCCCGGTCATCATTCTGTCGTTCATCTTCTTCTTTTTGTTCGGCTATCTGCTCTATGGCGCCTTGTTTGCCGCAGTGGGCGCAATGGTCGACAACGAAGCCGACACACAGCAGTTTGTGCTGCCGTTGAGCGCGCCGCTTCTGCTGTCGATAATCGCTCTAACCGGCACCATCAGCAGCCCCGACAGCCAACTCAACTTCTGGTTGAGCATCATTCCGTTCACATCGCCCGTGACAATGCTTTCGCGAATACCGTACGG
>JAGCFC010000240.1 GCA_017650325.1 Salinivirgaceae bacterium | reverse complement strand
TTACCTTTAAGGGCAGCCGGCAATTTTGGCTGATAGCTGGCCCTTGCAATCTGTAATGGACTCTTTTTCATTATGTTACGTTTTAAAATTATATTTCACATTTTCAGCGCAAATGTATCATTTATCATCAATTATCGGAATTGAATAATTAACAATTTGTGAGTATGGGTTGCCAGATAATGAAAAATCCCGAAAATCGACGATTTCCAGGATTTTATTGGTCGGGGTGATCCGACTCGAACGGACGACCACTTGCACCCCATGCAAGTACGCTAGCCAACTGCGCCACACCCCGTGGTTTTGCGGGTGCAAATGTATCAATCGGTGCTCATCTTGCAAAACTTTTTTTGCAGAATTATTCGGCCACTTTCAAAAAACTTCTAATGGTTCGTTATTTTTCCCTTAGTAAGATCCTTGTTTGAAATTTGCTTCAGAAATCGAAAATACATTACATTTGTAATGTTTGTAGACTTCTTATTGTCTGAACTTAAGGAAAATAAAGTTGTTATTTATACTGCAAAATCAATATGGACTTCAGAAGATTACTTTTAACAATATCAATTTCGTTAACGTCAATTGTTGCTTGTTCTGCCAATAAGGTTGACATACAGCACAATAAAGATAAAAAAACTAAAGGTGAATCAGTTTATCAAGTGGATTACGTCCTCCAGTCTTCGATAAAAATGGTAGCACAATATTCTGATAGTGGATATATATCGCATTTCGACATTTATTCCGATGGAGCTGGATTGACAAATAAAATTGGAATGACAAAATATGAATACGACCAAAACGGGCGTAATACCAAAATTTCGGATATAGAATCCAGTGGCCGTGTGCGTATGGTAATGTGGAAAGAGTACGATGAAAATGGCAACTATTCAGGAAAACATAGGCAGCAATTCAATAGTAGACTCAAAGGTGAAAAATACGAGTATGATTCGGAGGGCCGAATGATATCGAAAACGGTTTATAACGATGGTTCTCCATGGTCGCAAGATACTATTATCCATTCAGTAAAAGGCTTTTGTGTCGATTCTTTAGGACGCAATCTTACAACCGATACCGTAGTTGTGATAAGGCTTAGAGAGGGGTACTTGGCTTTTATGATTATTGATGATATAACGCCGGAATTGATGGAAAAGAAAGATTTCAGCAAGTCGATAAAATTTTACGACAAAGACAACAACTTGGTAAAGACCATTAATTACGTGGGTTCGAGCCATGACCAAGTTTCGTATGTGGAAGAGTGGGTGGTAGATGAATTTGGAGATATTGTTGAAATAAGAAACAATGGAAATACTATTATGACAATAGAATACGATAGATCTATTCCTTTTGAAAATATTAAAGGGTTTAAGCAGGTATCGAGATCTATTTTCGATGGTATTATCGATTTTACCCCTAAGCATGCAATTACAAATATAAAAAGAGGCGATGTGACGAGAATGTCCTTGTCCTATAGCAAAGTCAACTAAAAAATATTTGCAAATTTCATTTCACTCCATTGATAGTCTTTGGATGTCAAGCCTTTAATGCAATCAGGGTTTTGATAAATCTGTAGTGAGGAATTATGTGTCTGTAAGGCATTCTTCCCGGGTGCCATATGTTGTGCCATTTGTTCATTATATGTTAGCACTTGTAGTTCTCAAATCGCCCCAAAACTAAAATCTCTTTATAAGTTTGTCTGCAAATTGATATGATTATGGAAACAGAGAAAGTTAAAGTCTTGATAATCGGTTCAGGACCAGCAGGTTATACGGCGGCAATCTACGCATCGCGCGCTAATCTTTCGCCAGTTTTGGTGACTGGGTTACAGGCAGGTGGCCAATTAACACAAACAACTGAAATCGAGAATTTTCCGGGCTATCCCAACGGAGTTGACGGCAATCAGATGATGGAAGAGTTCCGTCAGCAGGCCGAGCGTTTGGGAACCGACATCCGTTTTGGTACTGTCACGAAGGTTGACTTTGCCGATGGCCGCCATTTGCTCACAATTGACGATGAAAAAATGATTGACGCTGAGGCAGTTATCATTGCCACTGGCGCAACCGCCAAATATTTGGGAATACCGTCGGAGGAGAAATATCGTGGCAGCGGAGTCTCTGCCTGTGCCACTTGCGACGGCTTTTTCTATCGCAAGAAAGATGTGGCTGTAGTTGGTGGCGGCGACACGGCCTGCGAAGAAGCCACCTATCTAGCTCACCTTTGCAACAAGGTTTATATGATTGTCCGCAAAAATTATCTGCGCGCGTCGAAGGCGATGCAGGAGCGCGTGATGAATACACCAAATATTGAAATATTGTTCGAACACAATACTTTAGACTTGTTCGGCGATGGTGTTGTTGAGGGTGCTAATCTGGTTTACCGTCAGGGAACGCCCGATGAGGAGCGCCGTCAGATTAAGATTGACGGATTCTTCCTTGCCATAGGCCACCACCCCAATAGTGCTGTATTTGAGCCGTTTGTGAAGACCGATGAGGACGGTTACATTGTTACTGAGCCAAACTCGTCGCGCACTAATGTGCCGGGCGTTTTCGCTTGTGGCGATGTGATGGACCGTACTTACCGTCAAGCCATTGTGGCTGCCGGTTCAGGCTGCAAGGCCGCTCTCGATGCTGAACGCTATCTGTTGAGTAAATGAGTAAAGTGTAGAGAGTAAAGAGTAAAGTTTTAATAGCAAAGTTGGTGATAATCAGCGTAGAATTCTAAATTATCTCAATTACGAATTGTCTAAACTCTAAACTTCTAAGCAAAACTTATAACTTATTAACTTACAACTTATAACTAACTATGATAGTGCATTTTGACTGCTATTGCCCGACAGAGTGGGGTCAGAAACTGGTGGTTACAGGCTCGTCGGAGGAGTTGGGTAAATGGGACCTTGACAAGGCTCTGCCGCTCGAGTGCTGCGATCTGAACCGCTGGCGCGCTGCCGTCAACTATAGTGGTCAAGAGACTGTGTGGTACAAATATGTTCTTGTAGGCAAGGACGATAGCCACTATCAAATGGAGATGGGGCACGTTCGGACGCTACCGTTGTCGAGCGATGCCGATTGCCATTGCATTGATACGTGGCAGGAGTTGCCGGTAGAATTTTCGGCCTATTTGAGTTCGGCGTTCACAGATGTGCTTTTTGGCGCAAACAGCCGTTTTGCCGATAAGCCGCAACGCAAGCGCCTACCGGCCCGTTCGCTCGAAATCACTTGCTGCGTGCCAATGCTCAAACCAACGCAATATGTCTGCTTGACAGGTAATTGCAGCCAGTTGGGCAATTGGTCCGATATGCTGCCGATGTCGGTCGGGAAGTATGCAACGTGGCATATCCGTTTCGCAATCAATGATTTGCCCAACGAGTTTGAATACAAGTTTGTGGTTAAAGATACCGCTGATGATTCATTTCTGTTTTGGGCGCCGGGTGCAAACCATAGGTTTATAGATACTTACGAGCAGTCGCCCATAATGCTGCGAATCGACGATGGAGTGTTCACTCTAGCCGACAGCAAGGTGCGTTTTGCCGGTGTCAATGTGCCGGTTTTCGCCTTGCGCACCGCCGACAGTTGCGGTGTCGGCGATTTCAGCGACTTGAAAAAACTCATTGATTGGGCGGCTCGTGTTGGGTTGAAGATGATTCAAATTCTGCCCATAAACGACACAATATCAACATATTCGTTCCTGGATTCCTATCCATACAACGCCATTTCGGTGTTCGCTCTCAATCCGCTTTTCCTTGATATTTTCAAACTTGGCAAGTTGGCTGATGCGAAGCGACAGAGCCAGTTCGAATCAGCGGCGCGGAATCTTAACGACAAACAAGATGTTGATTATGAGAATGTAATAAAACTCAAACTAGAGTTTTGCCGCACCTTCTTCAGTGAGAATAAAGATACGATTGTCGCAAGCGGCGGTTTCACCGATTTTATGGCTCAAAACGCCTTGTGGCTTGAGCCATACGCAGCATTCAGTGTGCTGCGCGACAAATTCCACACTGGCGATTTCAACAGTTGGGGCAAATTTGCGACATATTCGGCGCAGACCGTGCACAAAATGTTCAACCCCGATTCGCCCTATTATGCCGACGTAATGTTTTGGTGCTATGTGCAATACGAACTCGACCGTCAGTTGCGTGAGGCAACGGCGCACGCCCGTCGATGCGGAATAATTCTGAAAGGCGACCTTCCGATTGGCATTAGCCGCTGCAGCGTTGATGCGTGGTGCGCCCCCGAACTATATAACTTTGACGGTCAGGCAGGTGCACCGCCCGATTTCTTCTCGGAGAACGGTCAGAATTGGGGCTTCCCGACCTACAACTGGGAGCGTATGGCCAAAGACGGTTACGCGTGGTGGCGTCGTCGTCTGGCAAAAATGAACAGTTATTTTGATGCCTACCGAATCGACCATATTCTCGGATTTTTCCGCATTTGGGAAATCCCAACAACGGCTGTGCACGGCATTTTGGGGCATTTCAACCCGTCGTTGCCACTGTCGGAGGGTGAGTTGCTCGAGCGTGGCCTTGTGTTCGATTACGCCAATGCCTGCATACCCACAACCGATGACGAAACAATCGCAAAATTGTTTGGAAGTCAGGCTGAAAAGACGAAGGGCAAATATCTTGTACGCCAATCGGACGGCCTTTATCGGTTAAAACCCGAATATGCTACTCAACGCCTGATTTACAATGAGTTGGTTGGCCATTCCGACCCCGAATCGCTTTCGCCGTCGAAACGGCAACTGCTCAACGGCTTGCTTACCATTGCCGCCGATGTGCTTCTGATTAAAGATGAGGCTACGGGCGGTTATCACCCGCGCATCGATTTGCAGAAAACTTCGTCGTATGCACGGCTGCCAAAGCCCACACGTCAACTGCTCGATGCCGTTTACGAGGACTATTTCTACCACCGTCACGACATTTTCTGGCGCAAACAGGCTGAAGTGAAACTGTCGGCACTGCTCAAGGCGAGCGATATGCTTGTCTGCGGCGAGGATTTGGGAATGATTCCGGCTTGCGTTCAGCCCGTGATGGCAGAGTTGGGAATATTGAGTCTCGAGATTCAGCGAATGCCAAAGACTTTTACGGAATTTGCTGATTTGCAAACTATTCCATACACTTCGGTTTGCGCCACTTCTACCCACGACATTTCAACAATTAGAGGTTGGTGGGAGGAGAACGCCGAATCGACACAGCGCTACTACAACAACTGGTTGAAACTGAATGGTAAAGCGCCAAAGACCGCCAATGTCGACATTTGTAAAATGATAATCGACAACCACTTACAATCGCCGGCAATGTGCGTGATGATTCCTATTCAGGATTTCTTCGCATTGGAGCCGTCGCTGCGTGTGAAAAACGTTGAGCAAGAGCGCATTAACGTTCCAGCCAATCCGCGCAACTACTGGAAATACCGTATGCACGTGCCGATTGAAACACTGATGAAATCGCGGAAGCTGAACGGACTTGTAAAACAAATGCTTGGAGCATCGGGGAGGAGTGTATAATTGTGAACTTGATTTTTGGCTTTTGATATTGCTATAGAATGGCGACGAAATTTAAAATATATGTGGTGAGACCCGTGCGTGATTCCATTGTGTACGGATTGCTATGGTCGGTCATTACGCTCAGCAGGTTCATGCCCCGCAAATTTTTGCTGGCTTGGCATGGGTTCGCCGCTCGTCAGTTATACTTACTTATGACGAAGACTCGACGGGTAATTGAGCGCAATCTGGAATTTGTTTTCGGACCAGAAAAGCAGGATGGCGAATACAAACGATTTGGCCAGCAGGTTTATGCTTCGTTGGCTAAAACGTTCACCGATTATGCCATTCTCAGTAGGAAGAAAACTCGCAAACAATTTTCTAAATATTTTAAAATCAGCGGTGAAGAACATTTGCAAAAAGCATATAACGAAGGCCGTGGCGTCATTTGCCTTGTGCCGCACACACATGGCTGGGAGTTTTCGGCCATTTTGCCGCCCATTTTGGGATATAGGACAACAGGCGTGAGCAGTCCAATCAAAAACAAGGCTCTCGACCATATGATGGTGAATTTGCGTGAGTCGCGTGGAATGCGCGATGTGGAGCGGTATCGTTGTTACGACACTTTGGTTGACAGGCTAAAAAGCGGCGAATGCCTGATAATGATGATTGATCACGACAGCAAAAGTATAAAAGGTGAGTTTTTGCAATTTCTTGGTCACCAGGCATATACGCCGATTGGTTGCGCTCGTTTGGTTATTGAAACAGGAGCAAAGGTGGTGCCGATGTACACCATTCGCGACAGCGAAACCGATACTTACACATTTGAGATTCTGCCCGAAGTGCCGTTTGTCATTAAGTCTGACACAACAGAAACAATTAGGTATAATACGCAGATTTACAACGATATAATAGAATCGATAATTCGCAAATATCCACAACAATGGGTTTGGATGCAGGAACGGTGGAAGACCACGCCGGAAATCCTAAAACAGTATCTGGAAGCAAAAGCTGCCAAACGGAAAGTTGCGGAAAAATCTTGAAAGATTTGATTATTAATTATATACAGTAAGTTATGGCAACGAAATTCTCTTACGAAAAAACTATCGAGGAAATAGAATCGATTGTTGACGACATTGAAAACAACCGTTTGGACATTGACCAACTTGCCGATGCCGTTGTCCGCGTGTCGGATTTGCTGAAAAAATGCAAGCAGAAACTGTCTGATACAAAGGCTGTTGTCGATAATATGAGTAATGATGTCAATCAAGCTAAATAATCTATGGCAACACAAGAATCACGCATAGCACATATTTGCGACGATTGCGCAAATGGGGAGTGGGATATGAAATTCCCTAATCTTGATGTGTGGCGGAAGCCAACGTTGCTTCGCTGTCCGTATCGGCAATTTGCCATAATCAGAGGTTCACAGGCGTGCGAGCATTTTGTTCATAAAGAGCAGAAGAAACCTTGATGCGAGGTTAGTTGTTCGGGGTGTCTTGCAGTTTGCAAAGGCTCGAGAAAGCGTCTTTCAAAATTATAATTTCGATGCCGCGTTGTGCGTATTGTTTGCGCAGAATATCGGCAAATTGCCATGCCACACCGCCTACAAACCCTATTGGCATATTATTGATATTCAATGGCTCAATGTGCTTTTCGTGAAAGAGAGCAAATGCTTCAGCAAGCAAATTGGCAATTTCAGGCTCAGCAATGTTAGTGGCGGCAAATTGCACAAAATTAGCCAGATAGCTATTGGTCGGGTGAATGGAATAAATATCTTTTATCAATTCGGCTGGTGTTGCCTTTGCAAAATCAAAGAATTTCGAGCACAAATTGTCTGACAATTCGTTGCGTATAGCTTTGGAAACCAATGTTTTTCCTATATATGCGCCGCTACCCTCATCGCCAAGTAAATACCCAAGCGATGGAGCCTGACGTTCGATTGATTTTCCATTGTAGTATCCGGCGGCAGCGCCAGTGCCCAATATGGCCGAAATGCCAGGTTTGTTGCCAAACAAGGCAATTGCTGCACCTTCTAAATCGGTAAAAACCTGAACATTATTGCATTTAAACACGGTGGCAAGTGCGTCGCTAACCGTTTTTTTGTTTGTGTTGTTTGAACAGCCTGCACCAAAATATATTATAGAGTCAACATTTTCGGTCACCTTTGCAAACACACTTTCAGCCATAGCTGTGAGTGAGTTCACATTGGAACTGTTAGGATTGAACCCCGGAGTTTCGATTGTCAGCAAATTGCTGTCAATCAATCCCCATTTGCATTTTGTGCCACCGGCTTCAACAATAATCTTCATAACTATCGGATTTCGACCGCAAATTATCAAACATTTGTGTACGTGTGGTGTCTGAATAGGAAAAATGAGGCGAAACTTTAAAAATTACGCGCCACAAAAATGTTTGGTACGCTTTTTGCAATTTACTGCGCAAAACGATAAAAAAAACTATATGTTAACATTCGTCGAATTCATCGAGAGATCAATCAAGAGAAATTGGGACCTTCCGGCATTGAGCAACTATCATGAGGCACCAATGAGTTACGGACAAACTGGCAAGATGATTAAAAAGATTCATCGTGCATTTGCCGAGTGCGGAATAAACGAGGAAGAAAAAGTGGTTCAGGTTGGCCGAAACAATTCAAATTGGGCGGTAACCTTTTTGGCCACAGTATCTTATGGAACAGTTTCGGTTCCTCTTTTGCAGGATTTTTCGATGGCCGATCTTGAGAACACCATTAATCACTCTGATTCGGTGTTGGTGTTCGTATCCGACTACATTTTCGAGAAGATGGACGTTACCAAATTCCCGAATATTCGTGGCTTTATCTCGCTCGACGATTTCCGCGTTCTCTACGCTGTTGACGATAAGGTAAAAGAGGCTTTCTCGAAGTTTAGCGCCGATATAGATGTTAATCGCGAGAATTTCGCACTTAAGCACATAGAGCATGACCGTTTGGCTGCAATCAGTTATACATCAGGAACTTCTGGCCATTCGAAAGGCGTTATGCTTACACACGGAAATTACGCCACCAATGTTGAATTTGGTACAGAAGTAATCCCGTTCAAGGCTGGAGACCGCATGGTCTCATTCTTGCCGTTGGCTCACGCATATGGTATGGCATATGAGTTCCTAACTGAGTTTGCGTTTGGTGTTCACATCACATTCCTTGGAAAGATACCTTCGCCTCAAGTTCTGGTTCAAGCGTTCTCCGAAATCCGTCCGGGTTTGGTAGTGGTTGTTCCGTTGATTATCGAAAAGATTTATAAGGCTAAAATTAAACCGGCTATTAGTAAAGGACTGCCAAAGTTCTTGCTTAGTGTTCCAGTGCTTCGCAGGATTGTTTACAGCAAAGTGCGCAAGCAATTGGAAGATGCTTTCGGCAACAATTTCTACGAGGTTATTATCGGAGGTGCAGCTTTGAACAAAGAGGTTGAGAGTTTCCTGAAACGCATTGGTTTCCGCTATACCGTTGGTTACGGCATGACCGAATGTGCGCCGATTATCTCATACGCTCCGTGGGACACTGCCCGCAAGTTCAGTTGCGGTTATCCGATTCGCCGCTGCCAGATTCGTATCGACAGCCCCGACCCAACAAATATCGAGGGCGAGATTCTTGTGAAAGGCACACAGGTTATGAAGGGTTACTACAAGAATCCGGAGGCTACCGCTGCCACATTCGACAGCGAGGGTTGGCTGAAAACAGGCGATACCGGCACTATGTCGGCCGATGGTTACCTGACAATCAAGGGTCGTTGCAAGAATATGATTTTGGGCGCATCGGGTCAGAATATCTATCCTGAAGAGATTGAGGCTCAAATAAATAATATGCCTTATGTGGTTGAGTCGCTGGTTGTTGAACGCGGCGGCAAACTGCACGCTCTCATTGTTCCCGACAAAGAGAAAGCCGAGAAAGATGGCCTTGATAAAGATAAGATTCTGATGGAGTTCGAAAAGAATCAAAAAGAACTTAATAAGTTGATGCCTAACTATATGGCAATTGCCAAAATCGAATTGCAAGAGGAGGAGTTTGTAAAAACGCCTAAAAAGAGCATCAAACGTTATCTGTATAATTGATAGGTTTTTAATTTGTTTTCATAGGTGGGGGAGTACCGAAAGGTGCTCCTTTTTTTGTTGTAAATGGCTGGTGTGCAATTGCGTAAAAGCTCGCAACAATTATTTCAGGACAAGTCTGTCGGAAACAAATCTTTGTAAAAAATATTGAATCAGTGTTGTTTGTGTGAAAAATGCTACATTTGCCTAAATCGAAATTAGCAATGCGGAAAGTTTTATTTGCACTTGTAATGGTTCTCGTGTCGCAGCAGATGGTTGTGGCACAAAGAATTACACGCGCTCAATATATCGACAAATACAGCAAAATCGCAGTTCGCGAGATGAATCGTGTGGGAATCCCGGCAAGCATTACTTTGGCGCAGGGCATTCTGGAGTCGGGCGATGGCAACAGTACTCTTGCACGAAAGGCAAACAACCATTTCGGCATTAAGTGTCATAAAGACTGGAAGGGAGAGTCGATGTATCGCGACGATGACCGCCCGAATGAGTGCTTCCGCTCGTATAAGGATGCCGACCAATCGTTTGTCGACCATTCGGAGTTCCTTTGCACCCACCAGCGCTATGCTTTTCTTTTCGAATATGGCACCACCGACTATCAAAAGTGGGCAAAAGGCTTGAAACAAGCAGGTTACGCAACAAGCCCCACATACGCCGACCGTCTGATTCAAATTATCGAGCAGAATAACTTGCAACGTTTCGACAAGAATGTTCAGCCGGAATCGACACCGGAAGAGCGCACTGAAATTGCCGAACAGACCAACAACTTCATCGAGGTGGATGTGTACGATATGGAAATTTCGCCATTCGGCAACATCAAGACCAACAACCACACCGATTATGTTGAGGCTTTGCCTGGCGATAATATTGAATCGGTGGCTGCACGTTATGAGTTGGAGCCGTGGCAGTTACGAATGTTTAACGACATTGAATTAAAATCCGTCAAACTGAAAACTGGTCAGCGCTTGTATATCAGTCGCAAACAGTCGAAAGCCGAGAAACAATACAAGACTCACACTGTGAAAAGGGGCGAGACAATGCACGACATTTCGCAACAGTATGCTATTCGGCTCAAATCGCTCTACAAACTCAACTTAATGGAAGAGGGCACCCAGCCTAAAGAAGGCGATGTAATCCAGTTGCGGAAGAAGGCGAAGAAGAAATAGGGGAAGTTAATTCATAAACTTCAACTCGCATCCTTCAGTCTTAAACCCTCGCAGAAAATCCGCCACAGGCATACGTTTCTTGCCGGCAAGCTGTACTTCGCCGAGTGTGATTGTGCCGCCATCGACAAACACCTTAATATAACTTTTCCCGTCGGTGCTAACCTTTCCTAACGGTTGGTTGTGAGTGCATTGCTCGAACCGACCGTTGTAGATTTTCATTGGCTGAGGTTCTTCGTTGTCCTTTTGAAGGTTGCTGAAAGCGGCAGGATAGGGGCTCAAACCACGTATTTGGTTTATGATTGTGGCGGCAGGTGCGGTCCAGTCGATGCAGCAGTCGTCTTTGAATATTTTTGGAGCGTTTTTCAGAATGCCGTCAGAGGGCATCAGTTCGCTCTGCGGCGTGCCTTTGGTATTGCCACTGCAAATCTGCTCAACAGTTCTGATGAGCAGTTCCGCACCAATCATCATCAGTCTGTCGTGGAGAGTTCCGGCATTGTCGTCGGGCGAGATGGGTGTGCGCTCAAATTGCAGAATGTCGCCAGTGTCTATCTCATGTTTCAGCAGAAAGGTCGTAACACCCGATTCTGTTTCGCCGTTCATAATGGCGCGGTTGATGGGCGCTGCTCCACGGTAGTTAGGCAAGAGCGATGCATGGACGTTGATTGAGCCCAACGGAGGCATGCTCCAGACGCTTTCGGGCAGCATACGGAATGCCACAATCACTTGCAAATCGGCTTTCCAACTGCGCAGAGTCGATTGAAAATCAGTGTCTTTCAATTTTTCGGGTTGCAGAATAGGCAGACCTTTGCTCACGGCAAATTGCTTTACGGCGCTTTCGCTCAACTTTTGTCCGCGACCGGCCGGCTTGTCGGGTGTTGTGACCACACCGACAACATTGTACCCGTTGTCAATCAGCGCCTTAAGACTCTCGACTGCAAAGTCGGGCGTGCCCATAAAAACTATTCTCAACGACTCTTTAGTATACATATTATTAATTGATTAATTGACTGATAGATTAATTGAAGGATTGAATATAATTTCCGTGTTTTCTGTGTGTTCCGTGGTGAAACAAAACCTAACAAAAAAGGCCGCACGCAGCAGCCTTTTATTGTTGTATTTTGTTGATTTTATGCTTTTTCGTAGCAGCGTACCCAATCGATTTGGAAATTCGACGGCAGTTGCGCATTGTCGGCATTATTGCTCAAACCAGCCGAGAGCATCAGGAACAGAGGCTCTTGCGGGATGGCGTTTGTTGTCGATGCCACTTCAACGTTGTTGATTTTCCAAGTGATTTTGTTTGCTTCCCACTCAACCGAGTAGATAAAGAAGTCTTTTGCCAAAGCCGAGCCACCCAGTTTGGTTCCCGAAGCCTTTCCGTTGTTGTAAGTCGACATCTGCATTGAGCCTTTCTTGCCTACGTTGAATTTAAAGATGTCGATTTGCGGCTCTTTCTTCTCGCCTTTCAACCAGAAAGCTTGGTATACTGGGTTTTCTGCGTCAATCTTGATTTTTGCCTCAAACTTGCCGTTTTGCTGGCGGAAACTGTTGGCAGTGCTCAACAAGCCTGAAGTGTATTCGAAATCTTGTGTGCGGAAACCGAGTTTCTCGTCCCAAACCTTACCAGTAGCCTTCTCTTTTTTGGTTACAATGCTCAAAACCGATTGTTTGATGTCAACATTCTTGTTGTCAGTGTAATACTGTTTGTCGCCAGCCAACACATAGCGGTCGTTCAGAATCATTTTGCCCCAGAAGAACGTGTTCATCCATTTCGATTCATCAACCTTTGTGCCGTCGAAATTATCTTCAAAAGTCAGATTCCAGGCTTTCAGACTATCGAACTTGTTCGAGTTCAGCGTGGCCTGATACCATTTAATGTTTTCCGAATTTTTCAGAGCTTCGAACTCGCGCTCTTTGGCAGCTTCTTCGCTTTGGCTAAAGCGGTTTTTGTCAAGCAGATACGCTTTTTGCGTCTTGAACTCATCTGAGTTGACATAAGCTTTAAGTTCTTCGTAGTCAGCAATTAACGATGAGTTGCTGGTCTCTACAAACATCTTGTAGGCCGATTTGTTCTGATATTTTGTCCAGAATTTTATTTCGGGATTCTTTGTCAGCGATTTGTATTCCTGCAACGCAGCCTTGCATTCCTCCATTTTCTCAGGATTCGATTTGTCGGCTTTAGCCTGCTGGAAATCGGCGCTGTTCACAGTCGATTCCAATTCTTTCAAGCGTTTCAGCGCATCGGAGTTCGAAACTGACTCAAAGCGCTTTAAATCAGCCGACTGGCTTACGCTAAAATAGTTTTTGACACGTTTGTCTTTTGCAAGACTGTTGAATTTCTTCTCTTTAGCGCAATAGTCCGATGAGGCGTAGTTCAGCGATGTTATTTCGGCCTTTTTCTTTTTGAAATCGGCAGATTCAACAAATTCGTTCAGCTCGTTGAACCGCTTCAACTCATCCGATTCTTTATATTCATTCAGTCTGTTGAGTTCGGCAATCAACTGATTGCGTTCTTCTTCAATCTTCTCTGTCTTTGGTAGAAACCCGAACGCCAGGCGTAGGGCGAAACTGAAATTAGCCATATTTCTTTTCTATTGTAATTACAAGTCCACAAATATAGCCGATTTATGTTTGGTTTTTCGGTGAGAATTGAAAAAAGTGTCCTAAGCGCGGCTTTTTAAATTAAATGTTGAAAAATAGTGCTGCTTTTTGTACTTTAGCCTATTGTTGAACTGTTCAGCGATGCAATTATGAAGACACCGAAAATTGTTAAAGACGATCCCTGGTTGAATCCTTATAAGGATGTGATAGTCAAACGTATGCAGAATTGTGCCGAAACCGAGGCCAGGCTGACAGGCAATGGAAAATGCACACTTTTCGACTTTGCCAACGGCCATTTGTATTACGGAACTTTCTGCGACGGACAGACCACAACCATCCGCGAGTGGCTGCCGAACGCTATGCGCGTGACGCTGATTGGCGATGTGAATGGTTGGCAGGAGAGTCACGATTTCGATTTTAAACCGCTGAACGATGGGAATTGGGAACTCCAATTGCCGGCTGACAAATTCGGTCATGGCTCGCTTTTCCGCCTGAAGGTTTACTGGAGCGGCGGCGAGGGAGAGCGCATTCCGGCTTGGTCGCGCAGGGTGGTTCAAGATTCACAGACAAACGTCTTCAGTGCGCAAGTGTGGTGTCCGGCAGAGCCTTACCAATGGAAGTGCAAAGAGCGTCCGAAAGCATCGGAACCGTTTATATATGAGGTACATATTGGAATGTCGGGCGAGAAGGAGGGTGTGACAACCTTCAACGAGTTCCGACAGAATGTGCTGCCGCGAGTGGTCAAACTTGGTTATAACACCATTCAGATGATGGCCATTCAGGAGCACCCGTACTACGGCTCGTTCGGTTATCACGTGTCGAGTTTCTTCGCCGTGTCATCGCGGTTTGGCACGCCCGACGACCTTAAGGCGCTCATCGACGAATGTCATATGCAAGGCATTCGTGTGGTGATGGATTTGGTTCATTCACATGCAGTTAAGAATGTCAACGAAGGACTTGGACTCTACGACGGCACCCGCTATCAGTTCTTCCACAGCGGCGACCGTGGCGTTCATCCCGCTTGGGACTCTTACTGCTTCAACTATGGCAAGGGCAACGTCATTCATTTCCTGCTTTCGAACATAAAATATTGGCTCGATGAGTACCATTTCGACGGTTTCCGCTTCGACGGTGTGACAAGTATGATTTATCTGAATCACGGTCTTGGCGAGGATTTCACGTCGTATGAACTTTATTTCGACGGTGCGCAGGACGACGATGCCATTACATATCTGATGTTGGCCAACAAGCTTATAAAGCAGGTCAATCCTGATGCCATTTCGATTGCCGAGGAGATGAGCGGCTATCCGGGCCTTGCAATGCGGTTGGAGGATGGTGGCGTGGGGTTCGATTACCGTCTGGCGATGGGAATCCCCGATATGTGGATTAAAGTGCTGAAAGAGAGCGCAAACGACGAGTCGTGGGATTTAGGGCACATTTATCACGAACTGACTTCGAAACGCGCCGACGAGCGCACCATTTCGTATGCCGAATCGCACGACCAAGCGCTGGTGGGCGACAAGACAATCGCCTTTTGGCTGATGGATAAAGAGATGTATTTCAATATGTTGGTGACGTCGCAGAATATGCAAATTGACCGCGGAATCGCCCTTCACAAGATGATTCGGCTGCTCACAATGGCCACTGCAGGCGGAGGCTATTTGAACTTTATGGGCAACGAGTTCGGCCACCCCGAGTGGATTGATTTCCCCCGCGAGGGCAACAACTGGTCGTATAAATATGCGCTGCGCCAATGGAGTCTGGTTGACCGCGAAGATTTGAAATACAAGTATTTGAATGAGTTCGACATTGAAGCCGTGCACCTTCTGCGCGACCGCCATTTGCTGGGCGTTTTCCCGTTCTATGCGCAGATGGTCGACGATAACGATAAGGTTTTGGCCTTCACCCGCGCCGATTTGCTGTTCGTCTTCAATTTCCACCCGACAAAGAGTTACACAAACTTCGAAATACCTGTGCTTCAGGGCAAATACAAGATTCTGTTCAGCACCGATGAGTTGCGTTTCGGCGGTTTCGGCCGTATCGATGAGTCGATGACATACCCCACAACCGTGGCCAGCGTCGACGACAAGTCGGTTATAAAACTATACATTCCCGCCCGCTCGGCCATTGTGCTTCAGCGGCAGTTCATACCCAACGTTTATCAGCGCTTGCGCGGAATGAAGTGAGGGAGTAGGCACTAGGCATTAGGCACTAGGTGTTAGGGATTAGGCAATGGGTGTTGGGAATTACGAATTTTGAATTTAGTCCCGATAATTATCGGGGTTAGAATAAATTGTTAGCAATTAAATATATTGGATATGAGAAGACTTGTTTGGGCAGCGATGGGCGTTGCATTGATTTCGATGGTGTTTGCTGGTTGCAAAAAAGAAGACCCAACCTATTCGGTTCAAGTTACTGCCACCGAAGGCGGAACCGTTGAAGGACAAAACGGCGAGTACAAAGAAGGTGAAACGGTTGAATTTAAAGCGATTCCTGCAGATGGCTATTATTTTACCAAATGGAGCAATGGCAGCACCGACAATCCGCTGACCATAACCATATCTAATAAGGATATAATCTTGACGGCTCAATTTGCCCAAAGCCCGCTTGTTACCATATCTGCAAGCGACAACGGCACAATCGACACCGAAGTTAATGCCCGCTACGCGCCTGGCAGCAGTGTAACCGTTACTGCCAAACCTGCCGATGGTTGCGTTTTTATGGGTTGGAGCGATGGCAGCACCGACAATCCGCGAACC
>JAGCFC010000239.1 GCA_017650325.1 Salinivirgaceae bacterium | reverse complement strand
TTACTGTCTGCACGTAATAACTCATTATAAGTACGTTAGCGACCCCGAACGTGTGTTGCGCGAACAGACTCGCCCCGTGCTTCTGGGCACGCTGACAACCATTGGCGCGTTTGTGGGGCTGCTGCTCACCAAATCGCCGCTGCTGCGCGACTTTGGAATGTTCGCATCGCTTGGAATGGTGGGCACCACGCTGTTCTGCCTTGTCTTCCTGCCGCAATTCTTCAACCCCGAACGCAACCGCAAATCGGCTCGCGCCTTCAGCGTGCTCGAGAAGTTCAACAGCGTCGAGTTTGAGCGCTTCGGGTGGTTTATCGGGCTGATAGCCATTCTGTTCGCCGTTTGCATTGTAATGTCGCGGCAAGTGACTTTCGACTCTGACCTGAAGAACATCGGCTACTTTGAACCGAAGGTTGTGCGGTCGAACCAACTTTATGCAGAAAAGACAAACAACGGATTTTCAACCACATACTACGCCGTAACATCGGGCAGTCTGGACACCGCCCTGCTCTATAACCGCACTCTTGCGCGTGTATGCGACTCGCTTGCCGCCACGGGCGACATCCGCGGCTACAGCAAGGCTTCGAACCTGCTTCTGCCATACGCCGAACAGCAACAGCGTATCGACCGCTGGAACCGCTACTGGACCGACGAACGCAAAGAATCGGTTAAATCGCTGATTGCCAACGCTGGGCAAAAACGCGGCATCAAGCCCGAAATGTTCCAACCGTTCTTCGATATGATTGACGCCGACTATCAGCCCGCATCAATCTACGAAGCCGAAGCGCTGCCTAACGGCTTGATTTCGAGCCTGGTCGAGAAGGTAGGCGACTCGTATATGGTATTCACGCAAGTGAAAGCGCCCGCCGAAAATGTTGCCCGCAACAACGACCTGCTCACCCAATTGCCACATACTGTGGTAGTTGACCCGTTCTACTACACGGGCAATATGGTGAAGCTGCTCAACAACGATTTCAACCTTGTGCTGGGCATCTCGTCGCTGTTTGTATTTGTGGTACTGCTGCTGTCGTTCCGCCGTCTGACGCTTGCCGCGATAGCCTTCCTGCCAATGGCAATGAGTTGGTACATAACACTTGGCGTGATGGGCATCTGCGGCCTGCAGTTCAACCTGATAAACATTGTCATCTCAACGTTCATTTTCGGCATTGGCGTCGATTACAGCATCTTCATTATGGACGGCCTGATAAACCGCGCCCGCGGCAACGAGAGTAACCTGCTGATGTTCCACAAAACGGCCATCGTCTTTTCGGCTTTTGTGCTGATTGTGGGTATTGCGTCGCTCATCTTCGCCACCCACCCCGCCATCGCGTCAATCGGCTTTGCCACGCTTGTTGGTATGACATCGACAGTGGTCATCGCCTACACAGTGCAGCCGTTTCTGTTCAATCTGCTGCTGAAGACGAAAGTTGGACGGAAGATTGTGGGGAAGTGACAAGGTACAAGTGGCAAGGCATAAGGCACAAGGCATAAGTGAGAATGGTGTTGGGTATTGGGTGTTAGGTGTTGGGAGTTAGAGTTTTAGCGTTAGTGTCAGTGTCAGTGTCAGCGTTAGCATAAAAAAAGCGGAACCAAAGGTCTAACCAATGCTTCCGCTCCAAACTCAATCACACGGACGATTATTTCATCTTCCTGCTTTCTGATGTTTCGGCTGCCTCTTTTGCGGCGTATGCAGGCACGTGTTTGTGGTGCTTCGCCTGATTCAATTTCGGCTTTTTTACTCCATCAACTTTCATAATTTGAACCTCCTATTATTTTAGTTAAACTTAAAACAATCGAGTTGTTCGGTTATGAATACCATAGCTGGACGAGCTCGTGCGGCATTGTGCAAACACCGTGCAAACCGCCCCACTCTGCCAAAAAAGGTCGATTGTGGCAATAATGGCAGATGACAATGTGGCAAGGTTATCTTGAATTCAAATACTGTAATCGGACGTCAACACTTTTTTCATTATCTTTGAATGACGCTTATGCGATAACGGAATCTTAAGTAACAAAGCGTAAATAAACTAATTAAGCAAAAAGAGCATCTTATATGTCTCAATGGCCTAAAATAAAAATACAACGCGAAAACGGCGAAACGGCCGAAGCACAAGCGCCTATGATAGTATCGGCAAGCCGTTCAACCGACATTCCCGCCTTCTATGCCGACTGGTTCTTCCGTCGGCTTGAGGTTGGCTATTCGGCGTGGACAAACCCGTTCAATGGTGCGCAGAGCTTTGTGTCATACCAAAACACGCGGTTCATTGTCTTTTGGTCGAAGAATCCAGAACCGCTGTTGAAACATATTGATTATCTGAAAGAACGCAACATTGGATGCTATATTCAGTTCACGCTCAACGATTACGAGGCCGAAGGTCTTGAGCGAGGCGTGCCGCCTCTTGCCCACCGCATTGACACCTTCCGTCGGTTGGTCGACACATTGGGCAAAGGCCGCGTTGTCTGGCGTTTCGACCCGCTGATTCTCACCGATAAAATCTCGCCCGAAAGTCTGTTGCAGAAAATCGAAAATATTGGCAATCAGCTTAATGGTTACACCGAAAAACTTGTTTTCAGTTTTGCCGACATTGCGCTCTACAAAAAGGTGAAGGCCAATTTGGAGCGCAACAGCGTCCGCTACACCGAATGGACCGAAGAACAGATGGACCGATTCGCCGCGCAACTTTCCAAACTCAACAAGCAATGGGGCTATCAGCTTGCCACCTGCGGCGAAAAGATTGATATTGAACAATATGGCATTCTGCACAACCGATGCATTGACGATGACCTGATGATTCGTTTTGCCCATACCGACAAGACGCTTATGGACTTTCTAGGCGTAGAAATCAAAACGCGTGAAATGTCGCTTTTCGGCACCGAACCGATACCGCAGAACGCTGTGATTATCAACGATAATCTGTACGCCATAAAGCGCAAGGATAACCGCGACAAAGGCCAACGCCCCGCCTGCGGCTGCATTATGAGCAAAGACATTGGCGAATACAACACCTGTCCGCACCAATGCGAGTATTGCTATGCCAACACAAGCAAGGAAGCCGCCCTTCGCAACTTTGCCCGCGCCCACGAAACTGGCTGGGAATCAGAGACGATTACGGGAAGGTAGGCAATACGTCTATCTGATAAAATTGGTGAATTGGCCACGCTCACGCTCGGGGAATTTGGCTGTGCCTGTGGCGAATTGCTTGAGCATATAGGCCATATTGTCAGCAAGGGTGCGCATTGTTTGCAGACCTTCAGCGTCTTGCGACACCTCGCCCTCGGCTCCGCCATAGCCAATGTTCCAATATTGCGATGTAACTATCGGCATATTAAGCATTTGGAATGGCATTAACAGCGTCTGATACGATGCAGATGCACCGCCGCGACGACAAACGGCAACCGCTGACGCAGGCTTTCCTTGCAGTTTGTTACCTGCCGAATAGCACATTCTCTGCATAACCGCAAGCAACTGCCCAGCCGGCTGACCATAGTAAACCGGCGAACCAACTATAACCGCATCACATTCAGCCATTTTGTCGATAATCTCGTCACAGATATCATCGTCGAAAACGCACTTGCCGAGTTGTTTTGCGTGACATTGGCCGCAGGCAATGCAGCCGCGCACCGGACGATTGCCAATGCTGACAATCTCGCTGTCTATCGAATTCTTTTTCAACTGTTTGGCAACTTCGGAAAGCAAAGTGAAGGTGTTGCCATTGCGCCTTGCGCTACCGTTGATTAACAGCACTTTGAGCTTTTTATCAATGCCCGCGGCAGCCGGGGCACACGATGCCAAAGCACTCACTCCCGACACGCTAATTGCTGCCGTAGCAGCCAACGCGCCCATTTTCTTCAACGCATCTCGACGCGAAATCAATTCATCGCTGTCAGTTATCATTTTCTTTTCCATACATTATCGTTTTAGTGTTTAGCAAAAATAGAATTTTTAACGCAGAGAAAACTTTGGAATTATGAATTACGAGCTCACCGCTTTCGTCTGTTGTCTGTAGTCTGTTGTCCCTCTCGATAAGTATTCCACTTATAAAAAAAACGCTCTGCAAAAAGCACTTCACACTATCGGCTAAAATTTTACCTTTGCGGCTCATTTTGCAAAAGAGATAATTCTAATCAATAAAAACTTAAAAATTGCATTAAAAATGGACACAAAAAAATTGATTAAGTTGCTGATTCCGTTTGTGTTGTTCCTGATCGCCTGGTGCGTTCCGACATCGTTCTACGGAATTGACGCTCTGACATTGGTTCAACAGCGTGTGATTGCAATGTTCATCCTTGCAGCGCTTCTGTGGATTCTCGAGCCAATACCAAACTGGACAACATCAGTGCTGGTGATTGTGCTGTCGCTGCTGACGGTTTCGAACAAGGGCATCGGCTACTTCTGCACTCCTGAAGCCGGCGAGCTGGTTGTTTACACCAAGATTATGTCAGCCTTTGCCGACCCTGTTGTGATGCTCTTCCTTGGCGGATTCGTCCTGGCCATTATGGCATCGAAATACGGGCTCGACGTTACGCTTGCGCGGATTATGCTGAAACCTTTCGGCACCAACCCGAAATGGGTGCTGCTGGGCTTCCTTGTGGTTATCGCCGTGTTCTCAATGTTTATGAGCAACACCGCAACAGCCGCAATGATGCTTGCCTTCCTGGCTCCCGTGCTTGCTGTTCTGCCAAGCGACGATAAAGGTAAAATCGGCCTTTCGCTGGCCATTCCGGTAGCTGCCAACCTTGGCGGTATCGGCACTCCTATCGGCACACCTCCTAACGCAACCGCCGTTAAGTTCCTTGCCGAAGCCGGTATGGACGTTTCGTTCAGCGAGTGGGCCATCCGTATGATTCCGTTTGTTATAATTATGATTCTGTTCGCTTGGTTTGTGCTTCAGATTCTGTTCCCATTCAAATCGAAGGAAGTGGTGCTCGACATCAAAGCTAGCGACCGCAAAACAGACTGGAAGACATACGTTGTATGGTGCACATTCCTTGGAACCATCCTTCTGTGGGCAACCGAGAAACTGACTGGTATCAACTCTAACGTTGTGGCTCTCATCCCGTTGGCTGTTCTCACCTGCTGCGGAATCTTCACCAAAGACGATATCAAGGAAATCAACTGGACAGTGCTCTGGCTGGTTGCCGGCGGTTTCGCTCTCGGCACCGACCTTCAAGGTACAGGCCTTGCCAAAGTGCTGATTGAAGCCATTCCGTTCGGCACAATGGGCGTGGTTGCAGTGTTCATCATTGCAGGCCTTGT
>JAGCFC010000238.1 GCA_017650325.1 Salinivirgaceae bacterium | reverse complement strand
GATATGGTTAAGCAGGACGGGTCGGAATATACGCGCGCCTACCGCCGTTTGGGCTCAAAAATGGTCACTTTAGTGCTCTGCTTCGAATGATTAAGGAAATCACGCTTGCCTTGTCGCCCGAAAAGGCGTCTTCGGAGAAATTTTATCTGCCTGCCGCTGCCGCGAAATTGGGCGTTTCCACCGAACAAATCTCGTTTTGTCGTCTTCGCGGACGGTCAATCGACGCGCGTCACGGGCGTGTGCTCATCAATCTGCGGCTCGATGTTTATATTGATGAACTGCCACGTCCCGATGAGTTTGAAATGCCTGATTATCCTAATGTTGAGCATTGTCAGCCCGTTGTGATTGTAGGAGCGGGGCCTGCCGGATTGTTTGCCGCGCTCAAATTTTTGCAGTCGGGGCTGAAACCGGTGATTATTGAGCGCGGAAAAGACGTACACATGCGCCGTCTTGACATTGCCGCCATCCACCGCAACCAAGGCGTCAATCCCGACTCGAACTATGGTTTTGGCGAAGGCGGAGCCGGAACGTATTCCGACGGCAAACTCTTCACCCGCTCAAAAAAGCGTGGCGACATTTCTGAAGTTCTGCGCATTCTTTACGCCAATGGTGGCAACCCCGATATTATGGTTGATGCCCATCCGCACATTGGCACCGATAAGCTGCCGGGCATCATTGAGAATATCCGCAAAACTATAATTGAGCACGGTGGTGAGGTAAACTTCGGAGTGTCGTTCGACAGTCTTATTCTCGAAGGCGACCGCGTGCGCGGAATCCGCACCACTGCAGGCGACGAAATCCGTTCCGATGCAGTAGTTTTGGCCACAGGCCATTCTGCTCGTGATGTCTATTATTCGCTTCATCGACAAGGTATTATGCTTGAAGCAAAGGCGTTTGCGATGGGTGTTCGGGTTGAGCATCCGCAGAGCCTTATTGACAGCATTCAATACTCGTGCCGTCAGCGCGGGCCATACCTTCCGGCGGCCGCTTACAGCCTTGTGCAGCAGTCAGGTGGGCGAGGAGTTTACTCGTTCTGTATGTGTCCGGGTGGAATCATCGTTCCAGCATCGACAGCTGATAATGAGATGGTTGTCAACGGAATGTCACCATCGGCACGAGGCAGCCAGTGGGCCAATTCGGCCATCGTGGTTGAGTTGCGCACCGAAGATATTCCGCAATCGTCCGACCCCGTGATGGCCGGACTTGAGTTCCAGATGCAATATGAGCGGTTGGCTTTTAACAACGGCGGCAGCGGTCAGATTGCGCCGGCACAACGTTTGGCCGATTTTGTTGAGGGGCGGGTATCGAGTTCGCTTCCGCGCACATCATTCACGCCGGGCATCATCTCGTCGCCGATGCATCAGTGGTTGCCCGATTTCATCCGTCAGCGCTTGCAGGACGGTCTTCGCCAGTTCGACCGCCGAATGCGAGGTTTCTATACCAACGACGCCGTATTGATTGGTGTCGAAAGCCGCACCAGTTCGCCTTTGCGCATTCCACGCGACCCTGAAACATTGCAACACGTTCAGATTCAGGGCCTTTTTCCTTGCGGTGAGGGTGCGGGCTATGCTGGTGGTATTGTCTCGTCCGCACTCGATGGCCAACGGTGTGCTGAAAAAGTCGCGTTGTTCATTAAAAACAATGGTTGATGTGGTGCACCGATTCGGAATCGGGCTATATTTGTGCCGCTAAAAATTGGAGTTATGATTAAAGACACTCTCACCAATCACGCAAAGTATCATTCGTTGCATCCTTTGTTTGCAAAGGCTTTCGAATACCTGCAGTCAGCCGATTTGGCCGATTACGATGAGGGTAAATATCCAATCGATGGCAACGATATTTATGCTTCACTGAGCGAGTATGTCACCAAATCGGAAGGACAACTCGAAGGACATGTTGAGTATATTGATATTCAGTATATTATAGAGGGTTCGGAGATTATTGGCTTTGCGCCGAAAAACGGGCAGAAAGAGTCGATTCCATATTCAAATGAACGTGATATTGCCTTTTATGAAGGTGATTACGAGCCTGTTAAATTGAGTGCCGGCGAGTTCGCAATCTTCTTCCCCGACGATTTGCATCTGCCTTGCCTGAAAGATGGCAAGCCTTCGGTTGTGAAAAAGGTTGTTGTGAAGGTTCGCCTGAACGCAACAGAATAGGATAGGGGAATCCGTAGTTTATATTAATTGTCAGTCTTTCCTGATTTGCGACTTATTGTCTGCGGCGAAATTCGGCGCACACAATGGCTGTTGCAACCGACACGTTAAGCGATTCCATATCAGCCGTAGGCGGAGCATATGACGGTATCTTTAAATTACTGTCCATCAAGGCGCTAATCTCTGCCGACAATCCTTTCGACTCATTGCCCATTACAACAATTGCGTTTTTTGGCAGATTTGTCGCGTAAAGATTTTCGCCATCGAGCCTTGTGCCAAAAAGTTGCACGTTGGTTTTACGGGCAGTGGCTGCTAATTCTGCCAAGTCGCAGTAGACAACATTAACTTTGAAAATGGCGCCCATTGTCGATTGCACGACTTTCGGGTTGTAAACATCAACCGTGTCTGATGAGCAGAAAACGTCTTTTATGCCGAACCACGCAGCCGTACGGACAATTGTTCCCAAATTCCCCGGGTCTTGAATATTGTCGAGTGCAATGTTCAGCCCGTTCAAATCTGGCGTTGCAGTCTGCTCGTTGTCAGGCAGTTTTGCTAATGCAACGGCCTTGTTGGGCGTTTTCAGAAAACTGATGCGCTCAAGGTCACGCTCACCAACGGCGGTAAATTCGGCATTGCGTTTGAGTACTGCAGGAAGTTCGTCGATGTAGGATTGAACGGCAAAAACTTCGATGGTTTCAAACCGGCTTTGCAGCAGTTCACGCACCATTTTCTCGCCTTCAACCACGAAACATCCCGACTCAGTGCGCGATTTTTTCCTGTCGAGCGATTTTATCAGCTTTATTTTGTTGTTGGTAAGCATATTCAGTTTTCTGCAAAAGTAATTTTTTGATGGTTCATATCAGCAAAATTCTGCTCGATAGGCCGATTATTTTACGCAGTAGCCTATATTTGCACAATTCAGTGTTATGCGGAAGTTTTTGTTATGGTCGGTCGCAATTGTGCTTGCTGCAGTTTTGTTTGCGAGTTGCAACGTCACACGTATGGTGCCTGACGACGAGTATCTTTTGCGCCGCAACGAGACGGTTGTTGACGACCCGAAATTCGACAAAGGAGAACTGACCGCATACTATCGGCAGAAAGAGAACCGTAATGTTTTCCGCTTTTATCCTTTCTTTTTGGCAACATATAATTTCGCACATATAGGCCATGAGCGCAAATGGAAAAACTGGTTGGCGCGAGTTGTTGGAGAGGAGCCTGTGATATATGATTCCGTTTTGGCGGAACGTACGGTCAAACAATTCGATATAATACTTAGGAACGCGGCATACTACAACTCTTCGGTTTCATACGATGTGAAACGTAAAAAGAAAAAAGCGAAGGTGACTTATGCGGTCAATTTAGGCAACCCTACATATATAAATAGTGTATATTATACTGTTCGTGACACTGTGTTGACGCCCATCATCTGGGCCGACACGGCAGAATCCTTGTTACGCCCTGGAAAAAAATTCACACTATCCGATTTGCAGGCAGAGCGTGATCGAATTGTCACTCAGGTGCGTAGCAACGGATATTATATGTTCAGCTCCGACATGGTCAAGTATAGTGTCGATACAAGCAATTATCTTGCCGATGTCGAAGTGATTGTTGATCGCCCGGTAGTGCAAAATCCCGACGGATATTTGGAAAAGGCTAATGCACGGCAATATAGAATCAACAGTGTGAGTTTTTTCCCCGATTACAATCCGCAGAAGGTTTTACGCGACAGGTCTGCCTATTATGCAAATCTTGATACTCTACGCCGCGATCAATTCCTATTCTTGTTTTCTGACAAGCCCAAGATAACACCGCGTACAATTCTTAAAGCCAATATGTTGGAACCAGGCGAATTGTACGATGTCAAGAAAGTTGATCAAACGAGTCGTCATATCAGCTCTCTTCGCATTTTTCGTCAAAACAACATTTCGTTTACTCCAGTCGTCGGAAGTGACACTTTGCTCGATTGCAGTGTTCAGTTGACACCATCGACGTATCAGAACTACTCTGTCAATTTGGAGGCGACCAACACCGAAGGTAATTTGGGTGTGGGAGGAAATCTCAACTATCAGCACAAAAATTTGTTCCATGGTGCTGAAATTTTCAATGTCAGATTGTCGGGTGCATTGCAGCGCCAAACAGAAACGGAAACAACCGACGCTTTCAACATTGTCGAGTTTGGAGCAGAGTCTTCACTCGAAACCCCTTCGTTCGTGCTCCCTTTCCGCACCTCGAATTGGTACAAGCGTATCGAACCGCGAACATTGTTTACAGTAGCCTATAATTATCAAAGGCGTCCTGATTATACCCGAAAAATCACATCTTTACTAGTTACTTATTCATGGAAAACAACTGAACATCTGAGGTTTCTTGTAAGTCCTGTCGATTTGAACACAGTGCGTATTCCTAAACGAACAGAGGCCTTCGACAAACGCATTCAGGGAAAATATATCGAGAACAGCTACAAGGATTATTTTATAATAGGTAGCCGTTACAGTATTCTGTATCAAAATCGAAACGCCTCGAAACAAACCGATTTCTCATATTTCAGGTGGAATGTCGAACTTGCAGGAAACCTTCTGAATCTCTTGCACAAGAACATGTCTCGCGACACCGTGTCGGGAGGTTACTACGAACTCGTAAACTTGCAATATGCGCAGTTTGTGAGGACCGATGTCGATTTCCGCCGTTATCACTTCTTTTCCGACCGCGACCAGTTGGTTTCCAGAATTTTCATGGGAGTGGCCATACCTTACGGGAATGCCACCGCCGTACCGTTTGTCAGACAATATTATTCGGGCGGTGCCGACGGAATCCGTGCGTGGAACGTGCGCGATTTGGGCCCCGGAACCTACCGAGATACAGCCTCGTCGTATCCCAACCAGACAGCTGATGTGAAAATGGAGTTCAATCTTGAGTACCGATACACCATAATAAAGAATTTCAAGGGAGCACTGTTTGCCGATGTCGGCAACATTTGGGCGTTGAAGGAGGACGAGGACCGGCCTGGAGCTGAGTTCAACTTCGATAAGTTCTACACTCAACTGGCTGTTGGCACGGGAATGGGTTTCCGTCTCGATTTGAATTTCGCCGTAATTCGTCTTGATGCAGGCATTAAAGTCAGGAACCCAGCTATCGAAGGCCCCGATAGTTGGGTGCTCTTCCATAATCGGTTCAGGCTGAAAAGTATAACTTGGCAATTCGGAATAGGCTATCCATTCTAAATCACGCACCATGAGTCTCAAGAAGTTTTTCAGCGAGTATTTTTGCATGAACAGAATGCAGCAGAGCGGAACAATTGTGCTGATTTTTCTTATTATAGCAGTGTCGGCGGTTCCGCGATTTGTCGCCTATTACCGGGCCAACAGAAGCATGCCCGATTTTGCAAAGTTCGACTCCATAATCGCCAGCTACGAGGCTTTGGAATTGCCTAAAGAAATACCCGCAACAATCCGTACCGACACGGTTTTCACGTTCGACCCCAACACGGCAACATATGAGGATTTCCTATGTCTGGGTCTTTCCGAAAAAATATCGTCAAATATCATAAAATATAGGGAATCTGGAGGATCGTTTCGCAAGTCGGATGATTTTGCTCGTATTTATGGGATAAACGATTCAATTTATTCGCGATTGAAGCCTTATATTAATATTAATATTGTGGAGAAACCGGTGCGGACAACTAAAAAGCAGCCATCGCCGAAACAGACGGACAACAAGAAAAAGAAACCAGCCGATTCAGTTTACGTGTCGCGTGAGTTGGCAATTGTTGAACTCAACTCGGCCGATTCCGCACAACTTGTTGCTTTGCGGGGAATCGGCAGTGTGCTGGCCCGTCGCATAATGACGTATCGTGACATGTTGGGAGGTTTTTATTCAGTCGAGCAATTGCGTGAGGTGAGAAATCTGCCGCCAGAAACGTATGCAAATTTGTATCAGCAGTTTGCAATAGATACGTCGGCAATTGTCAGAATCAACTTGAATGATTTCAAATACAAACAGTTGAGCGGGCATCCATATATGTCAGTGACACAGTTGAATGCAATTATGAACTATAAGAAAATCATGGGCAAGTTCAAGTCGGTCGATGATTTACTTAGGTTTAAACTTGTCGATACAGTGACTTACGAAAAAATTGCCCCTTATCTTGAGGCTCGATAATGGTAATCGAATAAAAGATTAAAAATAAATTCGAGACAGATTTTGTAATTGCATATCATTTGCTAAATTTGCAGCCTTGTTTTAGAAATGTTAAACAATACTACTTTATTATGATTGTAATACCAGTAAAAGAGGGCGAAAACATTGACAGAGCCTTGAAGAAATTCAAAAGAAAATTTGAAAAGACAGGTGTGGTTAAAGAATTGAGAACACGCCAGGCTTTCACAAAACCTTCAGTTGTGCGTCGTAGGGAAGTGATTAAGGCTGCCTACATCCAGCAGCTGCAGGATGCAAGTCAGGAGAATTAATCCGACCCCGGCAGGGGGAACGGTTATGATTTGCTATGTTTGACAACGGGTTTTCCAACTATATAGCAAACGAAAAACGGTACTCAGCACACACACTTCGTGCTTACGAGAGCGACTTGCAGCAGTTTTTCGATTTCGCGCAAAACGCTGACGAAAACTTTAATCCACTCGCGGGAGACCATACGGTTATACGCGAGTGGATTGTTTTTTTGTTGGAGAATGGTGATAAGCCCCGATCCGTTAACAGAAAAATCACAACCCTGCACACCTATTATAAATATCTTATGCGCGAGGGGCTCGTAAGTGAACTGCCCACAAAAAAAATCATAAAACCCAAAACCGAAAAGAATCTGCCTTATTTCGTCGACAGCAAGGCTATGCAACAGCTGTTCGACTACCTCCAATTTCCCGATAGTTTTGAAGGGGTTCGCGACCGCACGATTATGCTCACATTCTATTGCACAGGTATTCGTTTGGCGGAGTTGTGCGGCATAAAACTCAATGATATAGATTTTTACAACTCACAGCTGAAAGTGCTGGGAAAACGCAACAAGGAGAGAATCATTCCTTTTGGAATAGAACTGCAGGCTAGTTTGAAAACTTATATAAAAGAACGCGGTAAAATTGCGGGCGATAATGAATTTTTATTTGTAACTTCGAAGGGTGAACCAGTTTATAGTAAATTGGTATATAGATTGGTGAACAAATATTTGGGTGCAGTGACTACTTTGGACAAGAAAAGCCCTCATGTGCTGCGGCATACATTTGCCACGCACATGCTTAATAACGGGGCTGAAATAACTGCCATAAAGGAGCTGCTGGGGCATGCAAATTTGGCGGCAACGCAAATTTACACCCATACAACATTTGAGAAGTTGAAGGAAATTTATAACCAAGCTCATCCAAGAGCATAAAAAAAGGAGGATATTATGAAAATAAACATTCATTCGTTGCACTTCGATGCAGGAGAGAAACTTTTAAGCTTTGTAAACGCAAAAGTTAGTAAGTTGGACACATTCCATGACGGCATAATTGGCGCTGACGTGACGCTCAAACTTGAAAAATCTGATATTTCTGAGAATAAAATAGCCGAAATTAGGGTGCAAATTCCGGGTGATGACGTGTTCTGCAGTCGTCAAGCCAAAAGCTTTGAAGAAGCAGTGGATCTTTCAGTTGACGCACTCAGAAAGCAGCTGCAAAAAGCCAAGGAAAAACAGCGTGGATTATAAATTTGAAAAAAAAAACACAAAAGGTTTTTATTTTCCAAAATATGTCTACATTTGCACACCATTTTCAGAAATGACTATGGACGTTCTGTAAGTGACTGCCGATGTAGCTCAGTTGGCCAGAGCAGCTGATTTGTAATCAGCTGGTCGTGGGTTCGAATCCCTCCATCGGCTCATTTGTTCTTAATGAATTTTTGGGAAGATACCAAAGCGGCCAACTGGGGCAGACTGTAAATCTGCTGGCTTACGCCTTCGTAGGTTCGAATCCTGCTCTTCCCACTTTCATTTGAAAAATGTGTTTAAGCGGGAGTAGCTCAGTCGATAGAGCATCAGCCTTCCAAGCTGAGGGCCGCGGGTTTGAATCCCGTCTCCCGCTCAATACAGGCCGACGTAGCTCAGGGGTAGAGCACTTCCTTGGTAAGGAAGAGGCCATGGGTTCAATTCCCATTGTCGGCTCCAAGACTGGGATTTATTGTCTAATTTGTAAATAATAGGTTATTATGGCTAAAGAACAATTTCAAAGAACCAAACCTCACGTTAATATTGGTACCATCGGTCACGTTGACCATGGCAAAACCACTTTGACAGCTGCCATTACCAAAGTGTTGGCAGAGAAGGGTCTTTCTGAGTTGCGTTCATTCGACTCTATCGACAACGCACCAGAGGAAAAAGAGCGTGGTATCACCATCAACACCGCTCACGTAGAGTATCAAACAGAGAAACGCCACTATGCGCACGTTGACTGCCCGGGTCACGCCGACTATGTGAAGAACATGGTTACTGGTGCTGCCCAGATGGACGGTGCTATCCTGGTAGTTGCCGCAACTGACGGCCCGATGCCTCAGACTCGCGAGCACATCCTTTTGGCACGCCAAGTAAACGTTCCGAAAATCGTTGTGTTCTTGAATAAAGTCGATATGGTTGACGACCCAGAGTTGCTCGAGCTGGTTGAGATGGAAGTTCGCGAACTTCTCTCATTCTATGGCTACGATGGCGACAACACCCCAATCATCAAGGGTTCTGCTCTTGGCGCATTGAATGGTGAGCCGAAATGGGTTGAGAAGGTAATGGAGCTTATGGACGCTGTCGATGAGTACATTCCGCTGCCTGTTCGTGACGTTGATAAACCGTTCCTGATGCCGGTTGAGGACGTGTTCTCAATCACTGGCCGTGGTACTGTTGCCACAGGTCGTATCGAGACTGGTGTTATCCATGTAAGTGACGAAGTTCAGATTCTCGGTCTTGGCGAGGACAAGAAGTCAGTTGTAACTGGCGTTGAGATGTTCCGCAAACTTCTTGACGAAGGTCAGGCAGGTGACAACGTAGGTCTGTTGCTCCGTGGTATCGACAAAGACGAGGTTAAACGTGGTATGGTTATCGCTAAACCTGGTCAGGTAACTCCTCACAAGACTTTCCAAGCTGAGGTTTATATCCTGAAGAAAGAAGAAGGCGGTCGTCACACTCCGTTCCATGACAAATATCGTCCTCAATTCTACATCCGTACT
>JAGCFC010000237.1 GCA_017650325.1 Salinivirgaceae bacterium | reverse complement strand
CTGTACGCGCTTTTCCAGATGAAATTCGCAATCATAACCCCTTCATTGATAACGGGTTCGTTTGCCGAACGTGTGCGTTTTTCGGCCTATATGATTTTTATGGCGCTGTTCTGCCTTTTCGTCTATTGTCCGCTTGCGCATATGACCTGGCACCCCGACGGCCTTTTCTGCCGAATGCACGTCAAGGATTTTGCGGGTGGCATTGTGGTTCACGCTTCGAGCGGTATTGCCGCTTTGGTTGGCGCAATCTTTTTGGGGCGCCGTCGCGATAAGAAATCGGAGCCAGCCAACGTGCCGTATGTTGTTTTGGGCGCTGTGCTGCTGTGGTTGGGCTGGTTCGGATTCAACGCGGGCAGTTCGCTTCACGCTGACGGAATGGCCGTCAAAGCCTTCCTGAACACCAACACTGCAGCCGCCACGGCAATGATGATGTGGATTTTTATCGATTGTCTGACAGGCCGCAAGCCGTCGGCAATGGGTGCCGCTGTGGGCGGTGTGCTTGGTCTGGTGGCCATTACACCGTCGGCGGGATGGGTGTCGGTGAGCGACAGCATTGTCATTGCCATTATCACCACCATAATCTCGAACTTTGCGTGCCACTGGAAAAACCACACCAGCGTCGATGATGCCTTGGATGTGTTCCCGACTCACGGTGTGGGCGGTATTGTCGGCACAATCCTTTCGGGCATATTTGTCTATCAGTATGAGGCCGAAAGCCTTGTGGCCGATGGCGTTACGCACGGACGGTTCATTTTCAACCACGTGATTGCCATTTGCATTGTCTTTGTCTTCACATTTGCAATGACCTATCTGCTCTATTACATTACAAATAAGATGGTTACAATGCGCGTTAGCCAGGCCGACGAAACCGTTGGACTCGACATTTCGCAGCACGACGAGCACTATGGCCGTCTCTCAACCGAAAACCGTGAACTGGCAGAGTATTTCAATGAGAATTAAGGCATTAGGCATTAGGCAAAAGGCATAAGCAGGGACGTCATATTATGGCGTCCGAAATCAATAATCAAAAATCAGAAATCAAAAAAAGGTGAGAGGTAAAGAAGTTGAGAATGATTAGTTATCTAAACAGCGAAGCGCTCGACTTTCTAAACTGTGACTTAAAACTTTGAACTTAAAAACTTTAAACTTTATAAATTATGTGCGGATTTGTAGGAATATTTAACATTCAGAAACCTTCTGAAGAGTGGCGCGTCAAGGCGCTGAAAATGTCGTCGAAAATACGTCACCGTGGACCCGATTGGAGCGGAACCTACAGCGGTGGGCGTTGCGTGCTTGCTCACGAGCGCTTGGCAATTGTCGACCCCCTGTCGGGCGGACAGCCGCTCTACTCAACCGACCACCAGCAAGTGCTGGCCGTCAACGGTGAGATTTACAACCACCAGGCCATAAGAGCCAGTCTGAAAGGCAAATACGATTTCAAAACAGGTTCCGACTGCGAGGTTATTCTTGCCTTGTATAAAGAGAAGGGAATCAACTTTTTGGAGGATTTGAGCGGCATTTTTGCATTTGCTCTCTACGACGAGGCCAAAGACGAGTTCCTGATTGCCCGCGACCCCATTGGCGTCATTCCGCTCTACATTGGCCACGACACCGACGGAACTGTCTATGTGGCAAGCGAGTTGAAGGCTCTCGAGGGTTTCTGCGAGAGTTACGAGCCGTTCCTTCCTGGACACTATTATTATAGCGGCGAGGGCAAGATGCACCGTTGGTGGACACGCGACTGGTTCAGTTACGAGGCAGTGGAGCACGGCAAAGGTGGCGCGCCAGAGTTGAAGGAAGCGCTGGAGGCCGCCGTCAAACGCCAGTTGATGAGCGACGTGCCTTACGGAGTGTTGCTTTCGGGCGGTTTGGACAGTTCGGTTGTTTCGGCCATAGCCAAAAAATTCTCGCTCAAGCGAATCGAGACCGACAGCCAGCAAGATGCCTGGTGGCCGCGTCTGCACTCGTTCGCCGTTGGTATCAAAGGCTCGCCCGATTTGGAGAAGGCCCGCGTGATGGCCGACCATTTAGGCACCGTTCACCACGAGGTGAACTACACCGTTCAGGAAGGTTTGGATGCCATTCGCGATGTTATCTATCATATTGAGACATATGATGTTACAACCGTTCGCGCAAGCACACCGATGTACCTGCTGGCGCGTGTCATAAAATCGATGGGTATAAAGATGGTGTTGAGCGGCGAGGGTGCCGACGAGATTTTCGGCGGTTACCTTTATTTCCACAAGGCACCCGATGCGCGGGCGTTCCACGACGAGACCGTCCGCAAACTCTCGAAACTGCACCTTTACGACTGCCTTCGTGCCAACAAGTCGCTGGCAGCGTGGGGCGTTGAGGGTCGCGTGCCGTTCCTTGACAAAGAATTCCTTGATGTTGCTATGAGGCTCAACCCCGAAGTGAAAATGTGCCCTGGCAAGAATATTGAAAAGCGCGTGGTGCGTGAGGCATTTGCCGACATGCTGCCCGAAAGTGTCGCTTGGCGGCAGAAGGAGCAGTTCAGCGACGGTGTGGGCTACAGCTGGATTGACAGTCTGAAAGCCCTTACCGCACACGCCGTTACTGATGAGCAGATGGCTCACGCCGCCGAGCGCTTCCCAATCAACCCGCCGATGAACAAAGAGGAGTACTACTACCGCTCGATTTTCGAAGAGCACTTCCCAAGCGACTCGGCTGCCCGCAGTGTGCCACACGAGGCGTCGGTGGCCTGCTCAACAGCAATCGCCCTTGAATGGGATGCCGCCTGGAAAAAAGTGAACGACCCCAGCGGCCGCGCCGTTAAGGATGTGCACGAGAATGGGTATAAATAAGTGTGGATGTAAGTGTTAGTTGTTAGATTGTTTGAAAGCCGAATCTTGATATGGGATTCGGCTTTTTTTGCACCATGCGGATAACCATATTTTTTTAACACCCTTAATTTCTTCAACATAAAATTCCTTACATTTACCATTCTATCGTTTTTTAAAAAGATACGGATATGAAGATAACAGCAAACAACCGCAACGGACAAGCAACTCTCACCATCGAAGGGCGAATGGACACAACTGCCACAACACAGGCTGCGGCCGACATCGACAGCCAGTTGGCGGCCTGCGGCAAAATCGACAATCTGACCTGCGACGCCTGCGGGCTTGAATACATATCGAGTTCGGGACTGCGTATTCTGCTGGGACTGGCAAAGCGCTACCCGGGTTTCCGCGTCACCGAGGTTTGCCCCGACGTTTATCAAGTGCTTGAAATGACGGGCTTTACAAAGATTATGAACGTCGAGAAGGCTATGCGGCGTTTCAGCGTCGACGGTTGCCAGATTATTGGCCGCGGCGGCGTTGGCGTGGTCTATCGCATCGACGACGACACCATTATAAAAGTGTTCCGCGAGGGCACCACTATCGACGAGGTGCAGACCGAAATTACAATGGCCAAAGAGTCGTTTGTTTTGGGAATGCCCACCGCCATATCATTCGACATTGTGCGTGTTGGCAGTCAGTATGGTCTTGTGTATGAGTTGCTTAAAGCCGACACATTGACAGCCTGCCTGAAGCGGGAGCCGCAGCGCATCGACGAGTTTGCAAGGCTCTACGCCAGCTTGTTCCGCCACTTGCACGACATCAAGGTGCCAAAAGGCGGCAGCATCCCGTCGTGCATCGAACGTGAGGAAGAGGCCGTGCGCATCATCAGCCGCTATTTCGACGCGCCATCGACCGACCTTATGATGCGCATAATTCAGTCAATCCCGCAAGGCGACCGCCTTCTGCACTGCGACCTTCAGACCAAAAACGCAATGCTGCAGAACGGCGAGTTGATGCTGATTGATATGGGCGAGGTTGGCTACGGACACCCGATTATCGATTTGGGACATTCCTATTCGGCAATGGTGTCGCTCGTGGGCGATTACGAGCAGATTATCGGCCTTCCGCAGCAGTTGGCTAACGATATATGGTTGAAGATGATACAATATTATTTCGAAGGCCAGAG
>JAGCFC010000236.1 GCA_017650325.1 Salinivirgaceae bacterium | reverse complement strand
CGGAAATTGCGTGGTGAGCAACCAAAGTTTACGTATTTGCCAAAAAACGAAAGATTTTCAAAGCCCAAAAGACAAGCAATTTCTTTGACGGTCTTGTCGGTGTTCTTCAAATAATAATTGATATCCTGATTGACGTATTATCCATCGAATTTTGTCCTGCCCGATATTGACTGAATCTACAACCTCACCACCTCTGACGCCGCGTGGCGCGATGTGGGCAGAACCGTCACATTTTGAGCGATTTGCGAGAAGGCTGACAATGCCTTTTCAATGGTGTTGTTTTCGGCGGAAATGTGCGAAAGGAAAATGTGCGACAAGTTGGATGATGCGGAATTGCTGGCAAGTTCAACCGACTGATTGTTTGACAGATGCCCCACTTCCGATGCCACCCGTTGCTTCAGATAATACGGGTACGAACCGTGCCAAAGCATATCCTCGTCGTAGTTGGATTCGAGAAAGACTGCATCGCACTGCGAAAAATGGTCGGTAACGGCCTCGGTAACAATGCCGATATCGGTCATTACGCCAATCTTACGGCCGCCGGTCTCAACCACAAAACTGCACGGGTCCGATGCATCGTGGCGCTTGCTGAACGTGCGCACCTTGATGCCGAACACATCGCAGACATCGCCTGGCTCAAAGTAGCGCACATCGGCTGGACGGAACTGACCGCGGGTGTTGTTAAACGTTTTTCGGGTGAAATAGAACGGCAGACAGAGCCGCTTGCCAATGCCGTATGCGCCGCAGACGTGGTCGGTGTGCTCGTGCGAAATGAAGACCGCACGCACCTTGCCAATATCGACGCCTGCAGTTTTCATCCTATCTACCAAACATTTAAAGTGAATACCCGCATCAATCAGCACAGCATCACTCTCATTACCAATATAATAACAGTTGCCGTTACTCCCCGACGCCAATGCGCATATCTCTATCATTTTATTTATCAACTAATTAAACCAAAGTCTGTTGTCTAATGTCTGTTGTCCGTAGTCTATAATTAATTCCGCCAAAGCCTCAACAGCGCCGTTTCCGCAAGCAGGACAACCAGCGCAAGCAAGGCGAACAGCCGCCAAAGCCCGTAATCGGCACGAGTGGCTGCCACCGAATCGGCAAACAAATCGCCAGCCTTCAAAATATCGACATTAAACCCGCGCTGCCGCAGCATTTCGGCGGCCTCGTCAGGCTCGTAGAACTGCTGCACCGACTCCGCACGGTCGAAATTCAACGACGCATATCCAACATTCTCATTTTCAGCCTTAAGCAAGTAGTTTCCAGCCGTCAGTTCGGCGGCATCGGGATAGAGCACAACACCACCGCCATCTATCCGCTTGACGGGGAAAAACGCCGCGCCATCGGCCTGAACAAGCGATATGTTTTTCGACGCATCTTGCACATTGACAAGCAACTGCATATCGGCAGAAAGTGTGGTGTACAACCGTCCAGGCGTGGTGCTCTGAATGGCCATATTGTAGAACAGCGGCACGAAAACGGGGTGGAACATCAGGTTGGTGTGGGCGGCGGTGAGCGGAACGGCCGAAACGTAGATTCTTCCTTGCCCGCAGCCGTATTCAAACATCAGCAGGCCGCCCGACTCGGTGTCGAAAAGGCGCGTTATGCGTTGGCGCGAAGTGGCTGCAATCTCGAAAAAGCCGTCGTAGGTTGGCATTGAGTAGTTTTTGGGGCGGTCGGAAAAGGCGTCACGGAACAGGCTGTGGCGCGTGTTCAGATTGGCCGCAGCACCGTTTTGCGTAATCCAACCCTTCATTTGCGGGCCGTTGGTTGCCCGCAGCAATTGGTCGAAATCGCCCTCACGCGACGGCAGCAGCACCAAATGTCCGCCATCAGCCACAAACTTGGCCAACTGCTCCACCGCTCCCGATGACAACTGCACGGGCGAATCAAGTACAATCAACTGATTGTCAGCAAGTTTGTCATACTTAACGCTGAACGGCGACACGCGGCGATAAAGCACCGCACTGTCGGTTCGGTAGAGCGCGGCAAGATAATCGACATCGGTTTTATCGCTGATACACAAAACGTTAGTATGCCGCTGAATGTTGAAACTGAAAAACAGTCGGTTATCGAACGTGATTGGGTAATCCTGAATGGCCACGTAGCCGCTGTTCCAGCCCTGACGGCTGTGCAGGAAGGTGCACTTCACGTCGAGCGCGCTGTTGGGCTCAATCGAGAACGGCACGGTGTTCTTCATTGTGTCGTTGACAAAGACCTGCAAATTAATGTTCGAGAGCGGCTCGCTGCCGTGGTTGCGCAGGCGGACGGTCATCTCCTCAACCTTGCCGACATACAATCCAGGCGAACTAAACCACAGAGAATCAACGCTGATATTGTTGCGCGAGCCGTTGGCTTCGGGTGTCAGAAAAATATGCTGACGGCCGTCGGGTTGCGAGTTTTTGAGCACGAACGACGGCTTGTGCAGGTCGGTGAACAGGAACGAATAGAGCACTGCGTTGGTATCGCGCCCGATAATCTGCTGACGGTGAATCACTTCGTCGATGTCAGCCACAAGGTGCGTTGTCTGCACTCGGCGCACCCAATCGGTGAACTGCTCGCGACCAACCCATCGCTGTTGCTGGGGTTCCATCTCGTTGGTAATGAGCAAATATTCTGTCGTTGCAGGATAGGCATCGGCAAGTTGGCAAGCCATTGTCTTCGCACTCTCGAGCAACGTTCCGTGCTCACCGCCTGCGTCCATACTGAACGAGTTGTCGATATAGACAGCCACACGCGATTTTTCAGCGACATCGCCCTCGTTTTTAGGAATATACGGCTGCGCAAAAGCCAGCACCACAAGCGCCACAATCAACAGGCGCAAAAGTAACAAAATCCACTGTCGCAAAGTTGAACGCGACCGATGCTCGGCTTGTATTGCCTTGATAAACTGAGTGTTGCTAAACGGCAGAATTCTGTATCGGTGGAAATTGAACAGATGTATGACCACAGGAATGGCCAACGCCGTCAATGCCCACAAAACTGCTGGATACAGAAAATTCATTGCTCAAAGATTTTCGCCAAAGATAGAAACTATTGTGGTCCGCTAAAAACAGAATGCAGATGCTCGATTTAAACAATTCAGAAACATTTTTATAGGAAAAGTGGGCTTTTTACAGCGAAAATTTATAGGAAAAGTGGGTTTTTCAAAGGTAAATTTTATAGGAAAAGCGGCTTTTTTGAAGGCTATTTTTATAGGAAAAGTGGGTTCTATGTAGTATATTTTTATAGGAAAAGTGTATATTTGCAAAGTAAATTTCATAGAAAAAGTGTGAATTATTATGCTTAAAAGAAAGATTGAGAGTTATTTAGAAGATTATTTAAAATCAGACTCAAACAAGATGCTGATTTTGGCTGGTGCACGACAGATTGGAAAATCGTATATCATTCGGCACGTAGGCAAAAAACTATTCCCGAATTATGTGGAAATAAATATGGCCGAAGACAGTTACGGCCAAAGGAATTTCGCCAATGCAAAAACTCTCGACGATTTTTATCTCAATTTGAGCATTGTGGCTGGTAACAAATTGAAAAACAAACACAATACGCTTGTTTTCATCGACGAGATTCAGACATACGACCATCTGCTCACAATGGTTAAATTCTTGAAACAGGACGACCGTTACACCTACATTGCAAGCGGCTCGCTGCTTGGCATAACGCTCAAGGAAACACCATCGCTACCCATCGGAAGCGTTATCATAAAAAATATGTATCCGCTTGATTTTGAAGAATTTCTTTGGGCGAATGGTGTTGGCGAAGATGCAATTGCCACTATTGAATCGAAAATCGACCTACGTGAAAGCCTGTCGGAAAGCCTGCACACGAAAATGATGGATTTGTTCAAGAAATATTTGCTTGTCGGCGGTATGCCCGATGCCGTGAACAGTTTTGTCAGCAAAAAAAATATTGTCGAAGTGCGTGAAATACAGCAGGAAATACATCATCTATACCGTCTTGACGCCGCCCGATATGAGCAGGAAAACCAACGGAAACTGAAGATTCAACGCATTTTTGAGATGATTCCTTCGAATCTGGAAAACAAAAAGAAACGTGTTATGGCGGCAAAGATTGAAGGGAAAAAAGACGCGCGGATGGGCGACTATTCCGATGAATTTGAATATCTTATAAGCGCGGGCATCGCATTGCAAGTGCAAGCCGTCAGCAAACCATCGTACCCCATAATCGAAAACAGTGGCAAAAATCTGCTGAAACTTTATTTGAACGATGTTGGCATTTTCACTGGAATCTTGTATCAAAATCAGATTCAAGCCATTATGAACAACATCGGCAGTGTGAACCTTGGCTCGGTGTACGAAGCGGTTGTGGCTCAGGAACTTGCTGCTCACGGATTCAGACTTTGCTACTACGACAACAAAAAAATGGGCGAAGTTGATTTCCTAATCGATGACACTGATAATCTTTCGGTTACACCTATCGAAGTGAAATCGGGAAAAGATTATTACGTTCACAGCGCACTGTCGAACATTATCAAAGTCAAGGAATACAACATCAAACAGGCTTTTGTTTTGAACAACGACAGAGAAATCCGCATCAAAAACGGCATTACCTACCTACCAATTTACAGCGTTATGTTCTTAAAAAAGAACAAAATACAGCGATTGATTTTGGAATAACCGCAAAGAATCCGCAGTTTTTTGGGCAACTCCACACATTGCCCTTTGCTCGTTCCAAAATTACTTTGAGCGCGACTTTCTCTTCCTCACAACAACAATCACAACTGCCAACACCGATAACGCAACCAATGCCACTACAAACAATACCGCGGATTTGGATTCGTCGGCATCAGTCTTGACAACTTGCTGCTCTGCGGGCAATTCTTGTTTTTGCTCATCTATTTCTACTACATCTTCATTGCCATCATTTTCAAAATCAACATTTCCCAAATCAGGTTTTTCGTCACTAATATGAATATCCAAAACCCGTCGCCACACATCCGAAAACAACGGCATTGTGCTGTTTTTATCTTCATCTATAATCGATACCAAAGTCGGGTCAACTGGATAAAACCATATATGGCTCACTCCCACCGTTTCGGTTGAATCGCCCCTGTAAATATCGTTCACCGTAAGTGTGTATGAACCTGGGCGCAACAGTCTTACATCACGAACTGCATTTGAGCCAAACCATCCATCGTTGAAATTTGAGTTTACTTCATACGGATAAGCAGGAAAACGGTCTTCGAGTTCCAATGTATCTGTCCAACCTTCATCAATATTCGTCAGAATCGCAGTTTTTATTCGGCTATACTTTTCCCACAAACTATCTTTTTGCAATGCGGGCATTTGCGGGTCTCTTCTTTCATATTCTTTATTAAATAATAATATATTGTTTTTTAAGATTGCACTATCAACGTATCCATTAGCAACATAAGGTCCGATACAAGGTCCTTCAATACTGAAACGGAATGCACTATCTACTATAAAGGGATTAAAACGTGCAGCAGTTTCTTTTATAATTCCCAACTTACCTGTTTCTCGCAATGAAATGTGCTTTGATTCATTGTATTGATTAAAATATCTTCCTTCATTAGAAGGAAAATAACGTTCATACATTTTATTTAAATCTTCATCATCTCCCCTAAATCGAAAACGCCCAACTGGCTTATAATTTTTTGCACTACAGACATTGTATGGAATTATTCGTGTCGTTTGAAGACCTTTTGGGGATTCTTTCCATTTTTTTACAGTGCCATCTTCAATATGATAATCAGTCAGCAAAACAAAAGAACCAATTTTTCCATCTTTCCACGTCCCGCCTGTAGATATATCGTAATAGAATTCGTAAGAATCACCATCGTAACTACCTTCTAGCGAATTCACATAGTATTCAACACATACCTTTGATAAGGAATTAGGTTGGAATTTGAGTTCGTGATAAAAATGTAATACCAAATCAACTTCGCTTTGAAATTCATATTTTTTAACGCTTTCGTTGAATATCACATTTGTCTCTATGCCAACATTTTTCAACTCCACGCTACTTCCATCCTGCACAATACTGCAACCTTTATAATATTTCTCATTCTTATCGTTTTGCATCCATTGTTTATATAACAACTGATAATCGGAATATTTTAGTACACGTAGTTTCTTATCGTACTTTTCAATTTCTGATTTAGTCATCTGCAGCTGTTTGTTCTCATATCCAACATCTTTAATGCGAACATCTTTATCTAATGCGATTTTCCAAAGAATAGTATCATTTACAGAATGGAAATCGCCTACCATTACAGTGTCATTTTCTAATCTAAACGGCATTTTTATCACAATAGGGAAAGCGCAAGGAACCACTACTGTAGAATCGGTTGTGTTGCGAAAGCAAAATACGGCATCAATCTTATCGCCCGATACATACATATACTCTTTTTCCAAAGCAATGCTCTTGTTGGGCTCTTTCACATAGATATTGCCATACGTCCAATCTTCAGGATAACGAGCGCCGCCGTCATCAGCCATTGCCAACAGAACCAAACCGCAGACAAAAAGAAAACAGAATAACCTTTTCATAATATTTGAGATTTAATGGTATAAAGGTATGTGATTTATGGATAATAAAAAAACGGATACTATTAAGCATCCGTTTTTTTATTGGTTTGTGCTATAAATCAAGCGATTGCCGCAATAGCCTTCTCAATTCTCTTCAGCGTCTCATCCTTGCCAATGAACTCGCAGATGTCGAAAATGCTTGGGCCTTGGCTGATGCCCAAAATGGCGATGCGCAAGGTGTTCATCAACTGCCCCATCGACATTTGGTTGTCCATAATCCACTGATGAACGGCAGGTTCGGTTTCGGCGGCGGTAATCTTGTCGAATTCAGCAAGTTTGGCCGCAAGTTTCTTCAGATTCTCAACGTTTTCGGCCTTCCAAAATTTGGCAACCGACTTCTCATCGTATTGGCTTGGCGCCACAAACATATAT
>JAGCFC010000235.1 GCA_017650325.1 Salinivirgaceae bacterium | reverse complement strand
CCAACGGGTTGGGTGGTCATCTTTGTGAATTTCTCGTGCCTGTCCATCGTTTTTTTTGTTGCTTTTCGCAAAAATAGGCCACTTCTACAGCAGTAGATTATCGCGAAAGCGAAAAAAATGACATTTTTATTAGACTGATAATCAGCGTATTGATAAAAAATATCGAAAAAAGTGAAAAATTTTTTGATTCGCAGGTAGGGTAATTGGCGTTTTGTCTGTCTTATAAGTGTAAAAACGATAACAAATAAAATTTAGATATATGGAACGTCAAGTTAGATTAGGAATGTACAGAGTGCTTCGCAAGGTGGGAGTCAGCCGCAACGATATTATGCCAGAAGCCTCATTTTCAAACGATTTGTTCTTTGACGATATTGACTGGAAATGCTTCCTCTGCTTTGTTGAGGAACAATTCCACATCATCATTAACGACGAGGAAGCTCGCCAAATGGTGACTGTTGAAAGTTGCATTGAATTGGTCAGCCGACATCTGTCGCTCAATTAGTTTTTGATAAGTTTTTAGTTTTCATCGGCCTTTTGCGCAAGCGGAAGGCCTTTGATGCGTTGGGGGCAACCGATTGACTGATTGATTGAATAACTGATTGATTGAGAGCGTGAGTATCGTGCCAATAGTAATTCAACTTTAGTATAGAAATCCGAACAGCCAAAGAGGAATTTTGTTGCCAAGCGCATATTCAATGTCGTCGGCGGCGATGAAGGAATCGGGTGTGCCTGCAATTTGCTTGCCGCCTTTACTTTGACCGCCAACCTCAATGGTATATCGTCTGTCGATTAGAAAATCAGCCTTTTGCGCATATTCAACTTGATGTTGATATGTAAGTTGGTTCACAAAAAACGTTTCGCGCAAAGTCCCCGTTTCAACCTGCGTAAGCGATAGTGCGTGAAGCAGATTGGTGTTTTCCATATAGATTTTGTCGGGTTTTTGCATTCGTTTCAGGTTCAAAGCGTCGCTGTACAAAAGGTTGATGAGTTTTGCGCGGTTGAGGTGCGTCAGATAACTCACAATTGTGTTTCGGTTCAATTCGGACATCTGCGCCATTTTGCTGATATCCACGGCAAAAGGTACTCCGCTACTCACCACCGAGAGCAGGCTTCGCAGCTTGCGCACATTACCAATATCAATTTTGCATAGTTGCGGTAGCTCAATCTCGAGAATCATACCAACAACTTTTTGTAATTGAGTAAGATAGTCGATATTATCTTGCAAAAAGAACGGATAGTAACCTTCGGCAAGATACTTATTGAAATATTGTAGCGGGCGGCATTGTCGTGCAATCTGTTCCGAGTGTTGCAGAGGATTGTTCAAAATTTCGTCGAGAGAAAAAATCGGCAGCGTAATATTCTCTTTGAAAAGCAGATACTCACGGAACGAAAGGCCTTGCATATCGTAACTTACGCACCGTCGCGAGAGGTCGGCTTCTGCATTGAGAATATTGAGTAGCGATGAGCCAGAAAAAATCACTTTCAAGTCGGGGTAGCCATCGTAGATGTTTTTCAGTTCGCGGCTCCAGCCCTCGTATTTGTGCACCTCATCGAGGTACAGGCATTTGCCTCCGCGCTTGTAGAATTGGTCGGCAAGGTCGATAAGGCTGTGATGCGAGAAGTAGAGGTGGTCAAGACTTGCGTACAGCGCAACTTCAGGATTGGTCCCGTATGCGTCTTTGATGTGTTGCAACATCATTGTGGTTTTTCCCACACCGCGAGCCCCGCGAATGGCGATGAGCCGCGATTCCCAATTGATTTTTTCAATCAGGCTTCGTTTGTGCGGCAAATTGATGTGCGCAATTAAGCGCAGATGTTGTTCTTGTAATTGTTCCATAACCTCTTTTTTTGATGCAAATATATGTATTTGCTTAATATGTTAAGCAGTATGTAATATAATTTGCTTAATATGTTAAGCAAATATAATATTATTGTGCTTAATGGGTTAAGCAATTTAAACTGTGTTGTCCCTTTTTAAATTGAAAAACGAAGTCGCAAGCGGCTTGCCAATTGAACTAATGATGTGAAAGCAATATTCGCATAATTTGTGCAAATTAAAACGCAATTAATTGTGTTTTAATTTATTTAATAAACAAAGCATTCGTGTAAATTCGTGTAATTCATTGATAAATGATAGGCAAAATGTATCTTTACACCAATTTCTGACGGAAAAAACGATAAACCAATGTGCACAAGCATAGTACTGAACAAGCGAAAGACCATTGTCGGGTGGAATCTCGACATTATGGATTTTGAGTACCGAATCCGACCGACCGACGATGGCGTTTACATAGAAATCAACGATGCCACAGAAGGGTGGATGCCGCTTTTCGGGGCCAACCGCCGCGGCGATTTTGTCGGGATGCCGACCTGTTGGCCGCACAACGAGCGCAGCAATCCCGTCGGCGGCGACACCAATATCATAATGCTGAATATCGACCTTCTGCTGATGAAAAAGACCTTGCAGCAGGTTCGCGATTTTGTGCAGACGAACAGAGTCTGCAGTGTGCCAGGACTCACGTTTATGTCTTCATTATCAGATAGTAACGGCAATGTGCTGCACATTGTTCCAGGGCACGGGCTCAAGTATTACGAGAAGCCCGATTACCAGATAATGACCAATTTCCCGCCCTTTGTGCCAACCCCGCCGCAGCACCCGTGGATGGGGCTCGACCGCTATCAGAAGGCGGAAAGTCTGCTCGCCGCGGCCACCGACGATTTTGATGTTGACGACTGCTTCAGTGTGCTCAAGGAAGTGTCGCAAACTGTTTGTCCCACAGTGATTTCGATGGTTTACGATGTGACCGAGAAAACCGTTTATTGGTGCTACGACCGCAACTACAATAGGGTTGAGAGTAAAAGATTCTAATTTTGTAACGCAAACATTACCAAACTATTATGAAAATTGAAGCCGCAACACGGAACGACGTTCCCGAACTTTTGAAACTGCAATTCAAGGCATTCGCGCCAGTGGCGCAGAAACTGCAGTTTGCAGCCATTCCGCAAATGACCGCCACCATTGACGATGCCTACGCGCACTTCGACAGCCACACAACGCTGAAAATGGTGTCGGACGATGGCCGAATTGTCGGCTCGGTCAGCGGAAAGATGGATGGCGGCTCGCTCTACATTGGGCGGCTGATGGTGTCGCCCGACTGCCAGCGGCAGGGCATAGGGCGCCAGTTGCTGCACCATTTGGAATCGATGTTCCCCAGCACCCGCGAGTGGCTCTGTTCCTACCGCGACGACGACGTGACCTGCGGCTTCTATTCGAGCGAAGGTTTCCGCAAATACGACGATTACTTGGTCAGCGAAGGCCTTTGGGCCATTCATATGGAAAAGATTTTGTAACCCAGTTCAAGCGGGATTATCTGAAGCGGCGCTCTCGTCGAACATATAGCCGAACCCTTGGCGGTTGGCAATGTTTGGGGCGTAAGGGCCGAGTTTTTTGCGCAGCCGCGTAATGTTCACGTTGATGGTGCGGTCGGTGACAATTACCCCCGACCAAATGCTGTCCATAAGCCGCTGCCGCGACAGGACCTGACCGCTGTTCGACAAAAGCAGGCACAGAAGGTCGAATTCAGTACGGGTAAGGCTGACGGGCGCGCCGTCGATGGTGACGCTTTTTCGGTCGAGATTCACCATTAAGCCGCGGAAACTCAAGAAACGCTTGCCGAGCCGCGCTTCCACAATGTTCATAACATAGTCGCCGAGTTTCTCGCAATTGGCCACAATGTCGTTGTAGAGAGCGCCGAGCGCATATGAGTAGCGATGCGCGTTTACGTCGCCGATGGCTTCTGTTTTCAGTTTGTCGCGCATAGTGTTGATGTCGTTCTCTATTTCGAGTGAAGTATTTATTGTCAGGTCTTTGCGGCGGCCGCTGACCACAACAAGCATTTGCGTCAGCGACTCGTTCACAAGCCGCATAATCTCGTTCAAACGGCTGTATTGTTGCGGGGTGAAGTCTTCGCGGCTCTCTTTACGGTGACTGATAGTGCGGGCGATTTTGTAGCAGGCGTCGCCAACCGATTCCAATTCACCAATCTGACGCAGCATTGAGCGGATTTTGCCTTTTGTGTCGTCGGACAGATGCTCGTTGCTCACCTTCTCCAGATAGGCCGCAATCTCAATCTCCATATTGTCGGCAATGGTTTCGTATTTGCTGATGCGCTCATACTGACGGGTGAATTCGCGGCTGTCGCGCTCGTCAAGCAGGTTGCATACCATTCCGAACATTCGCTGCATTCGCTCGGCGAAATGGACAATCTCCTTTTGCGCTTGAAATACAGATATTTCGGGTGTCGACATTAATCCGCTGTTGATAAAATGAAGGGTTGTCGGCGTTTTAGCCACTGTGTCCTTGGCGGGCATAAGGCGGCACACCAGGCGCTCCAGTTGCGGCACAAAACCGATAAGTATTGCCGTGTTTATCACATTAAAGCAGGTGTGGAAGAGTGCCAGCACCACAGGCAACCTTTCGGCCTGACCGCCAAGTTGCGGATTGTAGTTCGCCATTTGGCAAATCAAATCGACAAAAGGATAGAACACGCAGAGCACCCAGCAGACACCGAAAACGTTAAACAGCAAGTGTGCCAGCGCCGTCCGTCGCGCGTCGAGTCCCGCACCAATAGCCGCCAGATTGGCCGTGGCTGTAGTGCCAATGTTCTCGCCCATAACAAGGGCGATGCCCAGATAAATTGGCAGAACGCCCGTTGAGCAGAGTAGGATGGTGATGGCCATTACGGCCGCCGATGACTGCACAATGCAGGTAATCAGTGTTCCAGCGGCAAGAAAAATGACAATGGTGAGATGGCTGCCCGTGTCGAACGACGTAAAAAAGCGGACCACAGCGTCGTTGTGCGCCAAATCCATATCGCGGCCCACGCCGCTCAGCATTACCAGCGACCAGAACAGAAAAGCCAGTCCGAAAAGAAAATCGCCCGCCGCCTGATGCCTTTTTTTGTAGATGAGTACCATTCCTGCCACAAACGCGGGAAAAACCACGCAGGTCAAATCAACATTGTAGCCAAGCGACATAATCCACGCCGTCAGTGTTGTTCCGATGTTGGCGCCCATAATCACCGAGATGGCCTGCGCCAGCGTGAGCAGACCTGCCGACACAAACGACACTGTCATAACCGTTGTGGCCGACGACGACTGCACCGCGCAGGTTATAAACACGCCAGTCAGCATTCCCGACAGGCGGTTCGATGTCATTCGTCCGAGAATATGCCGCAACCCCGAACCTGCCATTTTCTGCAGCGTTTCGCTCATTAGTTTCATACCATAGATGAGCAGCGCCAGCGAGCCAAGCAGCCTGAAAACAATGTTGATAGTCATTTTGTCCGTTGTTTTTATTTGTTGCAAAACAACAACTGAAATTTCATATTTCCCAAACGGACAAGGCTACAATTAGGTTACAAATTCCAAATCAGCGCCGAATGATGCTTGGCAGCGGCAGTGTCGGCATTCGCAGCCATTCATTAATAATCAATCTAATCCTTGTCCGCAGTAGGCAGAGCATTGTCACCGCCCTGTTTGCCGACGGCTTTGATGTAATCCGAAGCGCGTTCCTGCGACACAACCGAGCGGCCCAATCGGCGTTCCATTGTTTGGCGGGCTTCGCGTGCAACGTCGCCGCCTTCTTTGGCAATGCGTTCATTTTCAGCCATTGTCTGCGGATTCGACTGCCGCGAATATTCTGTTGTGGCCACTTCGGCAAGAGTGTTGAGAGCCAGTTCAATATTTGTCATATTGTCGCGCAGATTCTCTTTGGTCAAACCCTTATAGCGTTTGTATTCGCCTGTGGTCATACCGCTCCACGCCTTTGTCAGAACGTTGGTGAGAATGGCGAAATCCTTTGAATCGTGAACGCCCGAACGGTGCCATTCGTCGGTCAGTTCCTTGCGCATTTCAATTGAGCGCATACGCTCGTTAATCCATTTGTCGCTGTAACCTTGCCGACGATAGTCTTCAACAGCCATTTGGAATGTCAGTTCAGGGTCAATCATTTGGTCGATGCGCTGACTTCCAACTTCAGCGAGCCATTGCTTAACGGGCTCTGCCTTTTTCGACGGAATCGACTGAATGATGCGGAAAATCTGCTCTAAATCAGCCATATCAGTCATTCGCATTTTGCCGTCAGCAGCAGGTAGTTTCAACTGGTAACAATTTGTTACCAGTTCATTTCCTTCCTTCTGCAGCCTGCCTTTTAGAACTTTCCAATATTTTCGTGCTGATTGATAATCAACACTATCGGTTAAAACCTGAACTATATCCACAACAGAGAAATAGTACTTTTCTTGTTCCGCGTCCCACGCAACGCGCACTTTTTTATTCTCAAAAAGTTGAATGGCAAGGTTCTCGTTCATATCCAATTATTTACTATTGAATTTTGATTCCGCAATTTACTCTTTTTTCCTGATTCTTACAAGATTAACACCCATTAACATTACGGGTGACAAGCACAAAATGAAAGTTTTTGTCGTTTCAAGTATTATTTGCTAATATTGTTTCCGTTTGCAGAGAAGTCAATATTTGAATTCTGATTTGCAACAATATGTTGAAACAAAAGTGCAATTAAAATAGACAATTATGAAGAATTATTTATTAAACGTAAGGTTTACACACATTAATAATAATGGTTTTGAAGTCGAGTGTTATTTAGAATATCTTGACAATGTAACAAGATATAATCACCCCAACATTGAAAAAAGAATTAAATTTGATATTCATAATTTAAGTAAAGAAGATTTTCAGAATGAAGTAAAAAATGAAATAAAAAAACAAATTGAATCTGAACTTACTACGGATGATTATGATGAATATGACTATGACCAACAATTAACAGAATTATACAATTATTATTTTGTGCCAATAGAAGAGACCTTTACCACAGGTAAAAGCATATCGGTTAATATTGGGGAAGAAAAGGATTTTCTTATAAATTTTATGTTGGATGGTTATTTCTCTGATTGGACGCAAAAGGAACGCGGTATATATAATAATGCATATTACGCTCTTTTTATTTCTGAAATTTCAAAAGAAACTGAAGAATTATGGAAATTGGAAGTTGTGGTAACAAAATATTATAGATTTGAGAAAGCATTTAGTTTAGGTGGAAAATTCAAATTATATATTAAAATTGGAGATGTAATTGAATTTAAATACCATATATATGATATTTACAAAGCAAAAGCAGAAATTGTGGCAGTAGATTACAATACTGTAACAATGCGGTTCTTTTGCGTTGTCAACCCTTTTTACAATAATCTGTGCCCCCGATAATTATCGGGGCTGTGTCGTCTGTGCGAGTTATCAGTGCGAGCCAATCGCCGCCCCATTAAATCCGCCCCTTAAAATCTTCGTATCCGAACGTTTTCCAGAGTCGGTAGTTGTTGCCGTCCTTAATGTAGATGTCGGGCAGGGGCATACCGTTGAAGGTGTTGTTCTTGACCATTGAGTAGATGGCCATATCGCCGAATGTAAGTTGCTGTCCTTCGGTGAGTTCGGTGTCGAACGAGTAGTCGCCGATGATGTCGCCAGCAAGGCACGTGGGGCCGCCAAGACGGTAGGTGAAAGGTTTCTCACCAGGCTCGCCGCTGCCTTCAAGGGGTGGGCGGTAGGGCATTTCAATCACGTCGGGCATATGGCACGCCGCCGAAGCGTCGATAATGGCCACAGGGCGCTCTTTGTGCTGAATTTCGAGCACGGTTGTCCGCAGATAGCCAGCGTTCAGCGCCACAGCCTCGCCAGGCTCAAGATAGACGGTCAGGCCGCGGGCGGTCATACGGCCAATGCAGCGCTCAAGGCGCGGAATGTCGTAGTCGGTGCGGGTGATGTGGTGGCCGCCGCCAAAGTTCACCCATTTCATTGCGGGCAGCCAGCGGCCGAATTTCTCTTCGAAAGCGTTGAGAGTCAGTTCCAAAGCGTCGGAATCCTGCTCGCAGAGAGTGTGAAAATGCAGTCCGTCAAGCAGTTGCAGTAGTTGCGGATTCCGCTTCAGTCCGTTTTCAAACTCCTGCAGCGTGGTGCCAAGGCGGCTTCCAGGGGCGCAAGGGTCGTAGATGGCGTGGCCTTCCTGCGTCGATTTTTCGGGGTTCACCCGCAACCCGACGCTCAATCCGCGCTGCCGTGCCCGTGCGCCGTAGAGTTCCAACTGTCGCACCGAGTTGAAGACAATATGGTCGCAGATTTTGGTAATCTCTTCAAAATCAGACTCTTTGAAGGCAGGTGAGAAGATGTGATTCTCACCGCCAGGCAATTCCTCGTGGCAGAGCCGCGCCTCGTAGAGTCCGCTTGCCGTTGCGCCGCATAAATATTTGGCAATCAGCGGATAAAACGCATAGCAACTGAACGCTTTCTGCGCCAGCAGAATACGGCAGCCAGTGCGGTCCATAACGCCTTTCAAGATTTTCAGATTGCTCTCAATGCGTTCGGTATCAATAATATAGCACGGCGTTCGAAGGTCCATTTTGTGCGGTGTTTGGTGTTAGGTATTGGGTGTCGGGAAACGTTTAGAGTTTAGGCGCTTCGCTGTTTAGAAGGTTTAGTCGCTTCGCTGTTTAGAAATTCTAAACATTCTAAACCTTCTCAACTTTCTAAACTTCTAAACTTCTAAACTCTTCCCTCTAAACTCTAAACATTTACGGCACCAGCGTCGGGTTTTCGTCGACAACCCACGGAAGGCCCCATTTGTTGAGTGCGTCCATATACGGGTCGGGGTCGAAATCCTCGACATTGAACACGCCAGGTTTCTTCCACAGGCCCTGCATAACCAGCATTGTGCCAATCATTGCGGGCACGCCAGTGGTGTACGATATGGCCTGCGAGCCAACCTCTTTGTAGCATTCCTGATGGTCGCAGACGTTGTAGATGTAGATTTTGCGCTCTTTGCCGTCTTTCACGCCAGTGAAAATGCAGCCGATGTTGGTCTTGCCCACGGTGCGCGGACCGAGCGATGCGGGGTCGGGCAGAAGCGCCTTCAGGAACTGAATGGGCACAATCTCCTGACCGTTGAAGTTGACGGTGTCGGTGCGCAGCATTCCAACGTTCTCAAGACACTTCATATGAGTGAGATAACTCTGTCCGAAGGTCATAAAGAAACGGATGCGCTTTACGCCAGGAATGTTCTTTGCAAGCGACTCAATCTCCTCGTGATGAAGCAGATACATATCTTTCGGGCCCACGCCGTCGAAGTTGTACTCGCGCTTGATTTCCATTGGTTTGGTTTCAACCCAGTGGCCGTTCTCCCAGTACGAGCCGTTGGCCGAAACCTCGCGCAGGTTGATTTCAGGGTTGAAGTTGGTGGCAAACGGATAGCCGTGGTCGCCGCCGTTGCAGTCGAGAATATCGATGGTGTGAATCTCGTCGAAATAGTGTTTCAGCGCGTAGGCCGAGAAGACGCTAGTCACTCCAGGGTCGAAGCCAGTGCCGAGCAGGCCAGTGATGCCTTTGGCCTTGAAGCGCTCGTTGTAGGCCCATTGCCACGAGTAGTCGAAATAAGCCGTGAAGCCCTTCTCGCGGCAGCGTTTCTCGTAGATGGCGCGCCACGTCGGGTCTTCGGTGTCCTCGGCCTCGTAGTTGGCCGTATCGATGTAGTGCACGCCCGTTTCAAGGCAGGCGTCCATAATGGTCAGGTCCTGATAAGGCAGAGCCAGGTTCAGAACCACGTCGGGGTTCACCTTGCGGATGAGCGCCACAAGTTCCTGCACGTTGTCGGCGTCAACCTTTTCGGTGGTGATTTTCGCCTTTGTCGAGCCCTCGATTTTGGCCTTGAGCGCGTCGCACTTGCTCACAGTGCGGCTTGCAATGCAAATCTCGTTAAACACTTCGCTGTTTTGTGCGCATTTCTGAATTGCGACACCAGCCACGCCGCCGCACCCGATAATTAAAACTTTTCCCATTGCTATTAATTTTTGAATGATGATTTATGATTTT
>JAGCFC010000234.1 GCA_017650325.1 Salinivirgaceae bacterium | reverse complement strand
GTCGCTGATTGAGGAGACACTCGGCGGCCTTCGGATAATCAAATCGTTCAACGCGCACGATAAGGTTTACAACAGCTTCCGTGAGGAGAACCGGCAGTTTATCCGCGAGTCGAAGCGAATGATGCGCCGCCGCGACCTTGCGGGCCCAATCAGTGAGTTTCTTGGCTCACTCATTCTGATTATCGTTCTTTGGTTTGGCGGCAGCCTTGTTTTGAACGGCGACAGCACTTTGTCGAGTTCCCAACTTATTGGTTATCTGGTAATTTTCTCGCAGATGATTTCGCCTGCCAAACAACTTATCGACGCTTGGTACGGTATTCAGAAAGGCCTTGCCTCGAGCGATCGTATCGACGCTCTGCTCAATGCCGAGATTGCCATACGCGACAGCGAAAATCCGAAACCAATCAACAAGTTCGACAACGAGATTGAATACCGCAATGTATCGTTCAAATATGTCAACGACTTGGTTCTTAAGGATATAAATCTTACTATTAAGAAAGGTCAGACAGTTGCGCTTGTCGGGCAGTCGGGTTCCGGAAAATCGACAATGGTGGACCTTCTGCCACGCTTCTACGATGTAGTTGGCGGTGGAATCTACGTTGACGGCACCAACATCAAAGACTTGAAAATTGTTGATTTACGCAAACTGATGGGCATTGTGGGGCAGGAGAGTTTCCTGTTTAACGACACCATTTTCAACAACATTGCCTTTGGTGTGGATCATGCCACAATGGAGCAGGTGATTGAGGCTGCGAAAATTGCCAACGCCCACGATTTCATTATGGAAACGCCCGATGGCTACCAAAGTACCGTTGGCGACCGCGGCGGCAAACTCTCGGGTGGTCAGCGGCAGCGCATCAGCATTGCACGAGCTATTTTGGCCAACCCGCCGATTATGATTCTCGATGAGGCCACATCGGCTCTTGACACTGAATCGGAGAAACTGGTGCAGGATGCGCTCTTCCGCCTGATGGAGAACCGCACGTCAATCGTCATTGCTCACCGCCTCTCAACGGTTGTGAACGCCGACCTGATTTGCGTTCTGCAAGACGGCGAGATTATCGAGCGTGGCACCCATACCGAATTGATGGCTTTGGGCGGTCAGTATAAAAAACTGCACGACATTCAAACTTTCGCATAAAACTTTCATTTTTAAATTGATATAAATATGAAGCGGTTGTTGATACTATTTATGCTGGCAACTGTTGGAGTTGTGGCATCGTGCGCGCAAGAGCATCAGACATTCAAAGGTGTGCCAATTGACGGAACTGTTGCCGATTTTGCAAAAAAACTTGAGTCGAAAGGGTTTGTTTCCTCTGAAAATGACGAATCAGGAAATGTCTCGTTGACAGGTATTTTCGCGGGCTACAACAACTGCAATGTATCGCTTTTGCCAATTCCGAATTCCGACAAGATTTATGGAGTGAAGGTAACTATCACAGTTGAAATGCCGGCTGTGTTTTCTGAAGAATATCAGAAAATGAAGTCGATGCTTACCGAAAAATATGGCGAGCCGACAACCAAAACTGAGAATGCGACTGTTGAAGTTGCTGATTCTGACACAGTTGCCAATTTCGATTGGACAGGCATATTCGATGAACTAATGAAAGCCATGCGTATCAAAACTGCTGATATTCAGATGTTTGAGAGCGCAAGCGGCACTATCAATTTGGTTGGCTATAATGTTGCTTTTGCAGGGGTTATGGTTCTGACTTACATCGACAAGGCCAACAGCAGGGCCTATCGCCAATCGGTAATTGACGATTTGTAATCTGCTCAAAGATTGGCTAACTGCTTAACCAAAAGCACCATATAAGGTCAGTGTCTCAACTGAATTGACATACTCGACACTAATGCTGAGTTCGGTTGAGTATTTAATACCGTTTTTAAGTTCGATTTCGACGCAGGCCGTGTAATAGTCAGTTTCGGCGGAGGCACTCAAAAGTTTAATGCCTACAATGTCATCCAAATTCGGTGCAATATTTTTTGTTCTGCCGTACGAATCGGTGTATGTGCCAAACAGATACTCGCCGATAAACTGATTTATGTTGCCTTCCAAGAAGTCGCCGAGTTGGAGCGAAACATATTCCGGGGCGAAGTAGGAGAGGGCTTTTTTTGTAATCTCTCTCGAGAATTGCGTTGCTGAAATTTGCAACCAATGTTTCGACATCTTTTTCCGAAAACTGTCTTTTCCCGTTGATTGTCACAATTTTATCTTTGCTTTTATTCGTTGTGCCCTGCTCATTGCAAGCAACGAGAGTAATCGCCATGATAAAAAAAACAATGTGTTTCATAGTAGATATTGATAATGATAGGATTGCGAGTTGAAGCCATTAAAAAAGGCTGTCTAAAAAGACGATATTATTGACTTTTCAGACAGCCTTGTTGTTTTTGTAAGTTGCTGATTATTATCTTACAACTTGTGTGAACTCTGGTGCTTCGTTTTCTTTTGCCAGAACGTAAATCTGCGACTTCGCACCGCCTTGACCTTCAACATTGAAAAGGTATTCGGTACCGCCTTTTACAGCACGCGAGCCGACAGAAACAGGTGTTCCAAGCGGGAACTGATAACCCGAAGTTGCCTGCGTGAAAATCTCTTTTTCGGCATCGGTGCATTCCGCTTGAGCCGAGAAATCTGGCAGTTGCTCGAGTTCGCCTTCTTTAAATCCACCTTTTATCAGGAATTGCTCAACTTCAGCCGGAGCTGCGGCAATACGCGCCTGACGGACACCGTAGCCTTCCAGAATCTGCGCGTTTTGTGCGCTCTGCTGCAAGGCAGCCACGCTGGTGTTAAGTCCGCCACTGCCGAATGTGCAGAATGGAACAAGTTTCTTTCCGGCGAAATCTGTGTTTTTCAAGAATGTTGCAACCGGAATGGCGTATGTGCCGCCCCAAATTGGGTAACCCAAAAAGATTACGTCATAATCCTTTATGTCCTTTGCAAGCGGTTTGATTTCAGGCAGAGTGCCTTCCTGCTGTTCTTTTTGCCAGCGTTGTATGGTCTGGCCAAAATCGCCAGAGTACGGTTCAACACACTCAATTTCAGCAATGTCACAATTCAGTTGCTTCTGAATCTCTTGAGCCACAGTACGTGTGGTGTTGCTCTGCGAATAGAATACAACCAATGCTTTCGGCTGAACTGGTTCAGCCTTTTTGGGTGCCGAAGTGCAGGCAACCGTGGCTGCCAACGTTGTTGCAATTAATGCCATGCTTTTGATTTTCATTGTTTTAAGTTTTTAGTTATTTTATTAGTTTAAAGACTGACAAGTTTTATATGCGGTGTTGTATATTCTTCATTGATAGAGGATTACCTTGCGAAGCGAACTTAATACTGCCCAACACAATGCTAGCACCTAACACAATCGAGTTTATATACTCTTCCATTTTGTTTGATTATAACGCAAATATAAACAGAATTCAGAATTGTGTTTTGTGTTTGCGTTTAAGTTTACGTTCGACTCTCACCCTCTCCGCTGATTCTTCACAAAAACATCGAAGAAATCGTCTCTAAAACTCTCACCTATAGCAATTTCGTACTGGCCAATGAATATGTCGTTGTTGTCGAAGGCATCGATATGGGTGGTGTTGACAATGTACGATTTGCTGACGCGCATAAACATTGACTGCGGCAGCAAGGCCGATATGTTTTTCAGATTCATTCGGGTGATAATCTTCTGATTCTCAAGTTGAAGAACCACATAATCCTTCAGCCCCTCAACAAAAAGAATATCGGCGAAGCAAACTTTGCAGAACTTGCGGTCCGACTTGACGAAAAAGTAATCGTCGGCACCTGGCTCAATGTTCTGTTTGTCGCCCTGCGTAAGCAATTTGAAGTATGACACCGCCTTATCGACGGCCTTGTGAAAACGTTCTTTCTCAACGGGTTTCACAAGAAAATCGACAGCATCGACCTCGTAACTGTCAATGGCATATTCGGAATAGGCCGTGGTGAAAATCACGAGCGTCTGCGGCGAAATGGTGTGCGCGAACTCAATGCCTGTGAGCCCTGGCATCTGAATGTCGAGAAAGGCCAAATCGACTTGCGTCTGCGACAGGAAACGCTGCGCTGCCAATGCGCCGCCAAACGTTCCCACAAGCGTCAACTCAGGTGCCGACTCAAGCAGAATCTCTATCGCCTCGCGGGCAAGGGGTTCATCGTCAACTATTATGCAGTTCATTGTTATAGGGCGAAAGGTAAGAGATTAGAGTTTAGAAATTTAGACTTATAATAGGAAAGCGGGAATTTCATAAACCGCACATTTCTTCTTCTGACATTTCCCAATTATCGGAAAAATGCGCTTTTGCGGTTTTTGAGAACTTTCCGAACACACGCTTCGACGTTGGTTCGTTTTTGGGCGCCATATTGAGTTTGTATAGCGAAAGTGCCAAATCGTAAACCATTAACTGCTGC
>JAGCFC010000233.1 GCA_017650325.1 Salinivirgaceae bacterium | reverse complement strand
GTACAAAATGCGCCGGTTGTCCGCCATATTGCTATTATTAGCTGCAAACCAACTATTTGCTCAAGGCGGACGTTATGCCGAAATCAGCAGTGTGAGTGTTGACACCACCAGCCAGCGGCGCGTGACAATCAATTGGGATGTTGCCGAAGTGGTTAATGGTCAGGCATTTGCCATTTATCATTGGGAAAACAGCAAGTGGGTTCTGATTGTAGATTCGCTGCCAGCCAATATGCGTAGTTATCAAGATGTTAAGGCACATCCATTTGAACATGCTGAACGCTATTCGATTTCAACGTCAATTCCCGGCAATCCAAACGCACCATTGAGTGATTGGCATCAGACAGTTTTTTTGAGCAGCGGCGATTACGACAAATGCCACAAATCGCTGACACTATATTGGTTGAAGTACGATGGCGGTAGCGTTGCCGATTACACAATCGTTGGGCGGCAAGGCAAACAACCATACCAAAAATTGGGCACAACAACCCAAACATCCTTCACCACCGAAGAACTTGTGCCAGGAGCAGAATACAATTTTATGGTTGTTGCAAACTTGCAGAACGGCCAAAATTCGCTTTCAAACATAATCAGTTACACGACTTTCAATCCGCGTCAGCCCGATAAATCGCTCGTTAGCATCGACACGGTGCTGAACCGTCAGGGTACTATCGAGTTGCACTGCCACATCGACACAGAAGCCGACCTGTTGGGATATTCTATGGTCCAAAGTGCTGCCGGTTGGATGATTGACAGTCTGATAACCGACTTTTCAAAACCGACCTTTGTTTTCAACGCCGATAGCACCAATGCCAGTTACACTTTGGTGGCAAGAGACTTTTGCTATGAGCCGCTGTTTACTACAGATGATGTGCAACCACTTGTGCTTGAAGCCGATGCCGACGCAGAAACAGTAAAATTGAAATGGAACCGCTCACTTTCCAACAATGAGACATACCGCGTGTTCTGTTCTGTTGACGGAGCAACGGAAAACAATGTGGCGAACGACATTACCGAAACCGAACTCGAACTAAACTTCAACGATTTGGCCGACGAACGCGCGCAAAATTTCTGCATCCGCGTTGAAGCACGAGATGGCGAGCGTTTGAGTTCATCGAACACAGTTTGTGTTGAGCGCAAGGCCGATTTGTGGCTGCCAACGGCATTCACACCAAACGGCGACGGCTTGAACGACACTTTCGGTCCCGTGGTAAAGTCGGCGCAAATAACTGATTTCGAATTCATTGTTTATGACCGCTATGGTGGTCGCGTTTTTGTCTCCACCAGTCCCGACAACCGTTGGGACGGCACCCACGGCGGCAAGCACGTGACTGAAGGCGGCTATCTCTATTATATGAGGGCCAAACTGCAAAACGGCCAAACCATCGAGCGCAAAGGCTCTGTAAACGTTGTTTATCCATAAACCGCTATGGCAGAGAAAATTGTGCAGCTCGCGCCGCTGTTGGGCCTGATTGACGCGCCGTTTATGAACGCCATTGCCAAAGTGGGCGGTTTCGACGAGATTTTTGCCCCGTATATGCTTGCCGATGAGCGCTCGATACCCAAACCGCAAGTCATTACCCGACGCTTTTCCGAAATCGGGAAGCACGTCAATCTTGTGCCGCAACTTTTGAGCAACAACGCCAACGCTTTCGTGGCTATGGCAAACATTCTCTACGATTTAGGCTACCCGAAGGTGAACTGGAATATGGGTTGCCCTATAAAATTTGTGGTTGAAAAAGGACGCGGAGCCGCTCTGTTGCGCAATCTGCAACAACTTGAGCGCTTGCTCGATGACACCATCAGCCGCCTGAAACCCGAGTTGTCGGTAAAGATTCGCATAGGGTTTGACTCGTCCGAAGAGTTTCCCGGCATTATCGATGTATTCAATAAATTCAAACTCAACGAATTGATAGTCCATTCGCGGACTGCAATACAACAATACAGCGGTGAGCCTTACCGCCAAACGTTCATCGATTCGGCCGGCAGCTCACTCAACCCGATTGTTTACAACGGCGACATTACCTGTGCTGCCGAAGCCAACATTAGTTTACCCAACCTGAAGGGCTATATGATTGGCCGCGGAGCAATCAGCAATCCCCATATCGGCCTACAAATCAAAAATTTACCGATTAACAACGCGCCCACATTCAAACAATTTGCAACAGAAATTACTCGCTGGTATTGCGCCCGCAACTCCTTGAACCGCCTGAAGGAACTATGGAAATATTTCGCAAAAAGGTTTGACAACCCGAACGAGGTTTTTGCCAAACTTCAGACAATCAATAATTCAGAAAAGTTTTGCGAAACAGTCGAAAGTCTGTTTTGAGTACGGATTTCGAAATCCACCAACACCTAAAACCCAACACCCAACACCTTTATTTACAACTTGATAATATTGCTCTTGATGGCGTATTTCACCAAATCGACGGTGCTTTTCAAGTTGAGTTTCTGCATAATATGGTTCTTGTGCGTCTCAACTGTGCGCACGCTGATGAACAGTTTGTCAGCTATCTCCTGATTGCTGAACCCGTCGCCCCAAAGTTTCAGAATCTCAATCTGGCGGGCGCTCAAAGCCTCCTCGTCGTTATCGTCGCCAACGGGTATGTTGCTGCTGGAAATGTAGCGGTTGAGCAGTAGTTGAGTGATGCTGTCGCTGTAATAGTCGTGGCCAG
>JAGCFC010000232.1 GCA_017650325.1 Salinivirgaceae bacterium | reverse complement strand
GCGAATCGGGCGAACCCATAATGGCGTTGAAATCCCAAGTGCAGCAGTTCAGTTTTTCCGCCGATAGTTTTATGGCGTTGGCGCAACTAACCGCATTGGTGTTCAGCGTTTTATCTTTGAATTTGTTGTTCCCGGGTGTGGTAAGCAGAATGGCGCAATTCGGTTGAGCCGCGCGTATCTCGCCAACAAATTGCCCTAATTGCGCACAAAATCCAATTGAATCGAAACGGTTCGTATAAGAGTCGTTTGTGCCTAATGAAACTATCACTAAATCAGGCTTTAAGACTGAAAGTTGAGCCTCTAGATGGTCGCATTTCAGGAACGATGACACACGCGCACCATTCACGCCAATTGTGTGGTACTCAATGCCTTTGTCCGTTGTTAGCGCAATCCCTTGAAGGCAGAACGGGTGCAGACTGTCGACATTGCAGAAGGCAAGCGTCAGCGAATCGGTGTGGCGGGGCAGTGCCCAATTGATGCAGAAATGATTTGTGTCGATAGTGGCGGCGCAATCGCTGTCGTGGACTATTTGCGGAACCGGCGGCAGACAACCCGTTTCGGCACCATAGAAAACACGCAAAATATTACCGCCGTAGTCGGGTATATCGTTGTCAGTCAGTTTAATGCTGATGTTTGCGCTTGTGTCGGCAGTGGAAACCTCAATGCCCGAAAGTCCAAGATTGTGGCATTGTTGCTCAAGGGCTTTGCGCGTTGTCCAATTGCCGTTCCACGCCACGCGGTAACTGTTCGGATTGTTTGTTTTGGCAACGGCATACGGAAATATCAGTCCGCGAGCAGGTTGCGCAGCATTGAAAGTGCGGTGAAGGCACCGGCGCAGTTCGCCCGGAAAGAAATCGGCCTGAAGATGCGAGTCGCCAATGTGGACAATGCTCACGCTTGCCCTATCATTTGTTAGACAGGCAAGCAGTTTGGTCTCGAAAGCACGCCACGCGCCGTTGTCGTGCACTTCGATTCGGTTGCGGCTCTTGTCGGCAAATGCAAAAGTGTCAATGCTGAACGGTTCGGGCGGGAACTTCGCCAAAGCGGATTTTTCAGAGTTGCAGAAAATCGACGTCAGCGACATTTTCGAATGGCGGCATTGTATCAAACTGAAAAGCAGCAGAATGGCAACTGCGGCAAGAAGCCCGCCAATAATTGTTGCCCTATTTTTTTTCAGTTTTGTCATTCAATTACCTTGTTGGCGTGGCTTAAGAGGTGGAAATAAGGGTTATCATTTAAACCAACCAATCGCCGTATTTTAGATTTTCGATGTGCGAGAAATGTTTGGTATTGTGGGTGATAACTGTAAGATTATTCTCGCGCGCGGTGATGCCTATCAGCAAATCGAAATCTTCAACTATTTGTCCCGAAAGTTCCAATCGAACTTTTTCGCGGCAAAAGGCATCTGCAATGTCGTCGATGCCGATAACATCGTAGTAATCAATCAACATTTTGGCTTTCGAAAGTTCTTGCTCACGATATTTCTCTGGTGCCCGGTATGTCCCGTAAAGCAATTCGATGGCGGTTATTATCGAAATGCAGCAATATTGGTTATTTTCAACACAGTGCTGACGGATGCGTTTGTTGCCGCGGAGAATCTCAATACAAGTCGATGTATCTAAAAGATATTTTAAATCGGCCATAATCAGATATTTGGGAACGTGTTTTTGGTGCGTCCGGCACGAATCTGCGCCATAATCTCGTCGGTTGTGCGCTCATCATTTGCCCATCCACCGAAAAACTGGTCCATTTCTTTTGTAACTCGTTCGCGGCGAGCCTTTTCTGTTTCTGTTACACTTTCGGCAAGCCGGCGCGACAAAGCAAGCCGCTCACTCGGTGAAAGGCGCTGTGCTTTTGCCCAAACAGTGTCGATAGTTGTGCCCATATCGTTTCGTTTTAAAACATCAATGCAAATATAGTATTTCTACTTTCTACTTGATTGGGGCATTGTAATATTGTTTTTTATATATGTATAGGTCACGGCTTGGCGTTATGCTGACACTGCTCTGCGCATAAAAATGTTCTTGAGGATAGAGCCTGTGAATCGGAACGGAAGGCAAGGTTTTACACCTTGAGGATTGGGTTCGACTCCCAACGTCCACGAAACATTTCTATCACCGTTAGTCAGAGCCGTTTTTGTTTTTCCCCCACGTTTTTCTATCTCAATGTTCCCATATCGTCAGTCCGCACCTCTTAAAAATTAGTTTTTTCTCTTTCAATTTCAGATATAATTGCTGTTTTGGCCAGTTTGGCGGGGTGGCGAGCCATTGAAAAGCGGATTTTAGCGTTACATTAGCGCCGAAAACACTCAAACGACTCTATCGGAGTAGAAGTTGAATGATTAAATTGTACAAAATGTTAAAAATGAACTATTTATCCGATGCGCCTGCAGCACGCCTGCTGTTGGCAATGGCACTTGTGGCTGCTCTGCCACTGAAATCTAACTCGCAAATTGCTTTCGAACGAAGCGGTAGCACCGATTTCCGATTGAATGCCACACAAATCGTTGTTGACCCGTCCGATTTTGCAGGAGTTCAACGAGTTGCCAACATTTTCGCAGACGATATCAATCGCGTGACGGGGCAGAAGCCCGAAGTTGCCAGCGCCGTTTCGGCCGCGCCGCAAGCGGTGATTGTGGGCACTATCGGCAAAAGCCCAATCATTGATAAACTTGTGAAAAACAAAAAGATAGATGTCAAAAACGTGGTAGGTCAATGGGAAGCGTCGCTGATTCAGATTGTCGATAACCCGACGAAGGAAATCGGGCGCGCACTTGTGATTGTGGGCGCCGACAAGCGCGGAACCATTTACGGAATGTTCCACCTTTCGCGGCTGATGGGCGTGTCGCCGTGGTATTTTTGGGCCGACGTGCCAACCGTGCACCACGACAGCATTTTTGTAACCGCCGCGAAAACAGTGCTCGAAACACCGAAAGTGAAATATCGCGGAATCTTCCTGAATGACGAGGCACCTTGTCTAACTACGTGGGTTAAAAATACTTACGGAACCGATTACGGCGACCACCGTTTCTATGCCGATGTGTTTGAACTGATTCTTCGTCTGCGCGGAAACTTTATGTGGCCAGCAATGTGGGGTTGGGCTTTCTATGCCGATGACCCCGAAAATAGCCGCACTGCCGATGAGTTCGGCATTGTTATGGGCACGTCGCACCACGAGCCGATGGCCCGCAACCACCAGGAGTGGGTGCGTCACCGCGATGAGTACGGCGTTTGGGACTATCCGTCGAACAAAACCGTTATCGATAAGTTTTTCCGTGAGGGAATCGAGCGCTCGAAGGACAACGAGGACCTGATTACCATTGGTATGCGCGGCGATGGCGATACCGCGATGGGCGGCAAGGAAGGCCACGACGACGAGTATATCTCTGATGATGAGAAAAATAAGCGTTTGCTTGAGGATATTATTGATAATCAGCGAAAAATAATTGCCGATGTTACGGGCCGTCCTGCCAGCGAGCGGCAGCAGGTTTGGGCGCTCTACAAAGAAGTGCAGACCTATTACGATTTGGGCCTGCGTGTGCCTGACGATGTGATTATTCTTTTGAGCGACGATAATTGGGGCGATGTCCGCAAACTGCCCACTGCCGCCGAACGCCAGCGCAAAGGCGGTTGGGGAATCTACTATCACGTTGATTAT
>JAGCFC010000231.1 GCA_017650325.1 Salinivirgaceae bacterium | reverse complement strand
TTTGTTGCACGAAACGTATTTTGCCATACATTTGCAACCGCAAACGCGAGAATAGCTCAGTTGGTAGAGCACGACCTTGCCAAGGTCGGGGTCGCGGGTTCGAGTCCCGTTTCTCGCTCTTTTTTTTTGTTCTATACTAAGGTTGCCCAGATGGCGGAATTGGTAGACGCGCCGGACTTAAAATCCTGTGTCCAGTAATGGACGTGCCGGTTCGAGACCGGCTCCGGGTACAAATCACAAAAGAGGCTGTTCAGATTTAGGACGGCCTTTTTTATTTCCATTAACCACAAAATTCCGATGGTGTTTTTGCTCTAACCGATTCAACCCGATTTTAGCCGAAAAGGAAAATTTGCCGCTTAAAGGCGTTTTTTTTCTAACCAAATTAACCTAAACTAATTAAATTCCTGATTTTTAATTCTTTGGATTCGTTTTATTTGTGGTAAGGCAAAAATTTTCAAAAATTTTTCAAACCTCTGCTTCAATTTCGCTTAGGTTGGCGTTTTATTTGCAAAAATTTTAGTTAAACAATTAAAAATTAAACGAATATGAGAATGCCCGCAAAGGCGCAAAAGATTAGCAAACCCTGCCGACCGATTTTGTTGAAAAATATCCGCGCCCATCGACGCCTTTTTCGATTAGATTAGTCGGCAACAATAACGATTACTATGAAGATAATCCACACCTCCGACTTGCATATTGGCAAGAACGTTAATGGTTTCTCGATGATTGATGAGCAACGGCACGTTTTGGAGCAGATTTGCGATGTTGTGCGGCAGCAAAAGCCTGACGCTGTGCTGATTGCAGGCGATGTTTATGATAAAAGCGTGCCGTCGGCTGAGGCGGTGCAACTGTTCGACGAGTTTCTTACAAATCTCTCAGAATCAGCAGTTCCCGACGCGCACATTTTCATCATCAGCGGTAACCACGACTCTCCTGAGCGAATAGCCTTTGGCGCGCAGATAATGGACCGTCAGAACATACATCTGTCGCCAGTTTATAAAGGCGATGTCAAACCAGTGATTATCAGCGATAAAGGCGGACTTGTGGCGTTCTATATGCTGCCATTTATAAAGCCAGTGGTCGTCCGTCATTTTTTTGAGAACGAGGAGATTAACTCATACACCGATGCTATGCGCCTGGCCATTGCCAAAATGAATATTGACAAAAGCATACGCAACGTGCTCATCTGCCATCAGTTTGTGACCAACGCCGTACGCTCCGAATCGGAGGAAACCATTGTCGGCGGATTGGATAATGTTGACGCTCAGGTGTTTGCCGATTTCGATTATGTAGCTCTCGGCCATCTGCACCGCCCGCAAAGTTGCGAACGACCGGCAATAAGATACAGCGGCAGTCCGCTAAAATATTCGTTCTCAGAAGTGAATGATAATAAAACAATTACAATAGCCGATATAGACGCAAATGGCGGCGTTAAGTTCGATTTTATACCCACTTCCCAGTTGCACGACTGGGTTGATTTGCGAGGCACGTACAATGAACTGACAGCGCTTCAGTACTACGATAGCAAGCCGGAGCTGCGCGAAAGTTATGTGCGAGTAACCCTCACCGATGAAAATGACATCCCGGACGCCATCAGCAGGCTGCGCACTATCTACCATAACATTATGGAGGTGCACTACGACAACAAGCGCACGCGGACCAATAGCATTGTGGTGAATGACATCGACGCCACAGAACAGAAAACCCCCACTGAGCTGTTTGCCGAATTTTACGAGATGCAGAACGGTGAATCGTCGCTAACGGCTGAGCAACAGTCGTTTATAAACGAGATAATGGAAAGAGTACAGAACAAAAAATCGGAATAAATATGCTACCACGAAAACTCACAATGTCGGCTTTTGGGTCATACGCCGAAAAAACAACAATCGACTTTGCAAAGCTGGGGCGAAGCGGCCTTTATCTGATAACTGGCAACACCGGCGCAGGCAAGACAACTATCTTTGACGCAATAGTTTACGCGCTTTACGGCAAGGCAAGCGGTGAGAACCGCAAACCCGAAATGATGCGTTCGGAAAATGCTCAAAAAGATATGGAAACCTTTGTCGAATTGGAGTTTGAATATGCCGGCAGACAATACAGAATCCGCCGCAATCCGCCTTACGAACGTCTTAAGAAGCGTGGCGAAGGAACCACCACAGAAGACTCGAATGTGACGCTTTACACGCCTAATGGACAAGTTTTTTCAGACAACAAAGCTGACGCCAAAATCAAAGAAATAATGGGTGTGGATCCGGTACAGTTCAAACAAATCGCAATGATTGCGCAAGGCGATTTCATGAAAATGATAACAACACCAACAATAGACCGAATCAAAATTTTTAGGGAGATATTTAAAACGGATATCTACAAAAATTTTCAAGTAGAGCTTAAAAACGAATCAGATAAGGTTTGGTCTGAACTCGACAAAGCAAAACAAAGCGTCAGCCAGTATATCGAGGATGTTGTTATTGAGGATTTCGACACTGAAAACCAGCCTGTTGAGTTGGTTGTTGAGCAATTACGTGAGCAGTTGAAACGTGATGCAGAAGCCAAAACTGCGATTGATGCTGAGCTGACCGAATTGGACAATAAAAAGATAGCGATAGCAAAGGAGTTAGCCGTTCAGGAAGAGTATGAAAAAAATGTTAAATCGCTTAACGAAAGCAAAATACAACTTGAGCAAAAAACGTTGTTGCTGAAAGATTTGGAAAGCCAAAAGCAAGCGGCCGAGGCCTGCAAACCCGAGCAGGAAGCAAAAACTGGTCGCATTGCACAGATAAACGCCGTATTGAATAAATACGATGAGCTTGAAAAAGCTGAAAATCAGCTCAAAAAACTCGAAACGGATTTACAGACCGCCACAACCGGAAAGGCGGCAGCCGAAAAAAACGCAAACGACTTTGCGGCCAATCTTGAAACGCTGAAAACAGAGTTTGCACAATTGGAAAACGCCGCTGAACAGAAAGTTAAGTTGGAATCGGAACAGAAAGATATTGAGCGCAAACTGACGCAGTTGACAGCCTTGTCTGAAGCGCAAACCGAACTTACGTCAGAAAAAAGCAAATTGAAAAAATGGCAAGAAGGATTAGAAAAACTCATTTTAGAGAGAAGAGCCAAACTTGCTGAATATGAGAGCAAAAACGAACTTTTCCTGCTCTCGCAAGCTGGAATTCTGGCAAAGGAACTGAAAGATGGGCAGCCGTGTCCGGTGTGCGGTTCGACACATCATCCGAAAACTGCTGAAATGCCTGAAAATGCGCCAACAAAAGAGGAAGTTAAGGCGTTGAAAGTTGAATTTGATAAGATTGATGGGCGCGTCAACGAAGGACAAATAACGTGTACCAAGCAAAAAACCGACTGCGAATCGCTGGAAAAAAATGTGAATAACCAGATTGCCGAAATATTTGGCAGCAATGCGCAAAACATTACGGATGAAACAATTGGCAATGAGAAAACTGCAACTTCGCAACGGTTGCAAAGTTTAAAAGCCGAGATTGTGAAAATGCAGACAGCCGTTGAGCGTCGCAAAAAACTGAACGATGAGATTATACCCCAACTGCAGAACCAAACCGATGCCGAGAAAAAGCGTGCAACCGATTTGACCGTGCAGATTTCAGGACTTGAGGCGCAGCACAAAGCCTCCGCCGAAGCTATTGCAGCGCTAAAGAAAGATTTGGAATTCGCCAGCAAACAGGCCGCGCAAAACGAGATTCAGAAACTTGAAACCGAACGCACGGCCATTGACAAAGCAAATTCCACAGCCACAGAAAATTACAGCAAATGCGACAGTGAAATTCGGGAGCTGAACGGCATAATTAAAGGGCTGCAAGACCAAACTAAAGACGGCAGCAAAATCAACAAAGAGGAGATGCAATCCGCCAGGCAACAAGTTGAAAATGAAATAAATACAAAGAGTCAGCACAAACAGAAGCTTGAAATCCGTCTCGATTCGAATTCAAAAAGCCTGAAAAATATCGAAGCCACCGGCGCAAAGCTGCAAGCCTTGCAAACTGAATTCCAATGGAAAAACGTACTTAGCGAGACAGCTTCCGGAGGCATCAAAGGAAAGCAGAAAATACAATTCGAGACCTACGTTCAAATGTCGTTTTTCGACCGCATAATAAGCCGTGCCAACATTCGCTTTATGATAATGTCGAACGGCCAGTATGAGTTGAAACGCAAGGAGTTAGCGTCTAATAACAGTGCACAGAGCGGATTGGATTTGGACGTGATTGACCATTACAATGGCTCTGAGCGTGATGTCAAGTCATTGTCGGGCGGCGAATCGTTCAAGGCGTCTCTGTCGCTGGCGCTTGGCTTGAGCGATGAGATTCAGTCGAACGCGGGCGGCATCCAGCTCGACACAATGTTTGTTGACGAAGGCTTCGGCTCACTCGACAGCGACTCGCTTGAACAGGCGCTGAAAGCCCTTAACGGCCTCACCGAGGGCAACAAACTTGTGGGCATCATCTCGCACGTAGATGCGTTGAAACGTATTGATAAACAATTGATTGTATCGAAAGACACAACTGGTGTAAGCCGAGTTGAATTAGTTTGCTAAGCGCAAATGTGCGAATGGTGGTTGGTTAAATCATTAAGATTCAGCTGTTTTGCTCGATCCGTCGGATTTGTTTTTTGCCAGCATCAAAGCCAACGCATAAAGCATTGCGAACATGATGCAGCCCAGCTGACGGGTTAATGTGTCCTCGTCGAGCATCGACACAAACATGATGGTGCAGAATGTAACCAGCAGAAAATCGGATGATTTTGCCATAAACAGAGGCGCAATCATGCATATAATTGCCAGCAGAAATCCTACGAACCCCAGTGTTATTATAAAAGTAAGATATTGATTATGAGCATAGAATCGGTACTCTTCGTATAGTGGAGAGTTTATTTCCTCATAGGCTTGAGGAAAAGCCTCAACGTTTCCGCCTGTGCCAACACCAAGCCATGGGTGTTTTTTAATGATGTGCATGCCGGCTTTGAAAAACTCAATTCGCATGCAAACCGATTTGCCGTTGGGGTCGTTGTGGTTCAGGTAGCGGTCGAATTCCCAAATTACTTCATATATGCGATTGTAAATTCTTGACTTTTCGGTACATATGTAATTTGTAAAACCATTCTCAATTCCTTTAATGTCTTTTTCGGTGAGTTGCCATACACCGCAACTGTCTTTTGGCAATCCTTTAGATGTCATATACCGCATCAGCGAATTTTTAATCGGGTGACCTTTACCGTCGATATTGCCGAAAGCGATGCTGCTGCGCTTATTCCATTCTTTTTCAAGTTCTTCCAGACATACATACCGATACACATAATATCCGTTTTCGGTAAAATCGCTTCTCATGTTGTGCTCGTAGCGATTGCCTTGTTGAGTCAATTCGGGCGGATTGTCGTTTGTGTCACGAATATGATTCATGTTGTTGTATATGTTTCTTACAAACAATACGGTAATGACAATTCCTGCCACAATCACGGCAAGAACGCTGTAATAAATCCATTGTTTTATATACTGGCGTTTCACCACAATCAGCACCACAATTGCAGCTAGTGTCGCAACCCAACTGGTGGCTGTCTGAATCAGTGTTGTGAAATATAGGAGCCAAGCGGAAGTGACAACTATCAATACTTTATGCCACCTTTTCAGTGTGATACTCGGCTCTAGCCATATGTATATCATAATGCAGACCGACATCACGCACATTATGCCAAGACGGATGTGCGAGACAAAAATTGAAATGTCGCGGTAGTTGACAACCGGTTTTCTCTTAGGCACATATATGCCCAAGTGAACACAAAGGCTGACTAATGTGCTGATTACCACGGCTGCAACAAAAACCTGCAGAATAATCAGCATTTGCTTGCGTGACAACTGAAGCGAACCAATTATGAGCGGGAAAAACAGTAGCGGAAGTTTGCCGCTGAAGTCGTGCAGGGCTATGCTGAAATTGGCGGTTCTGCCCAGCCACAGCAGGTGGAGGACCAGCAACGCCATAATCGGCCATAGAAAAAGATTCTGTTTCAGATTGTTGAATTTATACTTCCAATTGCCGCTGATGACCCATTCTATGGCAACCGCTACGGTGCCAAAGCTCATCATGAATCGCGACAACGGCATACCCACCGCAGTAATGCACAAAAGAATAATTGTCAGCAGTTCGACATTTTTTATTGTGAAAATGCGATGGTATAATAACTTCAGCATGTAGCAGAAATTAATAATATACTGTAATGTAGCCGTTTAGCGGATTATAGTCTGTTGAACCTTCCTCAACTGTGATAACGTAGAAATAAGTTCCGGGCGACACCAGAGTGCCTTGTGGATTGTAGCCGTCCCAGACAATGTTTTCGGTGCCTGTGCGGCTGAACATTTTGTAGCCCCAGCGGTTGAAAATCTCAAGTTTCAGTCGTGCTCCGTTGGCCGAGATCATAAAAAAGTCATTTTGGCCATCGCCGTTAGGTGTGAACACGTTGGGCACTTTGCTCGATGCTTCGATATAGACCGACTGAACGGTTGTGTCACTGCAGTTCTGATTGTCTGTTGTGGTAAGCGTGACAGTGTAAGTGCCTGGCGCACTGTACATATGCTCCGTGCTAACTCCGTCTGCAGTCGATCCGTCACCGAAATCCCATCCAAAAACATAGTTGTTCGAGTTTGAATTAGCCACAAAGGTTTTGACGTTGCGTTGCGCTGTGGTGTCAATGTCGAAACCAATCTTCGGCAGGGCGTTTATGGTTATTGTTTTTGAGCCGGTTACCTCGTCTTTTCCGTTCGAATTGGCCGAGAATTTAATCGTATATGTTCCTGCAGCCGAATAGGAGTGTTGCGGTTCCTTGTCGTCTGAGGTGGATTGGTCGCCGAAATTCCATGAGAAGGAATCGTATCGGTTAGCCAAGTTGAACTTGAACTTAAGGTTCTCGCCAATGCACTGATTGCCCTCAATTTCAATGTCTTGTGCCGACACGGCTAATGAGGCAGCAACGATGGACAATAATACGGAAAAACGCTTCATTTTTTGCATACATCAATAATTTACAAACATAATCATTTTGATATTGCATATTTAAGTGGTTTGATAATTTTTACGTTATTCGATAGAATAAAATCGGAGTTTTCGGACTATTTCCGCCCCGACAGGGCCATAATAGCGTCCGCTTTTACATTGGACGGGTGGTGTCCGATTGAAAAATCGGCATGTTTATATGCTTGATGATTAAATGTATGCACGGTTTTTGCACGAACTTTAAAAACTTCTGTCATAAATCTTAAATCTTCAACAATTCTGCTAATTTTATCCCATATTTGAATTGCAAAAAACATTAAATCGAATCATGGCAAAATACAAACGTATATTGTTGAAACTCAGCGGTGAATCGCTGATGGGAGCGCAAGGTTACGGCATCGATCCGCAACGTCTGGGCGAGTACGCAAAACAGATTAAGGAGATTGCCGATCTTGGCGTGCAGATTGGTATTGTGATTGGTGGCGGCAACATCTTCCGCGGTCTGAGCGGCGCATCGAAAGGTTTCGACCGCTATAAGGGCGACCAGATGGGAATGCTTGCTACCGTGATTAACGCAATGGCGCTCTGCTCGGCGCTCGAGAGCATCGGGCAGAAGGCTCGCGTGCTCACCGCCATCCGCATGGAGCCAATCGGCGAACTCTACTCGAAGCCGAAAGCCATCGAGGCGCTGAACAACGGCGAGGTGGCCATCTTCTCGGCCGGAACGGGCAACCCGTATTTCACCACCGACACCGGCTCATCGCTCCGCGGAATTGAGATTGAGGCCGACGTTATGCTCAAGGGCACCCGCGTTGACGGAATCTATACCGCCGACCCTGAAAAGGACCCCACAGCAACCAAATTCGACACCATCACCTACGACGAGATCTACAACCGCGGCCTGAAAGTGATGGACCTCACCGCCACCACAATGTGCAAGGAAAACAACCTGCCGATTGTGGTCTTCAACATGGACAAGCCCGGCAACCTTATCAAAGTGGTTAAGGGCGAAAACATCGGAACATTAGTAACTATTTAACACATACGGCTATGACACAAGAAGACGTAAAAAAACAAATCGACAAGGCCAAGGAGCAGATGACCAAGGCAGTTGATTTTCTTGAAGATTCAATCGCCCACATTCGTGCCGGAAAGGCCGATATCAGGGTGCTCGACAATGTAATGGTTGACTACTACGGCTCGCAGATGAGCCTGTCGCAGGTGTCGAACGTGACAGTTCCCGATGCCCGCACAATCAAAATCCAGCCGTGGGAGAAGAAAATGTTCGAAGTGATTGAAAAAGCCATTCTGGTGTCGAACCTGGGCTTTAACCCTACCAACAACGGCGAGTCAATAATCATCAATGTGCCGCCTCTCACCGAGGAGCGTCGCCGCGACCTTGTAAAGCAGGCGAAGCAGGAGGGCGAGAGCACCAAAATCATTATCCGCAACGTCCGCAAAGACTCGAACGAAGCTTTCAAAAAGATGAAGAAAGACGGCCTGGCCGAAGATTTGGCGAAAGACGCCGAAGATTCGATGCAGAAACTCACCGACAGTTACATTGCCAAAATCGATGAGCTGATCAAGAAAAAAGAACAGGATATCATGGTGGTTTGATGCCGCCGCATTGTTACTATAAAAAGCCTTCCGCAATCCTGCGGGGGCTTTTTTTGTCGGGTATTGGGTGTTAGGTTTTGGGTTGGTGACTGTTGTCTGTGGTCTGATGTCCATTGTCAACTGTCCATTGCCAAATATCTATTTTGTTTTTGCATTTTTGGCAACGTTGGCTATATTGCGCGGCCTTTGGGAAAGGCTTCTGCTGAAAGGACGGGGGCCTGAAACAGATGAAACAATTTTAAAGAAATGGAAAACAAAGAGCAGAACGAAATCGAAGAGAAGAACATTAATTCTCAAAATCCTAAACTTCAGATTGTTAGAAGCAAAAATCAAATCGACTTTTTCATGAACAACTATGCCGTCTACAAGAAAAGCGGCTCGGTTGTGATGGAAGTTGTTTTCAGCGACGGCTCGTCGCACTATTACGAACTCACCAAAGAGGAATTTGAACAGGACGAGTTCCGTGGTTTGGCCAACGCCATTCGCAAGAATCCGCAGCAGTACAGTAGCCGCGAGTTGGTTTAATTGGGTTCGCTGGTAGTCGGTATTTTAAATTTTTGCTTTAGATAATATTAGCAAATCTTCGGATTTACAATCGGTTATAAAAGTAAAATCTTGTACAAATCGTTTGTCAGTTGTTCCATCCTTTTTCTGAAATACCCGTCGATACGGTCTTACCAAAACTTTTTACGTGCCCGTTCTGCTACACTCCCCATCCTCTTGCAGTATTGGCCGCCGATCAAGTACGACAATATCTTGAAACAAGAACCGACTGGTCTGATGAACTGAGCCTGGGCAAGATGTTCGGGGTGCTGATAGTTAGAGACACTGCCGGACAGCTGGGCTTTTTGGCAGCCTTTTCGGGCAATATTGGCGGACGTTCATGCCACAATTTTTTTGTTCCTCCAATTTACGATATTTCGCTGCCCGACGGATATTTCCGCACCGAGGAGCGATCGATATCTGACGTCAACAGCCAGATTGCCTCCCTCGAGGAAAATCCATCCTTTCGTGAGGCGGAAACTCGGCTGACGCTTATGAAACAGCAGTCGGAAAGAGAAATAGCGGAGGCCAAAACCGCCATCCGTCAGCACAAGGCACAACGCGACGCCATGCGCAGCCAGCCACTTTCCGACGAGCAGCGGGCACAGCTTATACGTCAGAGCCAGCACGAGAAGGCCGAGCTCAAACGCCTTGAGCGCCAGTGGCATGCTCGTATTGAGGCGGCCACAGAAGATGTCTCTGAGGTGAAAGCAGAAATAACCAAGTTGAGAGAGTTGCGCCGGCAAAAATCGGAAATGCTGCAAGCGTGGCTTTTCAATCAATATGTGGTTAGGAACGCCCGCGGAGAAAGCAAAACGGTCAGACTCATCTTTGCCGACGAGCGAGGCACAGAGCCGCCTGCTGCAGCGGGTGAGTGTGCTGCCCCAAAACTGCTCCAGTACGCTTTTGTTAACAGTTATCAGCCTGTTGCCATGGCTGAGTTTTGGTGGGGACAGTCGCCAGAAGGCGAAATCCGTAGGCATGGTATGTTCTATCCTGCCTGTCACAGCAAGTGCGAGCCGATACTGAACTTTATGTTGCAAGGACTCGATGTTGAGCCAAACCGTTTACGCCAAACACCCAAAACGGAACTGAAAATCATCTATAACGACAAATGGATAGCTGCCATTGACAAACCTGCCGGGCTGCCGTCGGTGCCGGGAAAGGAACATGCTGAGTCGGTATATTCCATTGTAAAAGAGATGTTTGCCGATGCCAACGGTCCGTTGGTAGTACATCGTCTCGACATGGACACGTCGGGCATACTGCTCATTGCCAAGACTGAACCGGTATTTGTCACTCTACAGCGGCAGTTTGCGAGCCGTGCTGTAAAAAAGCGCTATGTGGCGCTGCTCGATGGTATTTTAAAAACCGACAGCGGTACTATTAGCCTTCCTCTCCGGCCAAACCCCGATGATCGTCCGCGCCAAATGGTTGATCCAGAGCTTGGCAAGTCTGCTATAACGAGGTTTTCGGTTGTTAGTCGTGCCAAAGGTCGTACATTGGTGAATTTCTATCCCGAAACCGGACGCACTCATCAGTTGCGCATTCACGCAGCCCATTGTCGGGGGCTTAATTGCCCTATTGTAGGTGATAATCTCTATGGAGCTCCGGCCAGCAGACTTATGCTTCATGCCGCTGAAATAGAGTTTGTGCATCCTGTTACCAATCAGGAAATCAGTATTTTATCGGAGGTGCCGTTCGACGAAAACAGTGACTGAGTTATGCTAAATGTGTGACGATGAGGAAACTGCAATGCGTGAGCATTTGCGGTCAGGATTCCTGACCTATTGCTTCAGAAAATGAAAAGCATTGAAGAGCTTGATGCGATGCCCCACATGAAGGTCGGGTGTGGGTTGCATTATTTTCACCACGCTTTCGTATATATTGTCGGGTGAGTAGCCGCAAATCTCATACAGCTCGTGCGATGCGCCGTGCTCCACAAACTTGTCGGGGATGCCCAGACGGAGAACAGTGGCCGTGAAATTGTTGTCGGCCATAAACTCAAGAATTGCGCTTCCAAAGCCGCCGTTCAGCACTCCGTCTTCTACAGTAATGATTTTATTGAACCGCTTGAAAACGTTGAGTAACAGTTCGGTATCCAATGGCTTGACAAATCGCATGTCATAGTGGGCGTAGTCGATGCCGTGCGCCAGAATTTTGTCGGCAACCTCGTTGACAAAATTGCCAGTGTTGCCAATAGTAAGAATAGCCAGGTCGGTGCCTTCGCGGATGGTACGGGCCTTTCCTATCGGAACAAGTTCAAACTCTCCATGCCAGTTGTCGCCAGGCGTTTTTCCTCGTGGATAACGTATTGAGAGCGGTCCCATAGGCTTGTGCTGCGCGGTGTACATCATGTTGCGCAACTCGTGCTCGTCCATCGGGGCGGCAATGGTCATGTTCGGAATGCTGCGCATGAAGGCCAGGTCGAAGGCTCCGTGGTGAGTCGGACCATCGGCACCCACAATTCCTGCTCGGTCGAGGCAGAAGACAACGTTGAGGTTTTGCAAGGCCACATCGTGAATAATCTGGTCGTAGGCGCGCTGCATAAACGACGAGTAGATGTTGCAGAACGGCACCATGCCTTGCGCGGCCAGTCCGGCGGCGAACGTTACCGCATGCTCCTCGGCAATACCCACGTCGAACGTGCGTTCGGGCAGTTTCTCCATCATAATGTTCATGCTGCAGCCTGTAGGCATGGCCGGTGTGATGCCCACAATTTTCGGATTGCGCTCGGCCAGTTCAAGCAGTGTGTGCCCGAACACGTCCTGATAGCGCGGACGGTTGTCGGTTTTGCCTTTAATGATTTCGCCTGTCTCCTTGTCGAAAAGTCCTGGAGCGTGCCATGTGGTCTGGTCTTGCTCGGCCTGCGGGAATCCCTTGCCTTTCACCGTTTTAATGTGCAGCAGTTTCGGTCCCGGAATGCGTTTCAGGTCTTCGAGCACTTTCGTGAGATAGATGACATCGTGGCCGTCGATTGGACCAAAATATCGGAAATTCAAAGCCTCAAACAAGTTGCCCTGCTTCATCAGAATAGCCTTGACACCATGGTCGATTTTTTGTATAAGAGCCTGAGTGTTAGGTCCGAAACGATTCATTTTTCCCAGCACTTTCCAAACGTCGTCTTTCAGTTTGTTGTATCGCTGCGATGTCGAGACATCGACCAGATAGTCTTTGAAAGCGCCCACGCTTGGGTCGATGGCCATGTTGTTATCGTTCAGAATGACAAGCAGATTGGTCTTTTGCACACCAGCGTTGTTCAGTCCTTCGAAGGCCAAACCGCCGGTCATCGAGCCATCGCCAATAATGGCTACCACGTTGCGGTCGGTCTCTCCTTTGAGCTTGGCTCCCATGGCCAATCCTAAAGCAGCTGATATTGAGGTTGATGCGTGTCCGGCACCAAACGAGTCGTACTCGCTCTCGCTGCGCTTCGGGAATCCCGAAATGCCGTGCAGCAGCCGGTTCGATGGGAATTGGTCGCGGCGGCCGGTCAGAATCTTGTGTCCGTAGGCTTGGTGCCCCACATCCCAAACAAGCTGGTCGTAAGGCGTATTGTACACATAATGAAGGGCAACCGTGAGCTCAACTACACCTAAACTTGAACCAAAATGGCCGGGGTGCTTGCTCACAACATCGATGATATACTGGCGCAATTCGTCGCAAATGGTTGGCAGTTCCTCAATTTTGTATTTCTTGAGGTCGTCAGGCGAATTTATGCTAGACAGATATTTTCCTGCGTCAGACATCGTGTTATTTTTAAGCGTGCAAAGATAAGTCTAATTGGTGAATTTTAGTATTGATATTTTTCGGTTGTAACTTGGCGTTTTAAACGCAGTGTTGCTATTTTAGCAACCTTTTGAAATCGGAGCAGAGATTGTGAAAAGCAAGTTAAGCACAATATTACGCGTTGTTGTGGCCGTGGTCTCGTTGGCGTTTATTGCGTTCAAGATTCACGAGCAGGTCAGGGCGGGGGTGCAGGCCGATTTTGCGGTGGTTGATATTTCCCCTCTGGTTGCTGCTGTGCTGCTCATGCCTTTCAATTGGCTGACGGAGGCTGCAAAATGGCGGGTACTTACCGCGAATCTGCAACCGCTGTCGGCATGGCAGGCGTTGAAATCGGTTTTGTCAGGGTTGGCGGTGTCGATGCTCACACCCAACCGTGTGGGCGATTTTGCCGGCCGTATTGCGTTGCTGGAGCCCGAAAATCGTTCAGCAGGAACCATGTCGTCATTTGTGGGTGCATATGCGCAGATGCTTGCTATAGCAGTGTTTGGAGTTGTGGCGTTTGGCACTGGCTGGTCAGTGTTGCCCGATTTTCTGTTGTGGACGGCCAGTTGCCGAGCACTTGTGATGGTGGTTCTTCTGGTGGCGTCAGCATTGTTGGTAGGAATTTATTTTTTTGGAGGAAGGGCTGCTTCACGTTTCAGTTTCGGGCGGTGGCCGTGGTTCGAGAAGTTTGTAAGGGCTGCCGGGCAGCATTCGCCAGGGCAGCTTGCTGCGGCGTTGTGCTTGTCGTTGCTCAGAAGTGCGGTGTTCATGCTTCAGTTCGGCCTGGTGCTCGCCTCTACTGGCTTGCATCTTACTTTTGCGACTGCATTCTGCGCCGTATCCCTTATGTATTGCTTTGTGTCGGTAATACCCTCTTTTGCGCTTGTTGAGTGGGGTGTGCGAGGCTCAATGGCTTTGCTTTTCATAATGCCAATTGGCGGACAGCCGGCTCAAATAGTAACCGCCACCGCTGTTGTGTGGCTTATGAATGTGGCTTTTCCCGCTGCTGTTGGGGCTCTTCTGCTTTTTCTGCCGACTCATCGTCACTAATCTCCGACTGTCTAACGTCTGGCACCAATGCGCTGTGAATGGCTTTGTCGCCGTATTTCCGATTAATGTCATCGAGAGCCTGCATCAGTTTCTTGCTTTTCAAGATGTCGTTGCCGCTGAAAAGGTCCATTTGCATGGCTTCGGCAGGGGTGATATCGGAAAGAATAATTCCGATTTTCTTGTACATGAATCCTGGAATGAACAGGCTGTCGAGCAGTTGGAGAGCCGTGTTCATGATGTCGCGGGTGTCTTGTGATGGCGATACCAGTTTGCGCGAGTCGCCGGCCGAATATTGTGGGAGGTCGGTGCGGTGACGGTTTGTACGGATGAAAACGGTAACAGTCTGGCACATGCTTTTCTGTTCCCTCAGTTTTCGGGCTAGTTTCGATGTAAATTCCGAAACCAGTTCACGCAGGCGCTGCTTGTCATCGGTCATGTAGGCCAAAGTCTGTGAGTGCGACATGCTTTTCTGCACGGGGTCGCGGTTAATATCGATAGAGCGTATGCCATGCAACTCCTGCCAGGTGTGCAGTCCGCCGGTTTTCAGGTAATGGCGTACGTACGTCTCCGACAACTGTGCAAAGTCGAGGGCTGTGGCAATGCTGTTGTCGGCCATGAAACGCCCGAACGAGCGTCCGATTCCCCACACGTCGCCCACCGGCAGCGATTTAAGGGCCTTCTGGCGGTTGGCCTCCGATAAGATGCAAATGCCTTTGTATCCATCGTAGTGCTTTGAGTACCAGGTGGCCACTTTTGCCAGAGTGTAAGTTTGCGAGCAGCCGCAACTCACCGGGATGTCAGTCTCCTTACGAATAAGGTCTTTAACAAGACTTACATAGTGTCGTACCTCAGCCTCGTTGTCTATTGGTATCTCACCGAAAAACTCATCTATGCTGTATTGAACAAAGTTTTGTATAATATCTTGTTCAACAACAAGTTGCATTATCTTATTTGAAGTTTTACGATATTTGTCGTGGTTAGTAGGCAGCAGAACCACACCTCTTTCCTGAATGAGTTTTTTTGCCTGAAAAACCGGAATGCCGCGTTTCAGCCCAAGCCGTTTGGCTTCGGCCGTAAGAGCCAGAATAACCCCTCCGCCGGCCTCGTTGATGTTGGCAACGGCCACCGGCTTGCCATAGAGTTCGGGGTGGAAGGCCACCTCGCAGCTGGCAAAAAAACTATTGCAATCGATGTGGATAATCATAAATACAAAGTTAAAAGTTGTAGGGTAAAAATGTAAGATTGCCGACAATAGGTTTTGTAAATCGCATAAAAGATTATCTTTGGGCACTCCATTTGATAAACATCAATGTATTACTGATATGGCTAAAGAAACAGAATCGCTTCGCGACCAGATTAATATCATTGGCGCAGGCACAACCATCAAGGGCGACATCGACTGCAAGGGCGATATACGTATCGATGGAAAAATAACGGGAAACATCAATATCTCAGGAAAAATTGTTGTCGGACCTACAGGCGACATCAACGGACAGATAACTTGCAAAAACTCGGAGGTTGAGGGCAAGATAGACGGAAAGATTTTTGTTGCTGAACTACTGGTGCTTAAGAGCACGGCTTCGGTTTTGGGTGACATTTCTACTACAAAACTCGCCATTGAGCCGGGCGCAACCTTCACCGGAAACTGCAAGATGGACGGCAAAGCGCAGGCCAATGCCGCAGAAAAATGACAATCTGAAAAACAACCTTGACAATTATGCCAAGTTTTCGGGCGTTGCGTTCGAAATGCTTGGCATTATTTTTTTAGGAGTGTGGGGTGGTATCAAACTCGACGCTTGTCTCAACATTAAACCATTGTTTACAGTTGTGCTGTCGCTTGTCGCAGTGGCGGCCGCCATGTATCTGATTATTGTGAGGACTCGTAAATAGCAGACGGGTGAGCAATTTCACTTCTTCCATAAATAAAGTAGTATATTTACGATTGGAATAACAAATGCGGAATGCTGTTTGGCGAACTCATAAAAACGCAAAGTTGGTTGTCGGTTGAGGCTACGCTGATGCTCTATTTTCCCGAATATCAGTCGAGTATGACCGGATTCCGGCGTGCGTTCCTGAAGTTGCAAACCATTGAGCCGCAGCTTAATCCCTGCAAACTCAAAATCAAACACACCAAAGAATCGGGGGTTGAGATAACGGCCGTTAACAAACGGCAGGCCTGCAGCGTAACCGTTATGCCATGGGCTGACGTGTTGGGAATGTTAGTCGATAAAACGGCATTTACAAACTTCTCGCACCCCGAAATTGTGGCGTTTGTCTTGTGGGAAATAACATACTACGGATTCGATGAGGAAACCATCAAAAAGAAGACCGACGAATGGCTGAAAGAGTTGAAATAGAACCTATAGCACACATCAGAACCGACTTCCCAAGCAAGTTCGGCATCCCACGGCAGAGCGGTGTGGTGGAATCGTTGCGTGGCAGAATTGTCTTCGAGCCATCGTATCGCAACACCGATTACATTCGCGGCATCGAAAAATACACGCATTTGTGGCTCATTTGGCTTTTCTCGGCCAACAAGCATCAACCTAACAGTCCGCTTGTGCGCCCGCCACGTTTGGGCGGAAATACGCACGTAGGCGTATTTGCAACGCGCTCGCCGTACCGACCGAACCCAATAGGGCTGTCGGCTGTCAGAATTGAGAAAATCGACTACGACACACCCGAAGGGCCCGTCATCAGCGTGCGCGGCGCCGACCTTATGGACGGCACGCCCATAATCGACATTAAACCCTACATAACCTATGCTGACAGCATTCCCGACGCCCGCTCAGGCTTTGTCGATGAAGTGGAATTCAGCCATTTGGATGTTGTACTGCCCGACCAGTTCCGCAGTGCGATAGGCGACGAAATGGCCAACACTCTTATTGGTGTGCTGCAGAACGACCCGCGCCCGCCCGTGCAGGCCACCGCTGACAAAACATTCGGAATGCCGTTTGCCGGATTCGATGTGCGGTTCCGTGTCGATGGTACAACGCTCACGGTGGTCGATTTGGTGAAACTTTAATTGCTGATTATGAACCTACATTCAACTGATTTTCCGTTTTTCACCTTTGGCAATCTCGACAAGCATGGCGCGATAAAACATTTTGTTACGAGCGGTAACAGTTCGCTGACTGACATCAATCTGCGGTCGGAAGGTGGTGCCGCCAACCGCCAACGATTGGCACAAGCAGTTGGTTTTGAAATTGACCGATTGGTAACCGGTGAGCAGACTCACAGCCTTAACATCGCCGTTGTGACCGATGCCGATGCCGGTCGCGGAAGTGTGGACATTGACAGTCGAATTCCCTGCACCGACGCCTTGATTACCAATTGCAAAGGCATTTGTCTGATGGTTCTCACAGCCGATTGTGTGCCCGTGCTGCTCTACGACCCGGCAACTCACTCGGCAGCAGCCATTCACGCCGGTTGGCGCGGTACGGCTAATGGCATAGTCGGCCTGACCGTCGAGAAAATGAGTCGCGAGTTTGGAACAAATCCCAGCAATTTGGTGGCCGCCATTGGACCGTGCATTGCCGCGTGCTGCTTCGAAGTTGGCGACGATGTGGCTGAGCATTTCAGCCGTTGGCCCGAAGCCGTTCTGCGTCGTTCAAATTGGCCCAAACCACATATCGACCTTGTGCTAGCCAATCGTCTTCAGTTGGAACAGGCAGGCGTTTTGCCACAAAACATCGAAACATCGGGCCACTGTACCAAATGCGGGCCGCACGGGTTCTTCTCGTACCGAAGAAACCAAACTCTTGGCCGTATTGGAACTGGCATTGTGCTAGGGTAAGCAGTAGATAAACAGCGAAGGCACGGGTTTTCCCGTGCCATCGGTTATTGAATAAGTGTAAATAATTTGCTTTTTAGCATTAATTCTTCTTGCACGATTTGTTCAGTTCCTTGATGAACAAATCGAGTGCGGCTGGCATTGACGGAGCCTCCGGTATCGGGGCTTTGATGTCGAGCCTCAGATTGGCTTCCTCGACAGCCTTTGCTGTTGTTGGCCCGAAAGCGGCAATCTTAATCTCGTTCTGCTCAAAATCGGGGAAGTTTGATTTCAGCGATTTGATACCCTCGGGGCTGAAGAAGCACATTACATCGTAGTTCTGGTCGGCAATGTCCGACATGTCGGTAGCCACTGTCTGGTAAAGAATGGCAAGAGTGTGGTTGATGTTGTGTGCTGTCAGTTTCTCAAGCACTTCGGGTTTGTATTTGTCCGACGATGGCAGCAGGAATTTGTCTTCGCGGTGCTTGTCAATCACGGTAAGCAGTTCGTCGAATTTGCCATTTTGGGCAAAGAAAATCTTGCGTTTCCGATAGGTGATGTACTTCTGAAGATAGAGAGCGACAGCCTCAGTTATGCAGAAATACTTCATGGTGTCGGGCAATGTGACGCGCACTTCTTCGCAAATGCGGAACAGGTGGTCGATTGCATTCTTGCTCGTGAAAATAATGGCCGTATGGTCGAGAATGTTGATTCTCTCCTTGCGGAACTCTTTGGCATCGACAGGCTTAACTGTTATGAATGGCCTGAAATCGATTTTTAAATTGTATTTTTCAGCCAAATCAAAGTACGGCGACTTTTCAGTCGTTGGTTTTGGTTGAGAAACCAAAATTTTCTTGATCTTCAATTTGAATTAGTTTTAGTTATACTGCATTTTCCTTCATTTTCTACATACTCGATATATACTTGTAAATAGTCAGAAGGGGTAAAATTTCAAGGGCACAAAGGTAGAAAAACAAATAAAAAATGGAAACTCTATTTTTAATACAAATTCTTAACCCTCTTAAAAGGGTGAAAGCATAGAAAAGAGCGAACAATAACAGGCCTGCCCACACAAGTTTTTCAGATATGTGTCCGGGCACGAACGGGATTGCGGCTATAAACGGCAGCAGCAACAGTCCGTACACTTTGTTATATACATATATGTTGAAATTGTAAGCCCCGAATTTGTGCGTGTCGAATATAAAGTCGAGCAGCTTGAGAATAATGGTGCGGATCAGATAGAATGCGAAGAATGCGCCGCACCAGACAATAAATTGGGTAAAACCCGTCAATCCGAAAAAGTCAATATGTAACAAATTGGACGCCTGAGTCGCAAACACTCCCATGTTTATGAAAAACAATATGTTGAGCAGAGCAAACACCTTTATTCTCACCACGTTTGTTTCTTCGTAAACCCGGCGTGCGGCGAAGAAGTTGACAGCCGACTGCATCAGCATGCTTATATATTTGCCGTAGATCATGCGCGACCATGCAAAAAGCACGCACGATAAAATTATTATGCCAACCATCCAGTCGGTATCGCCAACATTTTTGTCGAGCAGAATTTTGTTTGTCGGTCTGGTAATAGGCTTGCCTTCTTTTTCGGAGAAGACTTTTTGCGCAGGTCTGACAGTCAGAGAATCGTCAGTAATAGTAGTGTCGGCACCGGCAATACCGACCGAATCGGCGTCTGCAAACGAAACAACCGCAGTGTCGGCATCAGCAGCCACAACCACAACTGTATCGGTTGTAACAGGCTCACCGGATGCTTGGACGAGAATGGTTTTTGAGGTGCCGTCGGCGATTGGCAGAGCGGGAGTGAAGGTCGGTGTGGCCGCCTCAATGGCCGCTTGCTGAACGCTGTTGTACCCGTCGATTGGCGCAATTGGGTTTATTTTCAGCTGCGAGGTTATCGATCCGTCGTGGGTAATGACAAATTCGCCCGTCAGCACGTCGTATGCCGGATGGTCGATGGTGTCGTTTGAGGGCACGTACGGTACGGTTTTGATTACCGGGGTGTAGGTCTTTTTAGGTTCCAGTCGGCTCGAATCGATACGGAAAGCGTCGGCACCGCTGAAATCGAGCGTTGACCGTGACATCATAACCGAATTGGTCGGTGCGGGATTGATGACCACCGAATCGGCGTGAACTCCGTTGATTTGTGAAAACTCCATTGCTGAATCAATACATCGGCAAAATTATAAAAAAGCGAGGTTGATTACATTTGTTTTGTACCGAATTTGAACTTTTAAAAAGAAATGTCCCAAAAAGGCGGTGAGATTATTCTCGATTTTCCTTTTTGGGACATTATATAAACGGCAGTTTTGTTTATGCTAAATCTGTATCGGGCAGAGAAGCATTAACACATCCTCGTCGGGTGTGCTTTTGTCGAGAGGGATAAATGTGCCCGGTTTCAACGGATTCGAAAGGTTGACAACAACGTCGTTGCAGTTGAGGTTCGACAGAATCTCAATCAGATACGACGATTTGAAGCCCATTTCCATGTCCTCGCCCTCATATTGGCATTGCACGCGCTCGTGAGCCGACACAGAGAAGTCGATATCTTGAGCCGAAACGGTGAGTTGGTTGGGTGTTAATGACAGTTTGATGAGGTTGCTGGCCTGGTTCGAGCATACCGATACGCGGCGCAGACAGTTGCATAGCGAAGCACGTTCGACAGTGAGTTTGCGTGGGGCGTCGGTTGGAATAACTGCCTGATAGTTGGGATAGTTGCCTTCAATTAGGCGGCAGATAAGCGTGTAGTCGTTGAATTTAACCACGGCGTTCTTGCTGTCGAATGTAAGGCTGACAGATCCGTCGTCTTTCGGAAGAATGCCTTTAAGCAGGTTGGCCGGTTTTGGCGGCAGAATAAACGAACTCTCGTTGTCGATTTTCACATCGGTGCGAGTGTAGCACACAAGTTTGTGGGCGTCGGTAGCCACAAATTTGACCTTGCCTTGCGACAGCTCCACAAAGATGCCAGTCATTACAGGCCGATATTCGTCGGTTGATGTGGCGAAAAGTGTTTTTGAAACACCTTGCAGTAGCGCGTCGGTAGTCAGTTCGACACTGTAGGCGCCATCTTGCAGGCTCTGTACTTGCGGAAAATCTTCGCCGTTCTGTCCCAAAACGCTGAATTTGCCGTTTTGCGAAACAATGTCAACGTTTTTCGAGCTGTCATCGATGTTGAAAGTCAATGGCTGTTCTGAGAACTCCTTTAGAATGCTCAGGAGACGTTTGGCATCGATTGCCACCGATCCGCCACCTGCCGAGTTGCTTACCTCGAACGTGGTTGTCATGGTTGTCTCAACGTCGGATGCGGTTATTTTCAGCATGTTGTCATTCAGCTCGAACAAAAAGTTGTCGAGAATGGCCATTGTGTTTTTTGAACTGATTACACGGCTTACTGACTGCAAATGGTTCAGAAGCTGTGTGCTTGATACGATAAAATTCATCTGTGTATAAATTTATTATTGTTTCTTATTCGTAGCGAAAGCCAAACGCCCAAATTTATAAAAATTGTTTAGGGTGCCGTCCTATTTTGGTTTTTTATTTTATTCACATTGGCACGTTGGAATATGACGGGTGGATACTTTTTTTTGTAACACACGTTGTTGTTAAGCCTTTTTTTCTACCTTTAGCCAATCCGAAAACAACTTGTAAACAATTATAAAATGGCTAAAGAACAAGCAAATACAAGTGCCAACAGTGAGAAACTGAAGGCCTTGCAACTGACAATCGACAAAATTGAGAAGAATTTTGGCAAGGGTTCGATAATGCGTATGGGCGACCATGCAGTGGAGAATGTGCCGGTTATATCATCGGGTTCCATCGGACTCGATTTGGCATTGGGAATAGGCGGTTATCCGCGCGGCCGTGTTATTGAGATTTACGGCCCTGAGTCGTCGGGTAAGACCACGCTAGCCATACATGCCATTGCAGAGGCTCAAAAAAACGGAGGTATTGCCGCTTTTATCGATGCCGAGCATGCTTTTGACCGTTTTTATGCCGCCAAACTTGGGGTTAACATAAACGAACTTCTTATTTCACAGCCCGACAATGGCGAGCAGGCGCTTGAAATAGCCGACCATCTTATCAGGTCGGGTGCCATCGATATTATAGTGATTGACTCGGTTGCAGCTCTGACGCCAAAGGCTGAGATTGAAGGCGAGATGGGCGACTCGAAGATGGGTCTTCAAGCCCGACTCATGTCGCAGGCTCTGCGTAAACTTACGGCCAACATCAACAAAACAAATACCTGCTGCATCTTCATCAACCAGTTGCGCGAGAAGATTGGCGTTATGTTTGGCAATCCGGAGACAACCACTGGCGGCAACGCGCTTAAGTTTTACGCGTCGATACGTATCGACATCCGGCGTACAACACAGCTTAAAGACGGAGAGGAGTCAATAGGAAGCCATGTTAAGGTAAAGATTGTAAAGAACAAGTTGGCCGCTCCGTTCCGCAAGGCCGAGTTCGACATCATGTATGGCGAGGGCATATGCAAGTCGGGCGAGTTGATTGACATGGCAGTCGAACTGAACATTGTTAAAAAATCAGGCTCGTGGTTCAGTTACGGTGACACCAAATTGGGGCAAGGCCGCGACTATGTGCGCCAGATGTTGGTCGACAATCAAGACCTTGCAAATGAGATTGAGGCCAAGATAATGGAGATTATGACCAAGAGCGACGCACCATCGCTTGAAACATCGGCCGACAGCGAGGCTGAAGAGGATTGATTAGGACGCAGAACAACTGGAAAAAACAAAAAAGAGCCGCATAACCGCGGCTCTTTTTGTTTTCAGATTAAAACCAACTGCTTATAAAATTCTAAAACTCTCTTATAACGCAAACAAATTTTCCACTATTCTTAGCGGACGAAGTTATAATACCGCTGGCAAGATTCACAGACCAAGTTTTCTTGTCCGAAGCATTTTCAGATGACTGCCAATAAGAAGCGTCACCCTCAGCCTTTAATTGTGTTTTACCCAAAAGATCAATCGCATTATTCACAGTCGCTAAATTGCGGTATATGTAGCACATCTCTGCAAGGCTCGGCATATACCAGTCGTTGTACCAAGCCCCTTTATATCCATTTCTATTACCATAACTGTAAGCCCAGTGGCATGCCGGATAACTTTCTTCAGCATGATAACTAAAATTCCAAAGAGCTTGATCCTCCATTCTTGTCCGGTTATCGCTACCATTTTTGACAAAGTAATAATTGTTATTATAACTATATCCTTCGAAGTCTATTTCACCGGCATCATATTCTGTTATATTGGAATCATATCCTGCTGGATGACAGAATGTTGCAACAAATCTATAAACTAATGCATCATAGGCATCGGCCGCCCACTCATAACGACCTTCTTCTTCACCCTCCTCGTATGAATTGTGAACACCCACGCCCAAAATACGCTCAGAATCGTCATCGGAGCAGTCGGTTCCTTTATAGAAGATGACAGAAACAGCCGCATCTTTCTGGTCATCGGTGAGTACCAAATCCTCGGCATACGCCGTTGCGCTACCGTCGTTGAACACAATATCGCCAATAGCGTCAGGTCTTGCCTTTGAACCAATAGGATATTGAAGTTTACCTTCGTCTGAAATAATTAGCAAGGGCGTTTCATTGTTGCCCAAAGTGAACCGCAAATATAGCCACGAAACATAATCATCATCACCTTCAAGTACTTGTACGCCTTCTTCGTAACTTGAGCTTGGCAGCAGAATGGTCGCCACTTTTGGGTTAGTAAGCCAACTGCTAATGTTGACTTTATACAGATTACCCGGATTATTTTCATCAATCTCTGTCAACTGCACAACGTTATCGCTTGCAATGTACGCACTACCGCCAATAAAGAAATTCGATGATTCAACTCTGACTCCACCGCCATTAGGGCATTCAGTGGCTGTATTGCCCTGAATTATGCCACCTGTCATACGGAAAGTACCCGTTTTATGAGCAACTTTAACTGCTCCACCTTGACATCCTCTTGTTTTGTTGCCAATTATAGATGCAGAGTCGGACATGTTAAAGACGCCTTTAGCTCCAATAAAAACACCACCACCAGCATAACCCTCACCATCTATGTAATCGGTTACTTCATTGTACGAAATTGTTCCTCCACTCATTGTGAAAGTGCCCATAATCTCAATGCCGCCGGCAAACGTTTTTGCCTTGTTGTTATTGATTTTGCCGCCGGTCATTTCCGCCACGGCATTTTCTTCTATCCAAACACCACCAGCTTCATCTAGGCCGTAGTTATACACAATTTTAGATCCGGTTTCGATAATTAATTTGCCTCCGGCTACAACATAAACGCCACCTCCATGGTTCGAAACATAATTGTAGCCAATAACAGAGCCGTCCTTCAGAGTAAGTATGCCACCATCAACATAGACGCCGCCACCATTTACTGCTTTATTTCCATAAGAAGTCGCAGTGGCAGCATCATTTTGATTATTGTCACCCACAATTGCCCCGACGTCCAACGTAACATTGCTGCCCACAGCGCAATAGATACCGCCGCCATTTCCTGTAGAATTTCCGCCGGAAATAGTCAGATTCTTAATTATTACCGGTGCCGGAGAGTAAACAGTTAGAACGGTGCCTTCATTATTGCCATTAAGCCCTGTGCTAGTGTTGGCGCCGTTGAGTGTCAGCGACATAGCTTCTACTGTAGCCGGAATTACAAACTGGCCGGTTTGCTGGCCATTTACATTAATTGTGTAATTACACTTTGAATCGTCAACATCAGCTAATACCTGTTCCAAATTATCTGAAATGGTTGCTGTAGCGTTCCATATTGCGTAAATAGTGGTATCGTGAGTAAATGTGGTAATGGGTTCGATACGTTTCTCTTTGGTTATTACTGCCCAATGGTCGAAATTGTAATCGAAATATTCACTGCTTCCCTCATATTCAACACTATTTATTGTTGTTTGCGAGCCAATTAGGTTAAATGTTTGCGAATTATCTTTAGTGGTATACGCTTTTACGGTAATCGACCGTTTTAAACATCCGGTTTCATCAATCAGCCAGGTCACATCATAGCCATCAACTTTATCCGGATTTACAGCAAAGCGCGTACGGAACTGTTGCAGGTATCCGTTTTCGCTGTTTTCCTCTGTCAGAACATGAACACCGTTTTCATATCTTCCGGCAGTAATAGTGGCAACAATGTCATTACCTTCGGCAAGTTCGCCAATGGTTATCTTATTAAAGACGGTTTGCTGATCTTCAGTTTCCACAATTAGCATGACATCGTTATCTGCTGTGAATTTTGCTGTGCCGCTTATTGTGAACATGTCTTTACGAATAACAGCGCCTTTTCCTCGTCTGGTGTCAACCTCGCCAGTGTCGTTATCCTTATATTTGTTTCCGGAGATTGTTCCGCCAGACATATTAAATAGACCATAACTATATACTCCGCATCCACCAATTGTGGTCGACGTATTTTTCACTTGGTTACCTGTAATATCGCCGCCTTCCATTGTAAATATTGCTATATCCTTATCATGGTGTGCTGCGATATAGACACCACCAGCCGAATTTGCCGCCTGATTGTTTTTAATGCTGCCGCCCTCCATAACAAACTCACCCCAAACAATATAAACTCCGCCTCCATAGCCGTTCCAGGATGCATTGCTGTTGGTTGTGTTGTTTTCAATGTTACCCGAATTCATGGTAAATGTTGAGCGAAGTTCGATTGATGATTCGTCTGATGCATTGCCAAACATTACGCCACCACCATAGTAGCCTGCAGTGTTGCCGCTGATGGTTCCGCCATTTAGCGTTACTTGGGCTTTGTCATGGAACATGATGCCTCCGCCTCGGCATCCTGCAGTATTATCTGAAATAGTGGCGCCGGAATTGATTTCAACAACACCTCCACAGGAGAGAATGCCACCACCGCCTCTATACGCTTTATTTTCATAGTTGTCGTCCACTCTGTTATTGGAAACTGAGGATCCGCTTTCCATTATAATTGTGCCATTATTGTTGAATATGCCACCGCCTCGGAATTTTGCATAGTTTCCGGTTATTGTGGCGCCTGTTTGCAATGTGATACTTCCGCCATCGTTATAAATACCACCACCTGCGTCACTTGTGCTTCCACCCGTGATTATCAAGTTTTTAATAATTATGGGTGTCGTTGTGTTGATGGTGAGAGCTGGACCACTGCTTGCTCCATTCAGCGTACAAGCGCTGTTTTTACCCGCAATGGTTATCGATTCAGCGTTGATTCCTCCCTCTATGGTCTGCGGTTCTTCAAGAGCACTTACAATTTTTATGGTCCATGCCATATTTCCAAGGTCGTTTTCAGAATTACTTTTATTATTGATGGCTTCAACCGCCTTGGCTATTGTTTTCAGTGGCCTCTTTTCGAGCAAACCGCTGTTTTTGTCGTTGCCGTTCTGGTTCACATAATAGACGGTTTGAATAAACCTTGCCGACAGTGTTTCGAAATCTATTCCAACATATTCGGAGCGTTGGCTTTCCCGGCTATTGTTGTCGTTCCAGCAGACAAGGGAGAAATTTTCATCGGGCACAGCCATAAAGGTTACTATCTGGCCAAAAGAAAATTCGCCCAATGTGCGGATTACGCCACCGTTGGTCTGGACAACAAACGGATGACCCTGTTCGGCGTTGATTTCGGCTTTCAGCTTCACAAACTGATACGGCTCGCCAGTGGCGGCGATGGACGCATCCATCAGGCCAAACTCAATGCTCTGCTGCATAGGTTTCAGCGCCCTGATTTGGATTTTGTTTCTGAGGAGAACTGTCAGCAAGGCCGCCTTGTCGTGCTGCTTGGTGATATTGCCAAACTCATCGAACAATATAATGTACTGGCCATTGGTTGGAGTAACCGCCACATACGAGTCCTCGCTGTAGATGGCCATCAGTGCGTATCTTGAAACATTCGGCAAATAAGTGCCGCATGACACCTCAGTGTATAATTGTTCATCGTCAACAATGATGTCATACTCATCAGTAATTTCGGCCCCAACCTTCTTCTCAACATCGCCAAGCATTGTTATTCCGGTATTTACCCCAATCTGTCCGCTGCTGATGGTGAACAGGCTCTGTGGCTGAGTTGGCTCCTCGCCCGGCTGAGGCTCCACATTTTCGTCGGCCTTTCCGGCAATGTTCAACTCGTTTGTCATAAGATTGGTCCGTGCGGTGTTTATATCGACAATGTTGCCGTCTTTGGTGTTACGGCCTGTAATAATGAGACCGCTACGCGGATTTTTCGATTCGTCCTCGTTGATATATACGTGGGTGATGCCGCTCTCAACCGCAAATATGTCGGCGCCGGAGCTCTTGTCGGCTGTGCGCTCCGCAGCATAGCTGCCACTTGCGCCTTTGGTGTTGCGGCCGGTCACTTTTAAGCTGCTGCGTGGGTTTTTCGTGTTGTCGGCATTGTCGTCAATATACACGTGCGTGCCCTCAGCGTCAACGCTGAAAT
>JAGCFC010000230.1 GCA_017650325.1 Salinivirgaceae bacterium | reverse complement strand
TGGGGAAATGAGTTCTACGCATCGGACTATTTCCAACAGCTTTGGGACTTCGCCGTAAGGCTGATAAAAGAGGGCAAGGCATACGTCGATGAGCAGTCGTCGGAGGCCATTGCAGCACAGAAGGGAACGCCCACCGAGCCTGGTCAGAACAGCCCCTACCGCGACCGTCCGGCAAGTGAGTCGCTCGAACTGTTTGAGAAGATGAACCGCGGCGAGATTGAGGAGGGCAAGATGGTGCTGCGTGCCAAAATCGATATGGCCAACCCCAATATGCACTTCCGCGACCCGATTATCTACCGCGTTGTGAAGCACCCGCACCACCGCACTGGTACCAAATGGCAAGCCTATCCGATGTACGATTTCGCACACGGTCAAAGCGATTATTTTGAGGGAGTTACACACTCGTGCTGCACTCTCGAGTTTGTGGTGCACCGCCCTGTTTATGACTATTTTATCGATGAGTTGAAGGAAGGCAAGGATCTGGACGACAACCGTCCGCGTCAGTACGAATTCAACAAGTTGAATCTGAACTATACGCTGATGAGCAAGCGTAATCTGCTCATTCTGGTCAAGGAAGGCCTTGTAAACGGCTGGGACGACCCGCGAATGCCGACTCTGCGCGGTTTCCGCCGTCGCGGATATACACCGGAGTCTATCCGCAACTTTGTCGACAAAATCGGCTACACAACATACGACGCTCTGAACGATTTCGCATTGCTCGAAAGCTCAATCCGTGAGGATTTGAATGCCCGCGCGACACGTGTTTCGGCGGTGCTGAACCCCGTAAAGTGCATCATCACCAACTATCCCGAAGGACAAGTTGAAGAGCTTGAGGCCGTGAACAATCCCGAAAAGCCCGAAGAGGGAACTCACAAGATTGAGTTCAGCCGCGAGTTGTGGATTGAGCGCGATGACTTTATGGAGGACGCACCGAAGAAATATTTCCGTATGACGCCCGGACAGGAAGTCCGCCTGAAAAGCGCGTACATTGTGAAATGCACTGGCTGCAAGAAGGACGATGCTGGAAATGTTGTTGAGGTTTACTGCGAGTATGACCCCGACACCCGCAGCGGCCTGCCTGGCAGCGACCGCAAGGTGAAAGGCACTCTGCACTGGTTGAGCGTCGGACACTGCCTACCGGCTGAAGTTCGTCTGTACGACCGTCTGTGGAAAGTTGAGAATCCGCGCGACGAGATGGCCGCAATCCGTGAGGCACGCAACTGCGAGGCCCTTGAGGCGATGAAGGAAATCATCAACCCCGACTCGCTGCACGTGCTCAACAACTGCTTCATCGAGAAGTTTGTTGCCAACGCCAAACCGCTGGACCACTTCCAATTCCAACGCATCGGTTACTTCAACGTCGACCCCGACTCAACAGCCGACCATCTTGTCTTCAACCGCACCGTCGGTCTGAAAGACAGCTGGGCAAAGGAACAGAAGAAGTGATTGAGGCAGAAGGCAAAAGGGATAAGGCATAAGTTTAGTTGGAGTCACAAGTTACAAGTGATAAGTGACAAGTTAGAAACAAGAAAAACGAGCAAAAATGGATGCCGAAAAACAACACCGTTTCGACCTGCGTTACCTGCAAATGGCGCGTATTTGGGCTGAAAACTCCTATTGCGTGCGCCGCAAGGTGGGTGCCATTCTGGTTAAGGATCAGATGATTATATCCGACGGTTACAACGGCACACCATCGGGATTTGAAAACTGCTGCGAGATTGACGAGAACACTACCAAACCATACGTGCTGCACGCCGAGGCCAACGCCATAACCAAAGTGGCCAAATCGAACAACAGCAGTTTGGGTGCCACGCTCTACGTTACAGCATCACCATGTATGGAATGCGCCAAACTCATCATCCAATCTGGCATTAAGCGCGTGGTATTTTCCGACAACTATCGTATTCAAGACGGCATTGAACTGCTCAAACGCGCCGGCATCGAGATAGTTCAAGTTCCAACCGATTAAAACGTATCTTATGAATAAATTGGTAAAAATATGGCTACCACTGCTGCTGGCTGTAGCATTCTGCTTCGGAATGCTAGTGGAGGGGAATTTGATTGGCCGGAAAATAAATATGTCAGGATTTCGCCCTTTGCGTCAGAGCAAGATTGACGCCATAATCAGCAATATAGGCGCAAGCTACGTTGACACGGTAGATGTGGCAGATCTGGAAGAAAAAGCCGCGATCAGCCTTCTCAAGGAGCTAGACCCGCATTCAACATACATATCGGCTGAAGAGTTCGCTGAGATGAACGAGCCGCTTGAAGGCAATTTCGATGGCATCGGTGTTCAGTTCAACATACAAAAAGATACCGTTTATGTGGTGGCAGTAATTGCCGGAGGCCCGTCGGAGAAGGTAGGATTGCGCGCTGGCGACCGCATTGTTACTGTCGGTGATTCATTGATTGCCGGTGTGGGAATTTCCAACAACGATGTGATGAAACTATTGCGAGGCCCGCGTGGAACTAAAGTTCAAGTTGGCGTTGCACGTCGCGGTGAGAAAGGATTGGTTCCGTTTGAGATAACCCGCGGCCAAATACCGCTCTACAGCATCGACGTGTCGTACATGCTAAACAGTCACACGGGCTACATCAAATTATCGAAATTCGCACGGACAACATACAAAGAGTTTCAAGAGGCAGTGGCCAAACTGAAGGCTCAGGGCATGCAGAACCTGATTTTCGACCTGCGCGGCAACGGCGGCGGCTACATGGACGCAGCCATCAATGTTGTTGACGAGTTTCTGCCATACAGCAGCCTCATTGTTTATACCGAAGGCGCACACCGTGAGCGCAACGAATTCAAAGCATCTATGCGCCAATCGTGCAAAGACCTGAAACTGGCCGTACTCATCGACGAGTTTTCTGCATCTGCCAGCGAGATAACCGCCGGAGCTATTCAGGACAACGACCGCGGCATAATTGTCGGTCGCCGCTCATTTGGCAAAGGACTTGTACAAGAACCTATCATGTTCCCCGACAACTCATCGGTGCGTCTCACTATAGCACGCTACTATACGCCATCGGGACGATGCATACAAAAGCCATACAATCAGAGCGATGAGGATTATTATGCCGACCTTGAAAACCGCTACGAGCGCGGTGAGTTTATGGAACGCGACAGCATAAAAATCGCCGACTCAACCGAATATTTCACCACCGGCGGCCGCGTGGTTTACGGCGGAGGCGGCATCATGCCCGATGTGTTCATACCTGCCGACACAACCGGTGGTTCTGCTTACTATAACAAAATATCGCGCAAGGGCTGCGAGTATCAGTTCAGCCTTGAATATACCGACCGCAACCGCGTTGCCCTATCGAAACTGAAGAAAGCCGATGAGTTTGTCAGCTATCTGAAAGGACAGAACATTCTTGAACAATTTGTAGCCTACGCCGAAACACAAGGCGTCAAGCGCGATGCGCGGGGTATCAGCCAGTCGCGACAACTAATTGAAACTCAGATCATAGCACTCATCGCTCGCAATGTCATAGACAACGATGGCTTTTACCCCATCATACACCGAATAGACAAAACACTCCAACAGAGCATCAATATAGTTGAAAATAAATCACTTAAAAATTTATAATAATGGATAGTAAATTCCCTGCATACAAAGTTGCAGACATCAACCTTGCCGATTTCGGACGCAAAGAAATCGACCTTGCCGAACGTGAGATGCCCGGCCTTATGGCCCTCCGCGCAAAATACGGCGACAAAAAACCGCTGAAAGGCGCACGCATTACCGGCTCGCTCCACATGACAATTCAAACAGCCGTATTAATCAAGACTTTACATGCCTTGGGAGCTGAGGTTCGTTGGGCAAGCTGCAACATATTCTCAACTCAAGACCACGCTGCGGCAGCCATTGCCGATATGGGAATTCCCGTATTTGCATGGAAAGGCGAGAGCCTTGCCGACTACTGGTGGTGCACCCGCGCAGCCCTCACTTTCGACGGCGGCAAAGGTCCGAATCTGATTGTTGACGACGGCGGCGACGCCACTCTGATGATTCACAAGGGCGTTGAGGCCGAAAAAAATCCAGCTATACTTGACTCCAAAGTGACCGCAGCCGATGAAGCTGAATTGCTGAAGGCCCTGAAACAAACTCTGGCTGACGACAACCAGTTCTGGACACGTATGGCGAAAGAAATTCGCGGCGTGAGCGAGGAGACAACAACCGGTGTTCACCGCCTCTATCAGATGATGGATCAGAAGAAACTGATGTTCCCTGCTTTCAACGTCAACGATTCGGTTACAAAATCGAAGTTCGACAACCTCTACGGCTGCCGTGAGAGCCTTGCCGACGGCATCAAACGTGCCACCGACATCATGATTGCAGGCAAGATTGTGGTTGTGTGCGGCTACGGCGACGTTGGCAAAGGCTGCGCCCGCAGTATGCGCAGTTACGGTGCCCGCGTTTTGGTTACCGAAATCGACCCAATCTGCGCACTTCAGGCCTCGATGGAAGGCTTTGAGGTTACAACCGTTGAGGACGCTCTGGCCGAAGGTGACATCTACGTTACCACCACCGGCAACTGCGACATTATCCGCATCGACCACATGGAGAAGATGAAAGACCAGGCCATTGTATGCAACATCGGCCACTTCGACAACGAGATACAAGTTGCCCAACTGGAGGCGTTCCCCGGCATCCGCCGCGAGAACATCAAGCCGCAGGTTGACCGCTATCACTTCCCCGACGGACACTCAATAATCCTACTGGCCGAAGGCCGCCTTGTGAACCTGGGCTGCGCCACAGGACACCCGTCGTTTGTGATGAGCAACTCGTTCACCAACCAAACGCTGGCACAGATGGAACTGTGGTCGAAAAAGTACGAAGTTGGAGTTTACCGCTTGCCCAAACACCTTGACGAAGAGGTTGCACGCCTGCATCTTGAGCACGTTGGCGCAAAACTCACCATCCTCACCGACAAGCAAGCCGCCTACATCGGAGTTTCAAAAGAGGGTCCGTTCAAGGCTGAACACTATAGATATTAATTAAGATCCCGACAGCTATCGGAAAATAATCAAATGAAAAATACCCGCCAGAGCATATCCGGCGGGTATTTTTTATACCTCTATTGGGTGTTTATCTAGTTATAAACTCGGCTAAAAAGATACAAATATCGAGTTATCTTTGCATCATGAGTTTACGACACCTGACACTTACGAATTTTAAGAACTACCAAACGCTCGACGCCGATTTTTCGGATCGAATAAACTGCATCACGGGCGACAACGGCGAGGGAAAAACCAATATTCTCGACGCCATATATTATATGTCGTTCTGTAAAAGTTTCTTTACAGGAACCGACTCACTCAATATAAAACATGGCGAGCAGTTCTTCATTGTTCAGGGTACTTATGATTTTGGCGACCATACCGACGAAATTTACTGCGGATTTGAGCCGGGCAAGCGCAAACGGTTCAAACGCAACAAAAAAGAGTATGACCGCTTTGCCGACCACATCGGATTGATACCGCTGGTGATGGTATCGCCCTACGACATTAATCTTATAATCGGCGGCAGCGAGGAACGACGCAAATTCATCGATGGAATAATATCACAGTTTGACAAGGAATATCTCATTCAATATCAGAGATATGTAAAAATACTTGCTCAACGCAACCATCTGCTGAAGGAAACACCCCAAACGTGGCAAATCGATGATCAGATGCTGCAGATCTACGATGACCAACTTGCTGAATCCGGACAATTCATCTATCAGAAACGCAAGGAGTTTGTGACCGGCATTGCGCCGATCTTCCAAAAATATTTCGAGGCTGTGTCGCAAGGCAAAGAACAGGTGTCGCTCAGCTACACTACAACTCTCGACGAGAAACCGCTCGCTCAGCAGTTGCAGGAGAACCGCGCCATCGATATGGCGACACGTTACACAAATTTCGGCGTCCATAAAGACGACCTTGAACTTGGAATGAGCGGACAGCCTATCAAGAGGCTTGGTTCGCAAGGTCAGCAGAAAACTTATCTTGTAGCCATGAAACTCGCACAGTTCGACTATATAAATAATTTGTGCGGACAGAAGCCTATTTTACTGCTCGACGACATCTTCGACAAGCTCGACCAATCGCGTGTCGAGCAGATTGTCAACCTGGTGGCGCAAAACAACTTCGGGCAAATATTCATCACCGACACCAGCACCGCACGTATTAGCGAGATTCTTCAGAAAGTGCAAGACAATAATCTACATTATAATCTGAAAAACAACGTTTTAACGCAAATGTGAGATGAAAAAGCAAAACACATCGACAATCAGTGAAGTACTATCAATGTGGATTGACTCTTCAAACATGCGAAAGCAATTTGACGAAAACCGCCTGATATCGGCATGGGCTCCAATGGTCGGCCAGTACATTGCCTCCAAGACCAAAAACATAAGCATCAAAAACCGCATTATGTTTGTCTCCATCGACTCATCGGTTGTACGCAACGAACTATTGTTAGCCAAATCCATGCTAATAAAAAAACTAAACGAGACAGGCGGCGACAGCGTGATCGATGACATTATTTTCAAATGATACCACACCTATTTATATATCGTTAAATAGCATTTACGGGCCAATAATGTGAATATCTAATCCAAAAAAACTTTTTTTAATCAAAAAAACATTGACATTGTTGCTAATAACCGATTTTTATTATTTTTGGTGATTGTTAAAAAACACATCATTGAAAAGATGTTTCTTAGCAAATGAATTTAGTTTAGCATAACACTTTAAATTTATTAATGAGAATTATGAAAAAGGTAAACATTTATGTTTTAGCATCTTGCGCCTTATTTTTGACCGCATGCGGTGGAATGAACAAAATGGCAAAGATGGCAAATTCAGTACAATGGGAAGTAAATCCTAAAGTTCTTGAAATGCACGGTGACAGTGTTGAAGTGGAGATAAAAGTTACTTTTCCTCCCAAGTATTTCCAAAAAGCCGCTATTCTGGAGTTGACTCCGGTTTTGAAATATGATGGCGGAGAGAAAGCCTTTAAGAGCAAAGCCGTTCAAGGAGAGTCTGTTCAAGACAACAACGAGGTTTGCACATTTGCAAATGGCGGTACTTTCACCACAAAGTCAAAAATAGCTTTCGAAGAAGCTATGCGTAGCTCAGAACTTATTGCACGTGTAAAGGCTACAATGAAAGGCAAATCAATTGACCTGCCCGAGCAGAAAATTGCTGATGGTGTAATGTCAACAGCTCTCTTGCTTGACTACAAGGCTATGACAATTGGCGCAGCCGACAAATTCCAACGCGTAACCAACGACTCGAAGGGTGCAACCCTGTTCTTCGTTATCAACAAGGCCGACATCCAAAACAAGGAGTTGAAGAAAGACGAAGTTGCTGCTCTGAAACAGTTCTTGGCTGATGCAGCTAACAACGAGCGCATTGAGGTTAAGGGTGTTGAGATTTCAGCATTTGCATCACCTGATGGTGAAGAGTCGTTGAACGACAAACTGGCTGCAAACCGTATGAAGAATTCTGATTCTTTCTTCAAGAAAGAGTTGAAGAAAGCTAAACTGAACGCTGACGCTTCTGTTTACAAAACTACTTCTTTGGCAGAGGACTGGGACGGCTTCAAAACTTTGATGCAAGAGTCTGACATCCAAGACAAAGAGCTTATCCTCCGCGTTCTTTCAATGTACTCTGACCCGGTTGTCCGCGAGAAAGAAATCAAGAACATTTCTGCAGCTTACGTGGAAATCGCTGACAAGATTCTTCCGCAACTGCGCCGTTCGAAACTTTCTGTAAACATTGCAGTTATCGGTCACAGCGACGAGGAATTGAAAGCTATGGTTGCTGCCAACGATGAGAAACTCACCATTGAGGAGATGCTTTACACTGCAACTCTGACAGAGGATAACAATGAGAAACTTTCTATCTATCAGAAAGCTGCTGACAAATTCCCAGAAGACTGGAGAGCCATCAACAATGTTGGCCACATCAGCTACAAGCTGGGTAAGGTTGCTGAGGCAAAAGCCGCTTTCGAGAAAGCTAAATCAATCGATGCTTCTAACACTGTTGTTCTGAACAACCTTGGCGCTTGCGCATTGGCCGATGGCGATGTTGCTGCCGCTAAAGAATTCTTCAGCGCAGCTGCCGGAGCTGGTGATGAGGTTAGCTACAACCAAGCAATCATCCTCACCAAGAATGGTGACTATGAGAGTGCTTTGAATCTGTACCAGAGCAGCAAGCTCAACACATTCAACTGGGCTCTCTGCAAATACTTGAACTACTTCAACACTAAGAACGGTGACGTATTTGACGCTACTCTGGGTATCCTGAACAAGATTGAAGACCAGAACGACGCCAAGATTTCTTACCTGAAAGCCGTTATTGGTGCTCGCAAACAAGACAAAGACCTGATGATTAATAGCCTGAAGGTTGCTGTTGACAAAGACGCTTCGTTTGGTGCATACGCTGCTAAAGACATTGAATTTGCACAATATGCTCAAGACGATGACTTCAAAAACATTGCGAAGTAATTATTGAAAATCATAAAAAAAGAACCTCCGCCACAAGCGGAGGTTTTTTTTTGTCTTTGCCAACACGAATTGGTGCTTACTGACTTGTTTGATCATTCACCTGCTACCGCAGTCAACACTTGAGTTCAGACAACAAGGTCGCAGGATTTATACGATTTTAATGGCTGCCTATCGTTCTACATATATGGCACTTGATAAAGAGTAGATAGATACTACAGAGTAACGAATGTGTTACTAGTTCATCATTCATACCCCCACTACACTATTCTGTCTCCCCAACTTTATTACAATCTATTTCAGCTTTGCAGCAATCCACTTATCGATTGGTTGCAACCGCTCACCATTGGCAGCGGTCAGAAGTAGAATGCCGACAAACGGCAAGGCTGGTACCTTATACCTGACAAGAGCGCCCAAAACAGGCGTGGTAAGCCCGATAAGCACAAAAAGAATGACTATAAAAGACAAGCAATACCAGACATCAGGTATTGCCAGATTGCGCAGTTTTATAAAGAAAATCCCCGCTGCCAAAACACACAAAATGAGCAGATTCTCGACCCCGGCCATCATCATTGTCGCAGAGCCGTGTTCAAATATGGTTGGTCTCAGAAGCGATGTTACAAAAGCATGAGGCACATTGACAATTATGCTCTTAAGCCCATTATCGAGTACCGGCAATTCGATAGTACTCCCTGCCTGAACACTTTGCACCATCATAATAAAATCGTGCTGTTTGCAGCATATCACATCGAATAAATCGACCTGTGTCACAAATTGTGACAACCATGCGGCAATAAAAATCGCAATATGCGCTACAAGAAACTTAACGAACGCCCTTTTAGGCCGATACCTGATCCAAGCCATTGCTGCCAAGCCTGGCAAGGCTGCCATCAGCACATAGAATTTCGACTGCATCAGCAGAAACAGACATACTATAACGCCTATTACATTCCCCGCTGACGGTTTGTCGAGCAAGGCGCGGAAATTGTAAATAAACAACCCGAAGGCAAAGATGAGTATTGACTCCTTCAGTACTCCTGATGTCCACAACCAGACCGAGGGAAAACAGAAAACTGCAATCAGAAGAAGAGTCCGCTTTTGTGCCAATTGTTTGACATATGACTTAAAAATAGCCCAAAGCCCTACAAAAGACATGAATCCGAAAAACATATTGTGAATGTGGAAGTTTCCCATCGACACCAGACACATGAGAGCGTTGGCTCGGATAACAATATGATTGTCGTTGGGCAAGCCATAGTCGAAGCGCTTCAACCAGAAGTTGCAAGTGTCGTAATACTGCATCAAATCAGGCGAAGAGGCGCCAATACCCGTCATAATTTTTAAATAATCAGACGGACTTTGGAACAGCACATTGTGAATTACAAGTCCATCATTAAAATAATGGAAAATGTCGCCATCGGCTGACGGGTAATAATACCGGTAGATTACGAAAAGTGCAAAACCGCCTGCAATTTTTGCAAGAAACAACACCACGAGCCATTTTTTCTCAATTCCAGGCGAATCGAAAAAGTGCCATTTCAAGATTACCCAAACCAATAGAAGCAGGTATATGAAATAGAGAATCCAGCTCATAGTTGCGACAAAATAGCGGCGCAAGAAATATTATGCCTGACTATTTCTTCTTAAAGATTTCGGTTTTTGTGTCGTAGTTGAGAAAATAGTCACCCATAGGTAGCGATGTCACATCGGCTTTCACACCCATGCCCTTACCCATAATGGCTCCCTTGTCGTTGTAGATCTCATACATTGTTTCGGCCGAAAATTTTATTTCAGTGAACGGCTTGACATATGAGTATGTTACTTCAGCCAACATTGTTCTGTGTTTCAACTCTTTGCCATAACGCGGCTTACGAGTGTAGTCAATCTGCTTAACACGGAAACGATTATAACCCGAATGCAGATTGACATCGACCGTATAGGTATGCGCTCCAGGCTTGCCATCGCCTTCTACTGTGGCCACCTTAATCCATTTGTTCCAACGGAACTGCTCAACAATAAACGGCAGCGAACCGCTTTCGTTTGCCGTAACGAACACCAACTTATCGTTTTTATCAATTTTGATAGTTGTCACCGTAAACGTGCTCTGCGGATTGAGCACCTCAGGATTGATAATTTTCGGTAAGCAGTCGCTCGAATGTTTGATGACAACGCTCACCTCGTCGCCCTTCTTCAGGTTATGAGCCGACAAGTCGATTTCGAACGCACTTGAATTAATCTCATCGGACGTTGCCATTCCGTTCACTGTAACACCTGTGACGCAAAAACCATTGCCGTCAGATGCAAAGGGGTTCATAACATATAAGTTCTTCCCCTGATAGATTCCCTTAAGCACAATCTCACCTGCAAAGCCCGTTACACACAAGGCTGACAGAAATAGTGTATATATTAATTTTCTCATTTGCGATTACTTATCGTTATTTTGAGTAACATTTTCAAAACTAACCAAAATATTTATACCGCAAACAATTGTTACGGGTGCAATTGACCAAAGGTCAAAAAAAATGGACTTGTGCACGCAGCGCAAGTCCATTTCATATTATTTCATCACTTTTTTACACTCAGCGGAATCTGGCTCAAAACGTTGCGGTAATAAGCCTCAACCTCGTCCCATTTGTAATATGGCGCTGTTTTGCTTTCGATCGGAAGCTTAACCTCGTTCTCATTGAGAAGAACCTTAACCAATATGTCTTTCGACTTATCCGATTTGTAGAAAATCATCTGCAGGTTGCCACCCATCGGGATAATTTTGAAGTCGCACCAAACTTTGTAGAGTTCAGTAAAATCGGTAACCTGTGCTGTAGTGCCCTCAAGTTGCATCAAGCTCGCCAGTGGCGCAAGACCCGTATCGTGGCCAAAGCGCAGATTGGCCGAGACGCCGTTGCCAGCCAGAGCCTTGTCGGCCTCATCCAGGATGTTGGTGAGCAGATTGCGGGCGCACCACGAACCGCGCGAGTCAGAGTAAGGGCAGTTGCTGAAGTTGGCGTACCAGTAAACATTGGTTACCTGCCAGTTGTCGAACATCTCGTCATCGGTGAAGAAATCGGCGAAATCGAAATCAAGATCGTCTATATTCTGCATATTGCACTGAATGTCGAACAACTTACGCATAAACTGATGGCCGTTTACCTTGGTGCGAACATATGCAGTGTCAGAAAACACCTGTTTTACAAGTCTTTCCGGATGGATAAGCGCATGGTCGATGGCTTCATTGGCTTTGCGGAAACCATCAGTACGATTCAGGTAGCGCGTAACCGAATCACGCTCTTCAAGATTGATATAGTGCATAATGCGCTTACTCGATTCGGTTGTCACGTTCAACGTAGGACGCATGGCCTTCATCTTCTGCATGAAAGCGTCCATACTACAGAGAACGCGATGCGACGTCGATGATTTAACCACAATATTAGCGTTGTCAGCAAACACCTCGGGGAACGAGTTAACCATACGCTCAGCAATGCCCTGATGCTGGTTGAATCCGGTTTGCGTCAGGTCGCCGGCACGATTGATACCATCGTCGCAAAGACGGTTGACGCGGTTATAAAGTTCTTTTCCATCCTCAGTGAGAGCATTGGCGTCATAAGCCGATTTCATCATTCGCTGCAGCATTGAATAGTCGAAACCAGAATAGTGGTAACGCGAGCCATGACGACCGTAATGGCTGATATAGAATGGCTTATATCCCTTAGGAGCAGGAGTCTGTGCCTTAATTTCGGGTTGATAGACCATATTGTTGCCACCTGTTTTCTTCAGATTGGCAAGCATTTCCTCTTTTGTAGTTTGCGCTTGTAACGTGGCAAAGCACAAAACACCAATTACTGTTAGTGATAAACGATTCATAGTTGTTAGATTTATTATTACCAAATTAACTATTGAATTTCGAGAATTGAAAATTTAATCGACAAGCAAGCCAATTGTTTAGATGTAACGAAACAAAACGATAAAAAGCCAGAATCGGGAAACTTTGGCCATCGGAAAATAGCGCGCTCCACACCCACTTTACTCAGATTGAGCAGTTTCGGCGCGATGCTGAACCGGATTCTTAAGATAGACTGTCGAAAAATCGAAATATGTCTGCGAGTTGAAATGCAGTCCGTTGATTTCGGCGGAATACATGTTAAAACGCTTGTCGTTGCCAGGTTTAGTTGTGTTTGTCATAATGAAACGTGGCGAATCCGACTTGAATTTGTCGATGTTAGCGTCGAGAAAATCAGAAAGATACTGCGTTGGCAAATCGAACACCGCATCAACCAACCCCGCACCGAACATATACAATTCCTTCTGAGTTGATGTTATAAACGATAAAGCCAATGTGTCAAGATACGGAAGCTGCTCATTGTCGTCTGACACTCCCCAGTAATTGGGGTTACGTGTAAGGTTGATTGTCTGGCCAATAATTTTAGGATATTTAAACAAGAAAGGCCCCGAACCAACAGTTCCATTTGTGCCATAAGCATTGAAAGCCTCTCTTGCAAACACAAGCGCATTGGTGCCAGCCAAAAAATGAATGAAAAGCTTGTCGGGCGATTTAAGATTGATAATCAATGTGCTATCGTTTTTGGCTACTATTCCTGCAATATTCACCGAATCGTTATTTTTTGCCACCTGAAGAAAATCAACAGCACCACAAATGTTCGATATCTGGGATGAGATTCCATGATTATCCACCAACTTGTTGCGGCAAATCTGTTCAATTGAATACTTTACATCGGCGGCCGTTATGCGGCGTCCCTTGCCATGAGCAAAGCATCGGTCATTGGGAAAGCGCGCCTGCGTGTTGAGACTAAAAGTGTAGGTCAGTTCGTCGGGCGAGATATTGTAGTCTTTAGCAATCGACGGAACAATCTCAAGTGTGCGCTGATTGTATTTGACCAGTCCGCAGTAAACTTGGCGGACTATTATCTGCTCACTGCGTTTCTCTACCTGACCCGGAAAGATGGAATGCGGTATATCGCTGATATTCACTCGCAATGTGCCTCCATGTCGCTCGCCGATACGATTAGTCGATGACTGGCACGATGTCATAATAAATGCCGCGATGGCAACTGCAGATACAAATAGTCTCATTGCGTTTCAAATTTACAAAGCAAGTTGGCAAAAATTTTTAAAAAGCAAAGGTTTCCCTATTTAAAAATTCTATTGTGGAAGTATTTTTTTGGACGAATATACTGATACTCTTCCCCCAACCATCTGGATAGAATCACAAATGAGAAGATATTTTGGAGTGGCTGAATCCTTCAAAATATCTAAATTTGCGATAAATGAAAAACCGAAATATGAAAACGCACACTCTCCTGGCAAGTATGACGCTGGCTTTGCTGGCTGCTGGCACTTCGTGCTCCGATAAGATTGAAAACAACACTCCGGCTCTCAAACCGCGAATTGTGGTGATGACCGATATTGGCCCGGCCGAGGTTGAGCCCGACGATAACGAGTCGGCTGTGCGGCTACTTGCATATGCCGACCGCTTTGAGATTGAGGCTATTATAACCTCAATTGGCTGGAACTGCGACCCCTATCCCGAGGAGTGGGCGATTTATCTGACTCAGGTAATCGATGCCTATCAGACTGATGTGCAGAATCTTATGAGACGCTCTAATCAGCAAGGTTTCAACAAAATAGAAGATGAACAATGTCAACAGGAACTTGGATACTGGCCAAGCGCTGATTATATCCGCAGCCGCGCCATGATGGGCAGCAAGCGGGCTGGAATTGGCGTGATTGGTGCTGATAACGATTCGCCAGGAAGCGATTTCTTAATCCGCCTTGCCGATGAGGACGACCCACGTCCGATATGGCTATGCTCGTGGGGCGGCGCCAACACTTTCGCTCAGGCCGTATGGCGCGTGAAACAGGAGCGTAGTGCCGAGGAGCTTAAAAAGTTCCTGAACAAATTTCGTCTCTACACCATAACCGACCAGGATATGCAGTACAATATGCGCATGAACCGCGCCTACAGCTCGCACCAATGGCTCCGCCGCGACTATCCGTTTGATTTACTGATGATTTGGGACGAGAGCGCATGGCTTAATCAGAACGAGTTGGGCAAATCGAACTGGGACAAATACGCAAGTCAGATTCAGGGCAAAGGTGCCATGGGCAAGGTCTATCCGAAATTCCTTTGGGGTGTTGAGGGCGACACTCCGAGCTTCCTGAACTTAATGCCTAACGGCCTGAACAACCCTGACGACCCGACGCAGATAGGTTGGGGAGGCTGCCATCAGTTCGAAATCTCACCCGACGAAGAGACCTACGCCTGGACCAATTGGCAGCAGCCGCTCAAAGACGTCTCAAACTCTTACGAGCAGAAATTCTATCCCGATGAGTTCAACGACTTTGCGGCCCGTATGCAGTGGGCCGACACTGGTGAGGGCAATCACAATCCAGTTGCGGTTGTCAACGGTTCGCAGGATTTGAGACCGCTGAACATCAGTGCCAAACCAGGGCAAACGCTCAAATTTGACGCTTCGAAATCATTCGATCCTGACGGCGACAAGCTCTCGTTCAACTGGTGGTTTCAAGAATTCCCTGACGAAACTGATTACCCTGCAATCAGCAATTCCGAATCAGCGAAAGTCAGCTTCAGCGTTCCCGATGGCTCGAAAGGGAACTTCTACCATCTAATCTGCGAGATACACGATGACGGACCGTTCAGTCTGACGGCTTACAGGAGGGTGATTATTAGTGTGGAATAGATATTGGCGAGGGGGAAGATTGGAAAGATTATTTGATTGAACTTGAGAGAGTAGAACTAAAATAAATATTATGGATTTGATAACTGATTTTGAATGGGTTAATAATATTGGTGCTGTAATAAGATTCGACAAGAATAGTGGCAGACCGCCAGAATATCGTCGTGATTTTAGTCGAGACATAAAAAATAATGTAAAGGCAATAATCGGAGTCCGATGGAACTATAATGGTCAACCCATTGTTTTCACAAATGTTTGGTATGAAGGCACTCTTCCAACCCCTAATATGGATAAAGTTATCGTAACAATATCTGAATTAGGTGAATACACAACAACTATTTACAACGCCGATGGAAGTGTGCACAAGGTGGTGGAGATGCCACGCCCCATTATGCCAAATTTGGGGCGAGGACCTACTAGAGATGAAAAGCCGCATACAAGTAAAGTCTATTGGTGTAGAAAAAAAGTTGATGGTTACTCAATGCTAATCAGATTAGGATACTATTGTGGTGCTTGGGAAGAACGTTATTTCAATCCCGAAACGGGTGAGATTGGCGGCTTGTTTTCTAACAAAAGTTATGGGTATTATTAGATAAGGTGGGCAACCTTTGCACCGCCTGCGGCATTATAGAACAGGAGCAGATGAAAGAAAAATAATCTGCGTAAATCCGTTCAATCTGTGTTATCTGCGTTCAGAAACAGTGTCTCAATTGTGTTAACTGCGCAAGAAAAATATCGCCCCGTGCATTGTCGGTTCGAGAAATTTCTACCTTTGCGCCCCGAAAAGAATGGGGTGCCGCTTGCGGCTGAGATTATACCCTTTGAACCTGATACGGGTAATGCCGTCGTAGGGATAAGGCTTTGATTTCCAAACAGAAGCCAAATCAGTATAATTCTTTCATTACCCCCATTTCAATCTTTTTTATAAACATTTAAATAATTTAAAAGATGAAAAGGGATTTTCTGACAACAGCAGCCATCACTCTTACGGCGTTTTGCGCAATGGCAGAGGAAGTTACGCCAACTGACACGGTGATTACCGCCGAACAGTTGCAAGAGGTGGTTGTGAACGGCGTGAGGGCGCCGAAAAACGCACCGTTTGCGGTGTCGAACATCAAAAAACAACAATTGAGCGAGTTTTCGAAGACGGGACGCGAACTGCCGTTCCTGTTCTCACAGACGCCTGGCGTTGTGGCTTGGGGCGAGAACGGACTCGGAACGGGCACAACTTATATGCGCATCCGCGGTGCGGGCGACTCGCGCATCAATGTCACTATCGACGGTGTGCCACTCAACTCGCCTGAAGACCAATGTGTTTTCTGGGCCAATATGAACTCGTACGGCTCGCTGCTCGGCAGTGTGCAGATTCAGCGCGGCGTGGGCTCGTCGACTAACGGCGACGGCGCTTTCGGCGGAACGGTGGCTCTCTCGTCGGCTGCGCCTTCGGTAGTGCCAACGGCTGAAGTGTCGGTTTCGTACGGCTCGTACAACACTCTCAATTTTGGTGGAAAGGCTTCCACGGGCTTGTTATTCAACAGGTTGATAATCGATGGTGCCTACCACGAAACTCGCACTGACGGCTACATTAACGGCACTGACGCCCGCAGCGGCAGTTACTACGGCGGTCTGACTTGGCAGACTGGCAATCTGCAAATCAGATACAAAAACATCGGCAACTTTGAGAAGACGGGTCAGGCTTGGAACGGCGTGACGGCAGGCGACAACGATATGAGCCTGATGGACGGCACCTACGGCACGAAAACTGGCATCAAGACATATAAAGATATGTACGACGCTGGCCTTGGCCGATACAACTCGCTCTACGAGACTCTGGTTTACGCCGAAGACGGCAGTTTCGCCAAAGATGCTGACGGAAAATATGTTACAGCCCGTTATCAAATGGCCGACGGCAGTTACTGGGACCGCACAACCGACAATTTCTGGCAAGACCACAACATTTTGTCGGCGGCTTGGCAAATCAGTGACAAACTGGCCACAACCGCTTCATTGCATTACACTTACGGCTACGGATATTACGAGGAATTCCGCCCGAACAACAAACTCAAGAAATTCGGCTTGACCGCGAAAGACGCCGAAGGCAACAGCATCAAGAAAACCGATTTTGTGCGCAAGAAGGGCTTGTCGCAGAACACTTATGGTATTGTTTGGAACTTGAACTACACCAATGAGTTAACGGATATTATCGGCGGTCTGTCGGTGCAGAATTTCGACGGTAATCACTTCGGCTATCTGACCTACGCAAAAGACGCAACAGTGAGTCAGAAAATTCTGTCAGATGGTGACTATAAATATTACGATTCGGACGCTAACAAGTTCGACGGCAGCGCTTTCGCGAAAGCGACCATCCACATCAGCGAGCAATTCGACGTGTTTGCCGATGTGCAGTTCCGTCACGTGGGCTACACTACCGACGGCATCAACGATAAGTTTTACGACGACGAGAGCGGTTACTACAACCAACGGCTCGACATCGATGAGAAATACAATTTCCTGAACCCGAAGGCTGGATTGAGTTACACTGTCGGAAGCAATCGCCTGTACGCTTCGGTGGCCGTGAGCCATCGCGAGCCTGAACGCAACAACTTTACCGACAACGGCAACTATCCCGCCCCGAAAGCTGAGCGCCTGACCGACATTGAGGGCGGCTACCAATTCAGCGGCAAGACCTTCCGCGCAGGCGTCAACCTTTATTATATGGACTACACCGACCAATTTGTGCAGACGGGCGAACAGAGCGACATCGGCGAGAAACTGACCACCAACATCAAGGATTCGTATCGCGCTGGCGCCGAACTGCAGGCCGCTCTCGACATCACCGAATGGCTCACTGTTGAGGGTAATGCCGCGTTGAGTATCAACAAAATAAAAGACTTCGACGAGTATGTTGAGAATTGGGACGACTGGGAAGGCAACACCGATGCCAATGGCAACGCCTACGATGGCGACGGCTTTGACATTATCCACTACGACAATTCAACGCTGGCATTCTCGCCGTCGGCAATACTGAACGGATTTGTGACCGTCCACCACAAAGGCTGGCAGGCCGTTTGGCACACCAACTACGTGAGCCGCCAATATCTCGACAACACTGAAAATACCGACCGCTCGCTGCCGTCGTACTGCGTTTCGGCTGTCAATTTGAGTTACACGCTGAAGCCGAAGGCCGTTGTGAAAGAGGCGATTTTCGGTCTGAATTTCAACAACTTGTTTAATGCCCACTATGCTGCCAATGGTTGGGTTTATTCGGCCAACTATGAAAGTGGCGGTCACCCGAACGACAACCGCTACTATCAAATCGGCTTCATCCCGATGGCTGGCTTCACAATGATGGGAAGCGTGACGGTGAGGTTTTGAGAGAAGTTAAGAAGTCAAAATTTCTCACACCGGACTTTATACCATTATATATAAAAGGAGAGCAGATAAAATCTGCTCTCCTTTTTTTATTCATACTCATTCATGATTATTCCCCACCCTCGCGACGTTGAATTTCATCGCGAATGTGAGAGGCTTCCTCATAGTCCTCGTTCGAAATTGATTTACTGAGCAGTTTTTTCAGTTCTTTCACGCTCAACTTCTCGTATTTATCAGTACCTGTAGCCGTCGGTTGCGGCTCCTTTTTGGCAGTTTCAGGTTGTTCGGAGACTTGTTCCTCACTTACGTTGAACACAATTCCAGCCTTGTCGATAATTTGCTCAGTGGTGTAGATTGGGCAGTTGCAGCGAATGGCCAATGCCACAGCATCCGACGTGCGGGCATCAATTTTCATATACGAGCCGTTGTTCATGCATACAAGCTCCGAATAAAAAATGCCTTCCTCGAGGTGATATATGTTGACCTCTGTAATACTGATGTTGAACGTCTGCGCGAAATTGATGAAAAGGTCGTGGGTAAGAGGGCGTGGTGGATGCAACCGCTCGAGACCGATAGCTATGGCCTGCGCCTCAAACCCCCCGATAACAATCGGAATGCGGCGGTTGCCGTTCTCCTCCGACAGTATCAACGCGTAAGCACCCGACTGGGTTTGGCTGCATGACAGCCCCAAAACTTTAAGTCTAACCTTCGACATTTTCTTCACTATCTGTTGAGCAAATATAAAAATATATAACACCAACAGCCCGTCTTGCGGCAATAAATCTGAAAAAGAATTTTATCAACCGCATATTTTGCTGGTTATCAACAATATTGATTGCAACAAAATATCATTAATAAAAATGTGTTGAGAAAATAGGATTAATCGATTCAAATGTTTGCAAGTTGAAAAATACTTTCTACTTTTGCAGTCCAAAAGTTATGAAAATATAACACTATAAATAGTATGTACGCAATAGTTGAAATTAACGGTCAGCAATTCAAAGTAGAGAAGGACTCGAAGATTTTTGTTCACCGTTTGGAAGCAGAAGATGGCGCAGTTGTCGATTTCGACAAAGTTTTGTTGGTTGATAACGATGGCGACATCAAAGTAGGAACGCCGGTTGTTGACGGCGCAAAAGTGTCGGCCAAGGTGCTGACTCAAGTTAAGGGCGATAAGGTGTTGGTGTTCAAGAAGAAACGCCGCAAAGGCTATCAGAAAATGAACGGCCACCGTCAGCAGTTCACTCAAATTCAGATTGAAAACATTAAAGCATAATATACCATGGCACATAAGAAAGGCGTCGGCAGTTCGAAGAACGGTCGTGAATCAGCAAGTAAGAGATTGGGCGTTAAGATTTTCGGCGGCCAGGCCGCTGTAGCTGGCAACATCATTGTACGCCAGAGAGGAACTCAACACCACCCGGGTAAAAACGTAGGTTTGGGCAAAGACCACACCTTGTTTGCTCTTGTAGATGGTACAGTTTCTTTCGTAAAGAAACGCGACAACAAATCATACGTATCGGTTATTCCGGCCGAGGCATAGATTTTTATCAAAAAGATAAGAAAGAGGCTGACCGTCAAATCGATGGCATCCTCTTTTTTGTTTTATAACAATACAACGTTATGCTTACTCTTAAGTTTATTCAGGAAAACCCCGAGGCGGTTATCGCCGGGTTGAAAATCAAGAATTTCGATGCCGAACCATACGTGAAGCAGATTCTTGCAAAAGATGACGAGCGTCGTGCCACCCAAAAGGAACAGGACGACATTCTAGCTCAAATCAATTCTATATCGAAACAAATCGGCCAACTCTTCAAAGAAGGAAAAGCCGCTGAAGCCAACGAGCTGAAGAAGAAAAGTGGCGAACTTGGCGAGGCACAGAAGGCTCTGGGCGAGAAACTCGACGCCATTACCGCCGAGCTGAACGACATTCTGGTTCGCTTGCCAAATATGCCGTACAAACTGGTGAAACCCGGCAAGGGCGCTGAGGACAACGAGATTGTGAAACTTGTCGATGACAAAATTCCTCACCTTCCGGAAGATGCCAAACCGCACTGGGAACTGGCAAAAGACTATGATTTGATTGACTTCGAACTCGGCGTGAAGATTACCGGCGCCGGATTCCCCGTATATAAAGGCAAAGGTGCAAAACTGCAGCGCGCACTCATCAGTTTCTTCCTTGAGGAGAACGAGAAGGCCGGATTCCTCGAAATTGAGCCGCCTTTGATGGTGAACGAGGCTTCAGGCTACGGCACTGGCCAGCTTCCCGACAAGGAAGGCCAGATGTACCACGTCAACCTCGACAACCTCTACCTGATTCCGACGGCTGAGGTGCCTGTAACGAACCTTTACCGCGATGTGATTGTATCGTCGAAAGACCTGCCGATTAAAAACACTGCCTACAGCGCCTGCTTCCGCCGCGAGGCCGGCTCATACGGCAAGGACGTGCGCGGCCTGAACCGTCTGCACCAGTTCGACAAGGTTGAGATTGTCTGCATTGAGCACCCGTCGCGCTCATACGAGACTCTGGACAAGATGGTGGCTCACGTTGAGTCGCTTGTGCAGAAGTTGGG
>JAGCFC010000229.1 GCA_017650325.1 Salinivirgaceae bacterium | reverse complement strand
AGCCGACATTCGAAATTGGCGCAGGTGCCTGGATTCTGGCTGGCGGTACGCACCACAGCGCATTCTCGTACGACATCGACGAAGAGTATTGGGAAGATTTTGCAGAGATGACTGGCATTGAGTATGTCCGCATCAACAAAAACACCAATCTCGGCGACTTCAAGCAGACCCTGCGCAACAACGAAGTGTACTATATGCTGAATAAATCATTAAAATAACTCAGAGAACACTGTGAAGACAGAGAACACGGAGAATGGTTGAAAAAGATAGATTAGATTATTTGAACAAGATATCGGAAGGTATCATTGGTGCGGCGATAGAAGTTCACAAATTTTTAGGGCTGGGCCTGCTCGAATCTGTCTATGAAATATGCCTTATTGAAGAACTTGAGCAAAGGGGATTGAAAGTTAAACAACAAGTGCGTTTGCCTTTGTATTACAAAGGTCATCCTACAAAAAAGTTCTTTGTCATCGACCTATTGGTAGAAGATGAGATAGTATTGGAATTAAAGTCATTAAATTGGATGCCTGTCGTTTGTGAGCATCAACTTATGACATATCTCAAACTGACAAAGAAGAATTTGGGCTTGCTCATCAATTTCAACGTACCACGTTTGGTCGACGGCATTGTACGAAAAATCAACGGATAACCTCTGTGTCCTTTGTCTTCTCTGCGAACTCTGCGCATAAATATGAAGTAATATGAACGCTAAAGAAACCATTCAATCGGGCAAGGCCATTCTCGGTATAGAGTTTGGCTCGACCCGTATAAAGGCCGTTCTGATTGACGGCGACAATAAACCTATCGCACAAGGCAGCTTCGAATGGGAAAATCAATTGGTTGACGGTCTTTGGACATATTCAATTGATATTATCTGGAAAGGCCTTCAGGATTGCTACGCCGACCTTCGCGCCGACGTTAAGAAACAGTACGGTGTTGAAATTGAGAACCTTGCAGCCATTGGCATCAGCGCAATGATGCACGGCTATATGGCTTTCGACAGCAAACAGCAGATTCTGGTGCCGTTCCGCACTTGGCGTAACACCAACACTGGTCAGGCTGCAGCCGAACTGTCGAAACTCTTCAACTACAACATTCCGCTTCGCTGGTCGATTTCGCACCTCTATCAGTGCATTTTGAACGGTGACAAGCACGTTGCCGACATCGACTTCCTGACTACACTTGCCGGAGACATTCACTGGCAGCTCACAGGCGAGAAGGTACTTGGCGTGGGTGATGCATCGGGTATGATTCCTGTCGACCCGAAGACCAAAACCTACGACGCTACAATGGTTGAGAAGTTCGACAAGCTGATTGCGCCTAAGAAACTGGGTTGGAAGTTGCTCGACATTCTGCCGAAATCGCTCAATGCTGGTGACAACGCAGGTGTTCTCACCGCCGAAGGTGCCAAACGTCTCGACCCATCGGGACATTTGAAAGCAGGTATTCCGCTCTGTCCGCCTGAAGGCGACGCTGGAACGGGTATGGTGGCTACCAATGCCGTAAAACAGCGCACAGGCAACGTCTCGGCAGGAACATCATCGTTCTCGATGATTGTGCTTGAGAAGGAACTCTCGAAACCGTACGAGATGATTGATATGGTGACAACTCCCGACGGCAGTCTGGTAGCTATGGTGCACTGCAACAACTGCACAAGCGACCTTAACGCCTGGGTTGGAATCTTCCGCGAGTTCGAAGAGCTGATGGGTATTAAAGTTGATATGAACGAACTTTTCGGCAAACTCTACAACAATGCTCTCACTGGCGATGCCGATTGTGGCGGTCTGCTCTCATACAACTACATTTCGGGCGAGCCTGTTACCGGACTTGCCGAAGGACGTCCGTTGTTTGTGCGTTCGGCAAACGACAAGTTCACCCTTGCCAACTTTATGCGCGCGCACCTCTACGGTTCTGTCGGCGTGCTCAAATTGGGCAACGATATCTTGTTCAAGCAAGAGAACGTGAAGGTTGACCGCATCACTGGCCACGGTGGTTTGTTCAAGACCAAAGGTGTTGGACAGCGTGTGCTTGCCGCAGCCATCAACTCGCCAATCTCTGTTATGGAAACTGCTGGCGAAGGTGGTGCTTGGGGTATCGCTCTGTTGGCTTCATACTTGGTCAACAACGCTCAAAAGCAAACTCTGGCCGATTGGCTCGATGCTAAAGTCTTTGCCGGAAACACCGGTGTTGAGATTGCCCCGACTGCCGAAGATGTTGCAGGATTCAATCGTTACATTGAAAACTACAAGGCAGGTTTGGCTATCGAAAAGGCTGCTGTCGAAGCTAAGAAGTGATTTTAAAACACTGATACAGAAAGAGCAACCTCGGCGACGGGGTTGCTTTTTTTGTTGTATGATTACCAATATTATCTTTGTTTCTCGCCCAACCTCTGCAAAATCTGCAGTGCCTTCTCTACAGTTTTCACGCTTTCGAAAGACAAAACGAGTTTTCCGTTTTTCTCTTGCATTTGGCAGGTGCTGCGATAGCGCTGTACGTTGCCGATTATGGTGCTGAATTGTGGCGATTGGTAGAAAACAGATTTTTGGTCGCCGACAAAACTGATAGACATCTTGCCGTTTTTCAGCATTATACGCTCCATTCCCAACTCGACGGCAATCCAACGGAGGCGCACTACCTGGAGTAGTTCGTTAACAGAATCGGGAACAGGACCGAAGCGGTCGGTTAGTTCCGCAACAAAGGTGTCAATGGCAGCCTCGTCTTGGAGCGAGTCGATACGGCGGTAGAGATTGATTCGTTCCGATACATTTTCGACATAACTGTCGGGAATGAGCAGCTCCATATCGGTATCGACATGACAATCAGACACAAATCGCATGTTGTCGAACATGGAGTTGTCGGTAGGAGTGCCGCCTGATTTGTTTGCCTGAACTTCATCTTCAAGTTCCGATTCCTTAAGCTCTACAAGCGCTTCATCGAGAATTTTCTGATAAGTCTCGAATCCCAAATCGCCTATGAATCCGCTCTGTTCGGCGCCTAACAGATTGCCGGCGCCACGGATGTCGAGGTCTTGGAGCGATAGGTTGAGACCGCTGCCCAGCTCGCTGAAATCCTCAATAGCTTTCAGTCGGCGACGAGCCTCATCGGTAAGCGTCTCTGGCGGTGGAGCGAAAATGTAGCAGAAAGCCTTGCGGTTCGAGCGTCCGACGCGGCCTCGCAACTGGTGCATGTCGCTCAATCCGTAATGTTGTCCGTCGTTGATTATTATGGTGTTAGCGTTCGGAATGTCAAGCCCCGACTCGATGATGGTTGTCGATACCAAAACATCGTATTTCCCTTCCATAAAATCGAGCATTATCTGCTCCAGCACAGTTCCGTCCATTTGCCCGTGAGCCGTTATCACGCGGGCCTGCGGTACAAGACGGTTCAGCATTCCGGCTATTTTCGGCAGTTGCTCAATTCGGTTGTTGATGAAGAACACCTGTCCGCCGCGGTTCAGCTCATAATTGATGGCTTCCTTCACAATGCCCTCGTCGAAGGTGTGGACTTCGGTCAAGATAGGTTGGCGGTTTGGTGGCGGAGTGCTGATGACCGACAGGTCGCGTGCGCCCATAAGCGAGAATTGCAGTGTGCGCGGAATAGGAGTGGCTGTGAGCGTCAGCGTATCGACATTCACTTTCAGCTGTTTAAGTTTCTCTTTCACACCAACGCCGAATTTTTGCTCCTCATCGACAATCAGCAGTCCTAAATCGTTGAATTTGACGTTTTTGCCAATCAGTTTGTGAGTGCCGATAACGATATTCAGTTCGCCGCTTGCAAGTCGGGCAAGAATGTCTTTTTGCTCTTTGGCGGTGCGCAGTCGGCTCAGATAATCGACAGTGCAAGGCATGTCGGCCAAACGCGATTTGAACGTCTTGTAGTGCTGCATGGCCAGAATGGTTGTGGGCACCAGCACGGCCACCTGCTTGTTGTCGGCAACGGCTTTGAACGCGGCCCGGATGGCTATTTCGGTTTTGCCGAAGCCCACATCGCCGCACACAAGGCGGTCCATTGGCATTGTACTCTCCATATCGGCCTTGACAGCTTGCGTGGCCTTCATTTGGTCGGGTGTGTCCTCGTACATGAACGATGCCTCGAGCTGCTGGTTCAAGAACGTGTCGGGAGAGAAGGCGAATCCTTTCTGCGCCTTGCGTTGCGCGTATAGTTTGATTAGGTCTTTGGCAATGTCCTTAACCTTGCTCTTTGTGGTGGCCTTGAGCCGCTGCCATGCCCCTGAGCCCAGTTTGTGAACTGTGGGCACTTCGGCGTCTTTCCCTTTGTATTTCGATATGCGGTGGAGCGAGTGAATACTGACAAAAAGCACATCGTTGTCTCTGTAAATCAACTTGATGGATTCTTGATACCGCCCGTTGATTTCAACTTTCTGCAAACCTCCGAAGCGGCCTATACCATGATCGATATGTACCACGTAGTCGCCAATGTGCAGATTGTTAAGTTCGGCAAGCGTGATTGATTCGCGTTTGTTGAATCCGGTTTTGACATTGTATCGATGAAAGCGCTCAAAAATCTGATGGTCGGTGAAATAGCATATTTTCAGCTCGTTATCGACAAATCCCTCGTTCACGGTTTTCAGTACCGGAGTAAAAGCCGACTTAATGCCGCGGTCTTTGAAGATTGATGTCAGACGGTCGTTTTGCGCTTGATTGTCAGACAGAATGAATATTTTGTAGCCTTGCTCAATGTAATCGGAAAGCGATTTCATCAGCAAGTCGAAATTCTTGTGGAAGATCGGTTGTGCCGTTGTGTCGAATTTGATTGGCACACCTCGCTTGTCGAGCATTTTGCCGCTCCATTCGCCGTGTGTGTGCGTTGCCACCAGTTTATAGAGCTGGTCGCCGTTAAGCGCCATTTGTGCGGTGGTGTCGTCTCCGGCTCTCTCTGCTGAATTTGAATAAACAGTGTTTATCCGTTCGACAACCATTGCCAAATCGTTGAAAAAGAAAGCTGTATCGGCAGTGAAGAAGTCGGTTATCGGAATGCGCACATCGTCATCGGTGCGGTCGTGAATGTTTGGACTGATGGTGACCTTGTTTGGCGTGTCTTTAGTTAGCTGACTTTCAATGTCGAAGGTGCGGATGCTGTCAATTTCATCACCGAAAAAGTCGAGTCGGAACGGCATCTCGTCGGCGAATGAAAAAATGTCGATAATACTTCCGCGAACTGAGTACTGGCCTGGCTCGTAGACGAAATCGACGCGTTCGAAACCATAGTCGTGGAGCAACTCAACTAGAAAATCGTGCGACAGTGTGTCGCCTTTGCTCACAACAAAAGTATTCGATGCAAGTTTTTCGGGCGAAACAACCTTCTCCATTATGGCTTCGGGATAGGTCACAACAATCATTGGACTTTGGGCCGAGGCCACTTTGCCAAGCACATCGGTGCGGAGCAGAATGTTGCTGCTGTCGGTGCGCTCGTGGTCCATCGAGCGTTGGTATGACGACGGCAGGAACTCAACATCGGCGCTGCCTAAAACTGTTTGTAGGTCGTTGTAGAGGTAGGCAGCCGATTCCATATCTTTTTCCACAATCACAAAAGGCCGCTTTTGTTGGCTGAAGGCTGCTCCAAGCACCATGGCCACCGACGAGCCTTTCAGTCCCTTGAGCGACACCACGGCTTGCTTGCCAGCCAGCGCTTGCACCATCGATTTGACACCGCGGTGCCCTTCCCATACCGATATTAATTGTGTTGGTTCCAAAATGCTGCGATTTTGCAGTGGCAAAAATAGTTTTTTTCGGGGATGGGTGTCAGGCATTAGGCTATTAGCTCAAGTTTTGCTTAAATCGCCAACTATAAGTCTGCAATTTGTCGAATCAACCTGCCGCCAACTTTACTATCTTTGCCGCCCGAAAAAAATAATGCTGAATAATTGTATGACATACAGTGTTTTGCAATTTTTTATTAAAAAAATGAAAAAAATGCTGCAACCTTTTTCGCTTTTTGGCATCAATAGGGCGTGAAAGAATTAAAATTTTAACTAAAACAAACAAGATGAAAAGAATTATCTGTTTGCTGGCCATTGGGTTAGCAACAAAAATCGCACTGCCGCAGATGATAGCAAGCAACGTCACTCCACAGGGCAAGTACACAATCAGCGGCACGGTTACTGATGCCTCGACGGGTGAGGAAATGATTGGCGCAACCGTTTATGTGGTTGAAACAGGCGCCGGAACCATCACCAACGCTTACGGATTTTACAGTATCACGCTTCCAGAGGGCAAATACAGCGTCATGGCAAACTTTTTGGGCTATGCGCCTCAATCGAAAAACGTGACGCTCGACCACAATCTCAAACTGAATTTCAGCCTTGAGGCGGAATCAACTCAAATAGCTCAGGTTGATGTGACAGGTGAGAAGTTGAACCGCAATCTGGTGAAGCCTGACATGGGAATGGAAAAGTTGCAGATTGCCACCATCAAGAGCATTCCGGCGCTGTTCGGTGAGACAGATGTTATTAAGAGCATCCAGTTTCTGCCAGGCGTTGGCACTTCGGGTGAGGGATTTATCGGCTACAATGTGCGCGGAGGTGGTACGGGACAGAATATGATGCTGCTCGATGAGGCCACTGTTTACAACGCCGCACACTTGTTCGGCATCTTCTCTGTGTTCAACAACGATGCGCTTAAAGACGTCAAATTCTACAAAGGCGGAATGCCGGCGGAGTATGGCGGTCGCTTGTCATCGCTGCTTGACGTGAGAATGAAGGAAGGCAGCCCACAGAAGTTTGGAGTTAATGGCGGCATTGGTCTGCTTTCGAGCCGGTTGACTGTGGATGGACCTATTATTAAAGACCGCTGCTCATTCATCGTATCGGGACGCCGCTCGTATATGGACATCTTTTTCCCGCTCTACCGCGACCAGATTCCCGACGACACCAAGCTATACTTCTACGATATGAACGCGAAGGTGAATTTCAAGATCAATGACAACAACCGTCTGTTTGCATCGGGATATTTTGGACGCGATGTGATGAACTATGCCGGCGCAATGCAGATCGACTACGGAAACCGTACTCTCACAACACGTTACAATCACTTGTTCAGCGACCGTCTGTTCTCGAACTTGTCGGTTATCTACTCGCACTTTATGTACGGACTTGAGGAGAGCGACACACGCTGGGAATCGTCAATCCGCGACTGGAACCTCAAGGGCGACTTGACATTCTTCGCCAACCCCAAGAGCACCATCAAGGGTGGTTTCCAATCGACCTACCACAAATTCACACCGTTCATTGTGAAGGCTGGCGCCAACAGCCCCAACTATATGAAGAACGTATCGGAATTCAACAAGTCGCTCGAGCACGCCGTTTACCTGTCGAACGAGGCGAAAATTGGCGGTCTTATCGATGTCGATTACGGTATTCGTCTGTCGATGTTGCAGAATATTGGCAAAGCCGATGTGGTGAACCTCGATGAAAATTACAATATTGTGGACACAACTCACTATGGTAAAGGTGTTTTCAATACGTACAAAGGAATTGAGCCTCGCTTTTCGCTCAACATCCGCTTGACCGATCACAACAGCATCAAAGCCAACTTCCAGCAGACTTATCAGTATGTGCATCTGGCCAGCAACACCATGTCGCCGCTGCCAATCGATTCGTGGTTTGCCAGCAACCCCAATGTGAAACCTGAGCGTTGCCGGATGGTGTCTTTGGGATATTTCCATAATTTCCAACAAGATATGTACGCTTTTTCGGCCGAGACATACTACAAAAAAATGTATGACATTGTCGATTTCAAGGACCATGCCGATATGTTTGTAAGCGACGACATTGCCTCGCAAATCCGTACCGGTCAAGGTTATTCTTACGGTCTTGAGTTGATGCTGAAAAAACAGGAGGGGCGTTTTACGGGATGGATTAGCTATACATACTCGCGCACCTACACAAAGGTCGCAACCATCAACAACGAAGAGTATTATCCGTCGAACTACGACAAACCGCACGACCTGTCGGTTGTGGCCACCTACGATGTGTTGCCGCGTCTGCATTTGTCGCTCAACTGGGTTTATTCAACCGGTGCGCCGCGCACTCTGCCAACCGGACGTTTCGAGTACAATGGAGTTATTGCTCCAGTTTATGCTGAGCGCAATGCCTTGCGGTTGCCCGATTTCCATCGCCTGGACCTTTCGGCCACCTTCGACCTGAAAACAATCGAGCGCAAAGGCAAACCTTGGCTCGAGCAGAATCTGAACCTGTCGATATACAATGTATATAACCGCCACAACGCGGCCAGCATTATGTTTGAGCAGGATGAGCACGACCCTTCGGTTATGACTGCCGAAAAACTCTATATGTTCAGCATCTTCCCATCGGTAACCTACAACTTTAAATTCTAAAACAATGAAAAACAATATATTGACAATCGGAATTTTGAGCGCTGTGCTGGGAACAGCCTGCACTGAGAAAATCGATATCGACCTGAACGAAGGCGAGAACAACCGCCTTGTGGTTGAGGGCTACATTTCTACCGACACAATGCAGCACAGCGTTCGCTTGACGCGCTCCACATCGTACTTCTACAATCAGCCTTCAGCACCCGAAGAAGGCGCCATTGTCACCATCAGCGACAATGAGGGTAATCATTTCCCGCTGACCTACGATGGAAAAACCGGCAACTACTTGACATCTCCCGATGTGTTTGGAGTTCCAGGTCACACCTACACGCTGAATATCAAGTTGAAAGATGGCAGTGAGTATGAGGCTGTTGATGAACTGATTGAGCCAAATTTCTTCGACACAGTTTATTACGAGTATACCAATCTGCAATATGGTGTCGATATAGGCGCGTACTATTATTGGTTCTACACAACATTCACTGAAAAGGAGTTTTTTGATGATAAGTATCTGATTTACTACTATTTCAACGATTCACTCTGGAACCCGACGTTCGACGATGTTCTGTATGCCAGCACCGCTAGTTATATGGATGGTTGCGGACACTTCGAGGATGTGCTTTTTAGCGCCGAACACGAGGATTCAATCCCGCACAACCCGCACGTACGTTGTGATTTAGTAACAATAAGCACTGGCTATTATAATTTTGTGACCCAGCTTTACAGCGAAACGGTTACCCAAACTGGTCTTTTCGCTGGCCCACCGGCCAATATTTGCACCAATATCATCAACAAGGACAAGGAAAAACCGAACGGATTGGGCTACTTCTCGGCTCGTTCGTACGATAAGTATGAGTTTGATATTAAGAACGATATGAAGGATGGCAAGCCAATGAAAGACTGGCAGAAAAACGATTTGAAGAATTGATAAAATAATTGGTGATAAAATTTGAACGTGCAAGGCCGTAGTTAACTGCGGCTTTGCTATTTTTGAAACCTGTTAAAATGCGATACAATTAACTCGTTACCCCTTACATTTCAACTCTAACCTTTTAAAAATAATGAAATATAATATATTGATAATCGGAGTTTTGAGTGCGTTTTTTGGAACGGCTTGCACTGAGTCGCTCGATGTCGATTTGAACGAAGGCGAAAACAACCGTCTTGTGGTTGCCGGTGAAATAACAAACGAGCCTGGCCCTTATAGTGTGCGGCTTACGCGGTCAACTTCGTATTTCTACAACCAGCCCGCGCCGGCCGAGTTGGGCGCTATAGTTACCATTTCCGACGGAGAGCAGACCTTTATACTGTTGGATGACGACAACGATGGTACTTACTGGACCGATTCTGTGGCTCGCGGCATTCCGGGCCGAACCTACACTCTCAACATCAAATTGTCGAATGGAGAAGAGCATGAGGCCGTTGACCATATGCCAATCCCGAACCGATTCGACACAATTTATTATGAGTACACAAATGTCGAGTACGGCCTGACGTTGCCCGAGTACCACTATTTCTTCTACGCCTCGTTCACCGAGCAGAAGGGCGTGGATGACTGCTACCAGTTTTACGTTTACTTCAATGACTCGTGCTATAACTCTAATTTCGAGGATGTTAAATGGGCGTACGCAGGCAGCATTTATGACGGATGTGGTGTTTTCGAGAATATTCAGATATGCGATGCTAATGAGGATTCAATCCCCAAGAAGCCCGAAGCCCGTTTCGATTTGTTTTCAATCAGCCCCGAATACCGCCAGTTTATTAAAGATATGAGCGATGAGACTTTTGGCAACAGCACAATCTTGCAAGGACCGCCGGCAAACATTTACACAAATGTTAGCAACGGGGCGCTCGGTTTCTTCAGCGCCAAATCAACCACCGAACCATATCGAATAAAATTGGAATGATAATTCCCTATCTTTGCGACGCATAAAAATGTAAAGCAATGGATAACAATCAGAACCGCCACACCGATGATTACATATTCGGTATTCGAGCCATAATCGAGGCCATCAGATTTGGCAAGCAGGTCGACAAAATATTGATGAAAATGGGTCAGAACAACGAACTGACACAGGAACTTACGGAACTTATCCGCGAAAATCACATTCCTGTTCAGCGCGTACCAGTTGAGCGCCTCGACCGCATCACTCGCAAAAATCATCAGGGTGTTATCGCCCTTATGTCGCCGATTGCTTTTTGCCAGGTCGAAGATGTTGTTGCTCAGGTGTTTGATGAAGGTCGTATGCCTTTTATAGTTGCGCTTGACGGTGTTACTGATGTCCGAAATTTTGGCGCCATTGTGCGTTCGGCGGAGTGTGCCGGTGTCGATGCCATTGTGGTTCCCGAAAAGGGCGCGTCGCGTATTGGTCCAGATGCAGTTAAAACATCGGCAGGCGCGTTACATAAGGTTCCTGTTTGCCGTACATCGTCGATGAAGAAGGCTTTGCAAACGCTTATGGATTCAGGCTTGACCATCTGCGGCGCAACCGAAAAGACTGATAATCTATATTATAATCAGAATCTTACGGGGCCTCTCTGTCTTGTTATGGGCGCTGAGGATACCGGTCTCAGCGATGAGGTGATGCGCATTTGCGAACCTCTAGTCAAAATCCCGATTTTGGGCAGCATTGAGTCGCTAAACGTGTCGGCCGCCGCTGCCGTTTTAATGTATGAGGTTGTGCGTCAGCGCAGTTGAGTTTTATTTGTCACAACCAATCTCACTAGCGAGGCTACTATTAGCGGGTAGAAGCATAAATTGAAACTCTGCGGAAGCAGAAATCCAAAAATCATTATGCCGTTTCCTGCTATCAAAATGATACGCAGCCATTTATGCCATTGCTTTTCGGTGTTTCCGATGGTGAAAACATAGACCAGAAACAGTGGTGAAGCCCATAGCATATTGAGATTACCAACGGTGGCGCCATGGTCGGTGGCAAACCAAAGGAGTGTTATTAGTATACCCAGCAGACCAATGATGCTGAAATAAATGCGGTCGAAAATCACAAGCGCCGTGGCCGACAATCGGAATGTCAAAACAACAACGACAATCAACAACAAACTGAAAATCAGCATTGGCGACAGAAACCAAGGCGTTTTGTCATACTCGATTGTCGATTCAACTAACAATCGAGAATCGCTCACAAGCGGCAGAGTGTCTATCTGACATTCAGCAAGATAATCGTGCAATTTGTCGGGAATGAACGACTGCTGGCGGTTCGATGCACGGCGGTCGGTGATGGAGCCTAGCACAAGGTCGATGCCGGCTTTTGTCCACAGACTGCGGTCGAGATAGGGGTGGATGCAGTCGCGCATGGTCGGCAGTTGAACGGTGTCGGTGCCAATATAGCAGAGTGAGTCGCCAAACGCGCGATAGAGCATATCGAGAACCCGTGTAGCGCAGTTGTCGAAAAAGAAATCGTATTGGTAATCACAATTTTCGGGTAGGCTGTTCTCCTCGAGCATTTCGTAGAGGTGTTGCCGTTGTGCCAACGTCAGATTCAGCCGTTGCGCCACCACTTGCCGACCGCGACGTTCGTATGTGTAGGTAAACTGGTTGAAGGCTTCGGTGGTGAGTTGGTAGAGCAATTTCCCGGCGCAGAATTTGAGGTAGAAATGCGGCGTGTTGAAACTGAAAGTGCCGTAGTTGAACACTTCATGCAAGTTCTGCCGAGGGTCGATAACGCCGATTGCAGTGTGCCCGAACTGCGAGTAGAGTTGGTTGCCTGGCGCACAGGTGTAAACCTCAATGTACGACCGCTCGCTCAATTGCACGGGTTGCGCTGCCGCGATAGAGGTGAACAATGTTGCTACAAGGCTTATTATTAATATCTTTTTCATTGTTGTTAATTGTTTAAAGGTTTAATCGCTTCGCTGTTTAACATGTTTAAGGTTGAGAAAGTTAAGCGCTTCGCTGTTTAGTGACCACTCGTAATTGATGATACTAATGCCTTTTACCTAATGCCATTTCAAACACTTCCGGTATCGACGAAAAACTGTCTTTCAATCGGTTATCAACGTCGGATGGAGCGACCCAAACGGCTTCGGTAATGTCTTCTTCGGTTTGCGGTGTCAACTTTTCGTTACCATGGCAACGCATTAAGTACCAGTCGGTTGATTTCAGAATCGGCCGTCCGTCGAGGCGGTAGGTGTGGAAGGTGGTACAGATGGTTTTTTCAATCTCAAGACCGCCAATGCCGCACTCTTCCGTCACTTCGCGCACAGCGCACTCGCGGCTCTGCTCGCCTGGCTCAATGTGGCCTTTCGGAATGTCCCATTTACCTTGTCGTCTGATAAACAGATAGTTGCCTTTACCGTTTACAACCAGACCTCCTGCAGCGCGACGCACTTCGAACAACGAGCAAAAATCCTTCCAACATTGTTCTTTATTATCGCATAAAATTCTGATATGGTGATTGTTGCACTTTTCAATATATCCAAAAAGAAAATCCTTAAACGCTTCGGCTCCCGAATATTTGTATATTATTGTAGTTTTGCGATGCATTTCGGGGCTGTCGGTGAAAACCAGCACATTTCCGAAAAAGAAAACTTTTAATTTTGACATTATGGAATCGATAAATCAAATTCAACAAAAAGTTGCTTCTTATTTATTGCAAATTAAAGCAATTAAACTGTCTCCGTCAACACCGTTCACATGGGCTTCGGGACTGAAATCGCCAATCTACTGCGACAACCGCGCAACGCTGTCGTATCCTGAGGTACGCGGCTATATCCGTGACTCGTTTGCCACTCTTATCCGTCAGAAATATCCTGATGTTGAGGTGATTGCAGGTGTTGCTACAGGCGCAATCGCTCACGGAGTATTGGTTGCCGAGGCTATGGGGCTGCCGTTTGTGTACGTTCGCTCCGATGCTAAAACTCACGGAATGTGCAACCGCGTTGAGGGCAATCTGCAAGCAGGTCAAAAGGTTGTGGTTGTTGAGGATTTGGTATCGACAGGCGGAAGCAGTCTGGCTGCTGTTGAGGCCTTGCGTGCCGCTGGCGCTGATGTTTTAGGTCTTTACGCCATTTTCACCTATGGTTTCAAACGTGCTACTGATGCTTTTGCCGGTGCAAACTGCAATCTCGACACCTTAAGTAACTACGACGCTCTTCTGGAACACGCTTTGCAAATCGGCTATATTGCTGATGACCAATTGGAAGCATTAAAAAAATGGCGTCACGCACCCGAAGAGTGGAAGTAGGATGACGAAATTTTGATTTTTTTGTAACACTTTGTAATAAGATTCGTCTTTAGTCTGAATGTTGAACGAAAAAACATCAGATATGGAAACGAAAGAAATTAAAAACGGAAGCACAGCTGGCGTAGTATCATTGATTTGCGGAATTTTAGCCTTGTTGTTAGCGTTTGTTCCGTGCGTGGGAGTTTCGGCAATTCCGCTCGAGGCTGTTGCAATAGTGTTCGGAGTGCTGTCGGTGGTGAGAGCCATTGAGGTCAAATCGTCAATGGGAATGGCAGTGGCAGGTATGATAACAGCCATTGTGGCGCTCATTTTGAGCATTGCATGGATTGTGGTGATAGGTCGTGGTATTAATAAAAATCTGAAAGACAGCGATTTCTTCCGCGATATCACAAACAGCATGAATTGGAACATGACCTACGAACTTGACGATGCAAGTTTCGAGAGCACCGACAGTACCATGGTCCGCTTGAGTGCTATTCTCGACAGCATGAACAATGCCGAAAACGTGCATTTCGATATGAATTTGAGCGATTCGGTTGTTCAGATGTCGATTACCGACGAGAACGGTAAAAAAGTGAATATGAATATCGACGCGCGAAAGAAAAAGTGATGAAACCTGTCTGGCGCGAGCCTTACATTGTTTGCAATACGTTTTTTGCCGGAGTGCTGGCTGCTATGCTGGTGTACTTCGGCATTTTTTCATCGGTCACCGGTTATCCTGTTCATGCCGTTATGCAAGGCCAGCTCACAAGCACCGGACTTCAACGCGCGTTGTCGGAACTGATGCGTGGAAATGTGGCTGAAGCTCTGCAATTTAACAATTACTCGGTTGGCATTTTTTTGTTTATTGTTGTGCAATTGGTTATGCGAGTTTCGTTTGGTGCGATTTTCGTTTTTCATGCCGACAAGCGCCGCCGGTTGATTCTTGTCGACGCAATAATCTCAACTTTGTTATTTTTGTGCGCTTTTGCGCCAATGGCGATTAGGCAAATGTTGAGTAACTGATTAATTGAATAATAGATTAAAAGTGATATGTGACATTTCACTTTTAAGCCATTCTATCAGTCAGACAATCAATTAATCTATAAATCAATAAATGTAAACGATGCGAAAACTCACAAATGACGAACTCAACCGTCTCTCGGTTGACGAATACCGCAAGGCCGAAAAAATGCCGGTTGCCATTGTGCTCGACAATGTGCGCAGTGCCAACAATGTGGGGTCGGTGTTCCGCACTGCCGATTGTCTGGGTGCTGAAAAAATCTGCTTGTGCGGCATTACGGCCATACCGCCCAACAAAGACATCAACAAAACGGCGCTTGGTGCAACCGAATCGGTTGATTGGAAGCATTTTGCAACAACATTGGATGCTGTGGCGGAGCTTCGTGCCGAAGGCTACACCATATTGTCGATTGAGCAGGCCGAGGGCAGCATTGCTTTGCAAGATTTTTCACCAGTAGTAGGGCGGAAGTATGCGCTAATCTTTGGGCACGAGGTGAACGGTGTGGCTCAGGAAGTTGTTGATGCCAGCGACGGTTGCATCGAAATTCCACAGGTGGGCACCAAGCACTCGTTCAATATCTCGGTGAGTGCCGGAATAACCTTGTGGGAGGTGTTTACAAAATTCAGATTCGAAAATATTGATTGACAGACTGTTGTCAATTAAAGAATTTTAAAGCCGAATATCCAACGGGTGGCTTTATATTTCTTAATCAAAACAGCTATTAAATAGATAATCAGTGTAATACCGAAAGCCAATAGTGGTGCGGCAATATAGCCCGCAATCAAGGGATGTTGTGCGACTGTGTTTCGTATCAGGCAGTTATTTGCTGAGGCAAGCTGTTTAAGCCCTATTTCGACAATGAAATACTGCATCAGATAGATGGCAAGAGTCTCTTTGCCGAAGCCGGTAATGGTGGTCGTAATTTTTTTGCCGGCAAATTTCTGATAGATAAGACTCATGCAAAAACCGCCGGTAATTATTCCTAAAATGCCTATTATCAGACGAAAACAAACCACAAGTGATGTTTCGAGAGTGTTGTGAAGCAGGTTCGCGCCGTAGTTCCAGAATGTGTAGTCGGTGCGCCAGAAAACAAAAGCAACCACAAATGCCGCAATGCCAATCAAACCTTGTTTAACGCTTATTTCCAACGAATTAAGATAAAATCCTATTACAAAAAACGGCATCAGGTAGGCCATGTTCATGCAGCGGGAGTCGGTAAGATGGAAAAGCAACACAACCAAAACAAGTGCGGTTATTTGTAAATATTTGTTTTTTAGCGCGTTGTTGATTATGGCGACTATTGCCGTGCATCCGAAAACGGCCCATAGAAAATAAAAAGTGTTGTTGTGCCCAATTGCGAAGGCAAGAGCCATGAAAATGATTGTTGGAACAACAATTCCGCTAGTGCGGTTGGCTATGGTGCGCCAAGCGCCGTGTTTCGACAGACTGGTTCTGAGCAGAAAACCCGAAATAAGCATGAACATTGGCATGTCGAACGTGCGTAATAGAGTGTGCAGCCCGATATGAATGCCCGTCTGGTGGAACAGCGAATTTATGGTGTGGCCGAATATCACACTAAGCATCAGGCAGCCTTTGAAAAAATCGATTTTCCCGTCTCTTGCGTTATTCATTTTTTGCTTTCGAAAAGTCAGCCAAAAATAGTTGAAAATAGTGTCGGAGGAAGTATGAGCGACACTGAAAATACTTTGAGAGTGGTATTTGTCCGCTAGTGCCATGAAAAAGAGATTTATTCTATTAATTAGCTTATTATCATTATGTTATTATCTAATTTTGAGACTTCCTTAAAAATAGGGTGGACAGTCGGGTTTGTTTTTGAATAAAAAGTCGAAACTTTCTGCTCTATAATTATCTTTGCCGACATGTTAAAATGCCGCATAAAGTCAGTTTTTGCAGTTGTTGTCAGTTTGCTGGCAATGCAGAACTTGTGCGCGCAGACGGCTGACAGTTTGTTTGTTAGCGGTATAACCGATGGTGCGGCAAAGGATACGCTCATCAACACATTGGGCGTGGTTGCCGACTCCACTCTTCGCGACTCAACCATGCGCGATTCGGCGCCAACCATCGACAGTCTGCTGCCGAAGGTGCTTCGCGACACATCGAAATATGCCCTTTACCGCCGCATCTACGTTGAGCCTGATACGTTGAAGGTTCACAAGTGGCGATACAATCCAAATGTTTTCGATTTCGACATCCATACCTACGACTCAACGCTCGACATGCTCCATTTGCATCGGCCTGCCAACCGCTACGGACGAGTCACTGCACACTTGAACCAGTTGGGAACGGCCATTCAGAGTCACGAGTATTTTGAGCCGAACGAGCCAACGCGATTCTTGTTCCTGAAATCGTTCACTCCGTATATGCATCAAGCTGAAACTGAGGAGTTTTATAATGTTGTCAAGCCGTTCACGCTTTTTGGCTACGACGGCGGTCAGAAAGATGAGCAAACGGTTGATGTTATTCACACACAGAATATTACCAAAGGATTGAACATATTTTTCAAATTCAATTCGTATGGCGGTGATGGTGAGTATGTTGGACAGAAAACAAAAAATCGTTCTGGAAGTTTGGGCGGATCTTTCGTAAATGGCCGATATGCAACACATTTGGCATGGACGTTCAACCGCATCGATGTGCAGGAGAACGGCGGTATTGTTGATGAGTATCTTGTTCGCGACAGCATATTGTCGGCAAAAGAGGTTCCTACCCGCCTGGTAGATGCGCGCACTTTTATCAAAGACCGCCAATGGTTCTTCGATCAAAAGGTTGGTTTTATACGCGCCAAAGAATCAGATACTTCCGACACGGGCGGCTATTGGTTCAGCCTTCAGTACACATTCAGCCGTCAAGCCAGTACAAAATATTATCGCGACAAGTTGTCGCAATATTACAATCCGATTCTAAAAGATTCATTGCCGGTTTATAGGCACAACTTCTCTAATCGTTCCACACACGATTCGTGTGCCTATTCCGACCAGTTCCACCAAATCAGGCTGAACTTGGAGGAGATAAAGAATCCGTATGCGCCGTTCGGCCTTTACGGAGCGCTTGGTGTGCAGAAGTCGCGCTACTATTATTTTAATGTCGATACGCTCTTTGCCAACATTCGGACAACCGAAAAAAGCAGCGCTTATGTCGAGGCTGGATTGCATCGTACACGTCCGGGATTGTTAACATTCTCAGGATGTTATCGGCAATATTTGGCTGGCTATAAATTGGGCGATTTCAAAATGAGCGGTCAGGTGCGGCAGTTGTTCTCAAAGTCGGAAAAGCCTTTGTCGGTGACGGTTGAGGCGCTGTTCGAGCGCAGTAAGCCTGACTATTTCATGACCGATTACCAGTCGAACCATTTGAAGTGGCAGCATAGTTTCAGCAACCGCCCGTTGACGGCTATGTTGTCGGGTGTTGTCGATGCGCCACGTTTCCGTACCAGCATAGGCGGACACTATGCTCTGCACACCAATTATATCTATCTCGACACCGACTGCCAGCCTACGCAGGCCGACAATTCGTTCATGGTTTACGATGTGCAGTTGCGCAACCACTTGTCGGGTGCGGGTTTCAACCTTGTCAGCCGTATCAATTATCAGTATTCGGGCGACGAGGATGTGTTGCCACTTCCTAAAGTTACGGCTTATGAGGCTCTCTACTATGAGCGCGACCTCTTTTTCAAAAACACGAACGGCCATTTGCTGTTCCAGTTGGGTGTTGATATGACTTTCTGGACAAGTTATCACGCTCAGGCCTACAGTCCGGCGGTGGCGTTGTTCCACAATCAGAACGAGAGCGAAACCGGCAATTATCCGTTTGTGGGGGCGTTCCTCAATGTCAGAATCAAGCAAGTGCGGTTCTTTGTTTGCGGACACCACATCAACTACAATCTTTTCGGAATGCGCGACTTTGTGCTTGCGCCCAACTATCCGACAACAAAGGCTACTTTCAGCTACGGAATCAGGTGGTCGTTCTACGATTAGGACAAAGAAAGTTTAAAAGTTCGGAGTGGCTTTTTAGCTGATAATGTTTGATCTCCGTTCCGTAACTCATTGCAAATCCGGTTTTACTTATTCATCGTAAATGATTTTGCGTTTTTGATGTCGGCAGAAACGAAAAATAAGCGACATTTGCACGCTAAATCTAATGTATGAATCGGTTTTTAGTAACAGCGCTAATCTTTATCTCGACTTGCTGTGTATCTTATGGAAATTCAGAAAGATATAGGCAAGGCGATAGCCTTTTGGCTCAGGTTGGCGTGACCTCCGATAATTCCGAACTTCTGGAGCTATACGGGGAAATTGCGGAAAAACATTACAATGCCGATACAACAATTAAATATGCGTTACGTGAGTCGGAACTGGCTCAGAAACTTAACCGCCCTGACAAGCGCGCCGATGCTTACCGCTGCATTGGAGTGGCCTACAGTTACAAGTGGGATCTTGATAAGGCTTACGAGCAAATATCGCATGCGCTTGAACTCTACTCGTCGCTCAACGACACTTTGAATGAAGCACTCTGCTGTGAGTGGATTGGCCGGATTTTGTCGATGAAGGGCGCGAACGCCAATGCCGTCGGTTTTCTGAACCGAAGCCTTGAACTTTACAAGCAGTTTGGAAGCGAGGAGCGGATGGCGGCCATATATCGCCAAATGGGTTTGCAATGTCTTGATTATAAGGTATATGACCGTGCCTATGAGTATTTCGGCCAGGCTCAAAGTATCGACAAGCGGATTGGAAGCCGTTCGGGTGAGATTGAGGACATGTATTGCTTAGGTCAGGGTCAGTTGTATCAATGCCTCGACGAGCAGGGCAGTCTGAACCAGTTGCTGAGGGCGAAGCAAGATCTCATGACAGCGTATAATGGTTTAAAATACGCTAATAATCAGCATGTTGTAATCAATATTTATAAGGCCGTAGCCGATGCCTATCTTGAGCAGACCAAAATCGACAAAAAGAACAGCGATAATTTGCTCGACAGCAGTCTGTTCGTCATTAAAAAAGCTCTCAACTATTTGTCGCACATCGGGCCTACGGGTTACCATAACGCTTTCGACTTGCGGATGTCGCGTTATCAGATGGAGAAAGGAAACTACAAGTCGGCAGTGCGGATTTTAAAACAACTCGAAACCGCCGATGAAAACGACACTCTTACAGCCTTGCCCCGTGAAGAGTTGTATGGTGCCATTGCCGAATATTACGGGATGACAGGCAATTTCCAGAAAACAAGCATCTATGCAAGGAAAATAGGGGAGATAAACCGTCGTAAGAACAACGACGGCTATCTGGTCAACTCAACACAAACTAAAATCCAGACTGAATTCGACGAGGAGATGCGTCTGCGCGATTTGTCGGAACGTGAGCGCGAGTTGATTTTCAAAACACGCTCCGAGCAGTTGGTGACAATAATTGTTATTTCGGCATTGTTGATAGTAATTCTCATTTTGTTGGTGCTGGTGGTTTTCCGGAGCAGTGTTCGCCGCCGAAACAACAACCGCCTGCTGAACGAGCAGAACCAACAACTTGAACGCCAGCAGTCAGAGATTCTGGAACAGAACAAACTGCTGAATCAGAAAACCGAAGAGATTCAGGCTCAGCGCGATGAGATTGAGGGTCAGCGCAATTACTTGTCGAGCCAGAACAAAATAATCAGCAATGCCAACCGACAAATCACCGATAGTATTTTGTACGCCAAAAAGATACAGGAAGCCGCCGTTCCGTCGCAAGATATGATGAACGGTTTCTTTGGCGACTGTTTGGTATTTTGGAGACCGCTTAACATTGTGTCGGGCGATTTTTACTGGGCAGTGCAAGTGGGCAATTACAAATTTTTGGCAGTGGCCGACTGCACGGGTCACGGCGTTCCTGGCGCGTTTATGAGTATGCTCGGCATAACGCTGCTCAACGACATTGTAATGCATGAGAATGTTGCGAAACTCACCGCCTCCCGTGTGCTCGACAGTCTGCGTGCCAAACTGAAAGAGGCTCTGCGTCAGACAGGCCGTCCGGGCGAGGCCGCTGATGGTATCGATTTGGCTTTCTGCATTTTCAACACTAAATCGATGCAGATGCAGTATGCCGGCGCCTTCCGTCCTCTTATTATTGTTCGTAATGGCGAAATTATTGAATATAAGGCTGATAAAATGCCTTGTGGTGTTTATATCAACGAGTCGCCACGGTTCACCAACAACATTGTCGATTTGCAGTCGGGCGATGTGCTTTATATGTATTCTGACGGTATTGCCGACCAGTTCAGCGGCGGTCCCGATTTGCGTAAGTTCACAATCCGCCGCATGAAGGAAATGCTTGTTGAGGTTCACCAAAAGCCTTTCGAGCAGCAGAAACTCCTGATAGCCAAGACAATTGACGACTGGCGTAAACCGCCTGCAAAAATTGGCAAACAAAGCGCACAAGTGGATGATATGCTGCTTATTGGTTTGAGAATCAAGTGATAAGCAAACTGCGTATTTATTTTGTCGTAATTGTTGTGGGTAACAGCCTTTTGCCCATATTTGCACCGTTTTTTCCGAGAAGTAAGTTTAATCGTTAAAATATTGATTATGAAATTTAAAGCAATTATTCTTTCGGCAATCGCACTTACAGTTTCGGCTGGTTCGTTTGCTCAAATCAAGGTTAAAACCGAATCGGGCGACATGAGTGTTCGTTTTATGGGCCGTACAAATTTCGACGCCGGCACATTCATCGCTTCTTCCGACACCAATCTTAAAGAGCACAACGGTGTGGCCATGAACGATACCCGTTTGGGTGTTTTGGGCAATTTCGACGAGAAGTGGAGCGCCAAAATCGAGGTCTGCTATGCTTCGAAAGCAATCTCGTTCCGCGACTTGTGGATTGGTTACAAACTGAACGACAACAGCTCGCTCACCGTGGGCAACCATTTCCAACCTTATGGAGCCAAACCTCTCGGCTTGTCGTATAAGTTTGTCGAGGATGCCTCGGCCGACCTTGCATTCTGCCCGGCACGTAAAATTGGTTTGTCGTATGCTTATACTTCCGACCCGTTCAACTTGACAGCCGGTTTGTTCAGCGATGGCAATGTCGACAATGGCAAGAACATCGATAAAGGCTGGTCGCTCGCCGCAAAAGCAATCTTCCGCCCAATCATCGACGAATCGACGGTGCTGCACATTGGTGTCGCTCCAATGTTTGTGCAATCGCCTAATGCAGTGTCGTTTACAGGCTCAATTCCGACAACTGTTGTTACCAATAAACTTATCGGCACGGCCAATTTCAACCCCGACAACTACTTGCGCATGGAGGCTGAGGCCATCTTCATTGCCGGAAAACTCTATGTTGAGGGCCACTACATGGCGGCATCGTTGCAGAAGATGGATACTGCCGATAACAACGCCTATCTCGATGGTTTCTATGTTCAGACCAGCTTCCTAATCAAGGGCGACCAACAGAACTATAACAAAAAGACAGGTTTGGCAGCCAACGCATCGCCAAAAAGCCTTGAGGTACTGGCACGTGTGAGCCACCTCAATCTTGATGCAGACCATGTAAAAGCAGGAAAACAAACCGATTTCACCATTGGCGCGAACTATTTCTTCAGCAAAAACCTGAACCTGAAAGTAAATGCCATTTATGCGGCAGTGAAAGACGGTGAGAACTACAGCATGGTTCAGACTCGTCTGCAATTCTCGTTCTAAACCAATTGCATATAAATACAAAAAGCGGCTCACAAGGCCGCTTTTTTTTGTTTGATAGCCGATAACGTTCGACGATTTACCAGAAGAAAGACTGATTTATACCTATGTCGAAGCGTCCATCGGACATTCTGGTCTTTTCTCCGTCTTTCACATAACGGATATCGAAAGTTCCGGAAACAATTGATTCTTCGAATTTCCCGTCAACATATAGATTCTGTATTCGCTTGAAGCAAAGTTCGCCGCTGCGGATGTCGGTGATGGGTTCGGTCCAGTAGTTGTGCGATTCAAGCGTTACAAGAACCTTAACGGTGGTGTCGGTCAAATCGATTGTTTTTCCGTCGAGCAGATAAAGTTTCTTGTAATTGTCGATTACCGAGTCGCATGGGAAGATTATCGTCAGCGACATATAGTCTTTTTTGGTTATGTATCCGTCAAATACCATATAGTCGTTGAGTGTCTGGCAGCCATTCATGGTGAATTCCAGAGTTGAATCGTTGGCGTGCCACTCCATTGAGCAAGGGTTCTCGCGCCAGCACGACAAAAAATAGCTGCCATCCATTTTGGCGCCGAAAGTGTTGTATCCCCATTCGGTGTATTTCGGCAGGTTAAAGTCATCGGGGTCACTAATCCATATCGACCTTTCAAGGTTGTCTTCGCAGGCGGCAAACAGACAGGCGGCCATGCATAATATAAGTGTCTTTTTCATAATCAATTCTCCGATTTGGTTTTTAGAAATTGGTAAGTCATTCGTAATCCGCCACCTAAGCCGTCGCTGAAATGCATGCCCGACATTGAACCGGCCAATACAAGATATGGAAATGTAATCTCGACGCTGAAAGAATTGTGGTGACCGAACTGGCAGCCTGCCGCACAGTAGACAGGCAGGGTGAAATTGTCGGCCGTGGGAATGTCCTTCGAATCTATGCTGGCGGTTGGGTCGTGGTAACGCTTAGTATAATTGATAGTTGATTTTGTGGTGCATCGGAAGTTGAATGTGGTACCGCAGCGGAAATACGGCGATGGACGGCCGTCGCCACGCAATGTGAACCTGAATTCGAGCGGAACACCGACATACACATTTTCTTGTTGGATTGAATTAATGCGGAAATAGTAAGTGTTGAGGCCTTCTTCTTTGGCTTTGAAATAGAAGAAACTGTAGTCGGAGTTGAAATGGCTTCCCGCACTTGTCACACGCAAGCCTGTTGACAGACTGAATTTGTCTGTCAGATAGCATTCGGGCATAATACTCAAATGGTAGGTGCCGATTGTTTTATCCCGGGCACCGCTAATTGTTTCGTTCGAGCGGAAGGCTCTTATGAAGTCAAAATTGCGCTGCGTGGCGCCCACAAAATCGAAACCGGCTGATACGTTTATCGCCCAAACCGGCTCGATGGCAAAACTTCTTGGCATCATGCATAACAGCATGACCGCCAGAAAAATAGGTCTTTTCATAATTGCGTTTTTTTAGTTGGTACATTAAATAAACGCTTCTTTCGCGCAATTAGTATTTTGAAATGTTATTTGTGGTAGTTTCGATAAACAAAAAAAGACCAAAACGCACTTGCCTGCATTTCGGTCCTTGAGTTTTGTTGGCGCTTTTTCGGATAGCGCCGTGTGATTTAATTCGCGCTGTTGCCACCGAATTTGTAGTGAACGCTCAATTCAACGCGGTAGGTACGCCAGTTGAAATCGCGGATTTCGATTTTCTCAGCGTCGTCCTCGCCACGTTTTCCGCTGTACACGGTGCCTTTGTGCGTCATGTCTTTGGTGACGCCGCTGTAGAAGTCGGTCGAGAAGGCGAAGTGGTTGTTAAGGTCGAATCTCAGACCTGTGGTTAAGCCAACTGAGTGCAGCTCGCCCACGTTCTTGTCAATGCCCACACGGTAGTTGTACTCAACACCAAAGTTCGGGTTGAACTTGCCAATCTGGTAACCAATTTTCACTGGAACAGAAACCATGGCGTAGTCGGTTGATGATTCTTTGCGACCGACAGTTTTCTCTCCGATGCCGTACTCTTCGTCCCAGTTGATAAAGAATCCGTTATCGTCAAAATCTTCGCAAATGTCGCAGTCGGGATATTTGCATTTCAGGCTTGCGCGGAAACTGCTGTTCTGGTTCATGTAGTGTCCTCTGACACCAACGCTCAGTGTAAGGTTGCTGCTTAAAACACTTTTTATGCCGAAACCGAGATGGTTTGTGGCTGACACGCTAGGATTGCCAACAAAATGATTCTCAACAATAAACGGTTGGCAGAATGTTGTCCAAACACCACTACCGATGTTAACATCGAACGATGTTTGTGCAATTGTAAGGTTTTGTGCCGCAATGAGCATAATGCCCAGAAATCCAATCTTTTTCATATTATTTGAGTTTTAAATTTTTAAATGTTTCGCTTATATGATGCGGGTTTCGGAAAAGGTTGCAGTTTTTTCGGAAAAAAATTTATTCGGCATTCCCCAAACGGTAACTTATGCCAACTTCAACCCTTTGCGAGTGCCAGCTAACTTTTTTCTCGGCTAGAGTTTCGAAATTTCTTTCCCAACCATTTTCTGTTTCTGCGCAGGTTTCTTTAACTTTTTTAATGGTATGATTCATATCGCTGACCAAATGGCTTGCGTAATTTAGAGTGAGGGCGAGTTTCGGCGACAGGCGGTATTCCAGACCTGCCGTAACGCACATGGTATTATAGTTGTCCACTCGGTTGGTGTTTATGCTGTAGCCATATTCAAACCCCACATTTGGCGTGAATTTGCCAATCTGATAGCCGATACGCACTGGCAAGGCAATCAGAAAGTGGTGAGATGCGCCTTCTTCATCGCCTAAATATCCATCATCCCTATCATCCCACCAATAATTAGTAGCTGTTTGGTTCCCATCCCAATGGCTGTCGAGCGATGTTTTGAAGGTGTAATTGTTTTTCATAAAATGCAGGTCGGCGCCGATACTTGCCACAAGGTTCGATTCAAAAACCTTGCTCATCGATGCCCCCACAAACAATGTGGGTGACATACCAGCGTTGGTGATGGTTTGGCCGTCATAGCTTTTAGGGTCGCAATTAACAATCCAAATGCCGGAACCAGCATTAAAGTTGTACAAAGTTTGCGCACTTGCGAAGTTGTACGCTGCGATGAGCATTGCGCTCAGGAAACAAATCTTTTTCATATTGTAAAGTTTTTAGAGTTATTACACCCCTTTGATGTGGAAATCGGAAAAGGTTGCAGCTTTTTTGCAATTTTTTTTGTGGATAATGCAAAAATCGGGTCATCGACGCCTGACTAAAAGCAAACAAGCCGGCTCACTTTTCAGTGTCCGGCTCGTTTTGCGGTTGGTGAGACCGCTTTAGCAACTATAATCCATTTATGAAGAAACTTTTGTATCGATGTTTGTTTTTCGACGATGTAAAAGTACAACATGCCTGTATTGCAGATGGTTAACGTTGGGTTAAAAACAGTTAACGAAAGGTTAAAGCCTTTTTTGAGGGTTAAGTTGAATAACAAACCACAAAACTCAGCCTTCATTGGCTTAAAAACATAGAACTTAAACTATATTTGCCGAAAATAGCAGACGTTATGCGCAAGGGTATTATATATATATCGTATATATCGGTATTATCGCTTTGCTTGATGGCATGCCATGAAGCCAAGGTGCATGAGCCTCAATTGTCAGTTTCTGGTGTGATAACTGGCGGCGAAGGAAAGTGGTTGAAAATCATTGATATGACTCAGCCTGGCTTTATGCCGGATTCGATAATGATTGATGATTCGGGAAGGTTCGCTTTCCGTCAAAAAAGTGTTGAACCAAAAGATTTTGTGATTTACGTTGAGCCTGGTAGTAACGTTAGGGTTCTGCCTTGTCCCGATGAGAATGTGGTGGTAACGGCATCTTATCCAGATATGGCAGCAACATTTACTGTGTCGGGTTCACCTGAGTCGGAACGGTTGGCAGAGCTGTTGCGCAAGCATCATCAGTCAAATTATGTGCTGGACACTCTCAACCGATTCTACATGGAGCATCAACTCGATAACAACATAACCAAAATTGTTGCAGATGTACGTGCCAAATCCGATTCGGTTTACAATGCTGACCGCCAATTTCACGAGCAGTTCATAACCGCGCAGCCCGGTTCGCTGGCAAGCTATGTGGCGCTTTCGTCGAAGGTGGGGTTGCGCACCAACATGTTTAATGTTGTTGACGATTTCAAATATTTCGAGATGGTTGACACCGCATTGATGCATCGTTACGACACAATTGCCATTACAATGATGCTCAACCGCTATGTGTCGCAAGCCCGTGCGGCTATTGAACTGCAACCCAAACGCGGCGGACAGATTGCTGTGGGAGATACAATGCCCGATATAGCATTGCCGAATCCTTATGGCGACACAATCCGATTGTCGAATCTCAAGGCTAAATATGTGTTGGTCAATCTGTGGGGCACATGGTGCCGCCCGTGCCGCGAGGCTCACCCCGAACTGCGCAGGGTGTTCCGAACCTATCGTTACCGTGGTTTCGATATCTACTCAGTTGCTCTTGAACGCAGTCTGGACGACTGGAAAAATACAATTCGCGAGGACCGGCTTATTTGGATAAACCATGTGAGCGAGCTCAGTTATATGGACAGCAAGGTTGCAAAGCAGATTGGCGTTGAGGCCGTGCCGTTCAATGCTCTTGTCGATGCTGACCGTGTGGTGGTGGCCGAAAACCTGACGCCGGCGCAGCTCGAAGCAAAATTGGCCGAACTGTTAAAATAGCGGCAAGGTGGGCAAGGTCTATTTTGCATCGGATATGCACCTGGGTTACCCCGATTTAAAACAGGGTGAGTGGCGTGAGCGATTGTTTGTCAGATGGTTGGATGCAATCAGTGCCGATGCCGAGGAACTATATCTTGTCGGAGATGTTTTCGATTTTTGGTTCGAGTACCATAATGTCGTGCCGAAAGGTTTTGTGCGCACTTTAGGTAAGTTGGCGCAGATGGTCGAGAACGGCATAAAAATTCATTTTTTTGCAGGCAACCACGATACATGGACTTTCGGTTACCTTCGCGATGAATTGGGGCTTATTGTTCACGATGATGCTTTCGAAACGGAGATCATGGGGAAAAAATTCTATATCTCGCATGGTGATGGAGTCGGCCCCGGCGACTTTTCTTATAAGTTCATCAAATGGTTGTTTCACAATCGTGTGGTGAGATTTATGTTCACTAATCTGCTGCATCCCGATTTGGGAGTCTGGTTCGGACACAAGTGGTCGAACTCAAGTCGAGGCAAAAAAGGGATAGAGCCTCTTGGTTATCTTGGGGACGATAAAGAAAAAATAGTCCTTCATTCAAATGAGTTGCTGAAAACACAGAAATACGATTATATGGTATATGGGCATCGTCATCTTGTTGTCGATAAGCAGATAGCGGAAAACACAAGAATGGTTGTACTTGGCGATTGGCTCACAAACTTCTCGTATGCTGTTTTCGATGGACATGATTTCAAGATTGTTACGGGTGTTGATAAAACGCTGTTAAGTGCAGGACTGCCATCCCATTCCTGATGCTAATGTTCCAAGCATCTTCAGTTCAGCAGTAGTGTCTATACCAATAGTGTTTATTGTTTCCAAAGCCTGTTCTGAATTGTAGGAACTATGTTTTTTATTCTATTGGCAAATAAACAGTTAGTTTTCAGTTGAATGGAAAAAACAAAAAAAATATCCGTGCTACTATCTTATTAAAACGATAATTTGTATTTTCAATAGCGAATTTTGAAACATATAGAGTACATTTGCACATAGCGATTAGAAAAAAACTTGATAGTATTTATTTAATTAAAAACAGGTATATGAAAACGACATTTATGACATTGGCATCTGCCATACTTATTGTTGGCATTTTTGCATCATGCTCCAGTGACGGCAAGAAGTCATCACCCCGAAAGAGTATTGAGGAACTAAGTGTAGAGGACGTTATCTTTGACGATGAGTCGCAAACCATCAGTTACAAGATCCCGTCACCGTTGGAAATGTTTATCCGCATGAAGAACCGCAATGTGCCGTTCAGTCCCGAATTGCCGAACAAAGTGGCAAATGGCGTGCGGTATGTTACTCAATATCAGCAAGCTGTGAATATGGGTGTGTATGCTTCTGATATGGCTTACTGCTGTATTTTGGGCAACTCACAAAACACTCTTGAGTATTTCAATCTGGTGAAGAATCTTTCGATTGAAATCGGTTTGTATGAGGGAATTGATAAGAATTTGGCAGACAGAGTCCTTAACAATTTGTCAGAAACAGATACTTTGTTAAGCGTAACGTCCGATTCTTATCATGATGTTGTGACCTACATTGAGGAGCAGGGCTTGGTCGATATCCAATGCCTGGTGGTGGCTGGTGCCTGGATCGAGAGTCTCTATCTCTGTCTTGAGCCAATGAAACAGCAGGAACTTAACGACGAGACATACGAACTTATTCGTGACCATCAGGTTCTTCTTGAGAACTTGATCGAATTGCTCGATCAGAACAAGCAATCGGGTAATGTTGCCAAATTGCTTGAAGAGCTAAAACTTATACAGTCTGTATATGATGTGACATATCAGAACAAAGACGAAAAAGTTTCGAAACAGCAATTCATTAATATAGTGAATACGGTTGGTGATGTGCGCGCAAGATTAATAATGTAAAATGCTAATTGAATGAAAACTGTAAGTAAGTTATCCATACCGTTGATGGTTGCGTTGTTCTCGCTGCTGTCGTGCGGTGTGACATTTGGTCAGAATTGCTCGAAGAAGAAACTGGCAAGTAACGATTTAAAAGGTAAATATGACTATCGCGGCCAGTCAATGTTCAAGGAGATGGCAAGTGGTGATTCGGCTACATTGAATGTCGTTCTTTATTCGAAGCAGAACTATAGATTGTTTGTGGCATGTGAACAAAAACTAGGTAATGTTAACTATCAGATTTACGTTCCTCGTAAAAAGTTCACCCGCGTAATCAAGAGTGTAAAACAAAAGACGGTTCAGGTGTACAAAAAGGACCCTATGGGATTCTACCTGTATGATAGTAATGGTGAGAAAATACCTGATGGACATGAAGTAGTGCAGGATACTATTTGGATGCGCGAAACAACGTCTATCAACGATTTGGTTTTCGATAGCCGTAATTCAGAACAACCTTATTGGGAGGCGACACCTGGAAAAACTCAAAATATAACCATAAAAGTTGCTGTCGAAAAAACTCCTAAAAAAGTCGATGGCTGCATAGGTGTTTATGTTGGCTGCGAATATTCGAACGCATCGCAGTTTATCCGTTAGTTTTTCACTAGTTTAGCGTATGATGTGCCAAATCGTGCTTTCACTGCAGGTTTGGCACACTTTTTTATAAAAGTCATTAAAACAGAAAGAAATGAAAGATTTTTTTAAGAGCGTGCTTGCGAATTTGGTGGCGCTGATTCTCTATTCGTTTGTGTTCTTTATTCTTTTCGCTGGCATTGCCGGTGTGGTTGCCGCATTTGGCGACAAAAGCGAGCCTGTGAAGCCCAACTCTGTACTTCATTTGAGTTTCAAGTCCGAAATCACCGACCGTGCCAATGATGGTTTCAGTTTGACATCGCTGACAAGTGGATTGCAGCAGGGCGTTGGCCTGAACGATATTCTGGAGTGCATAGGCCGTGCCAAAACCGATGATAACATCAAATGTATATTTATCGATAACAGCGATATTCCGGCTAATTTGGCAACCATTGACGAAATTCGCAAAGCTCTGGTTGATTTCAAAGAGAGTGGAAAACCTATTTACGCTTATGCCGACAATATGTCGCAAGGCGTTTATTATCTGGCCAGCGTTGCCGACAAAATCGGACTGAACCCGACGGGCAACATGTTGCTTCGTGGCCTGCAGGCGCAGGTAATGTTCTATAAGGGTGCGCTCGACAAATTGGGTGTCGAAGTGCAGGTGTTCCGTCACGGGAAGTTCAAAAGTGCGGTTGAACCATACATCCTGAGTGGCATGAGTGCCGAAAATCGTCTTCAATATCAAGCTATGCTTGACGCAATGTGGGGCGCTTATTTGCAGAATGTTGGCGCTGCACGTAATATCAGTGCCGAAAGGCTCTTCCAAATAGCTGACAATGGTTTGGCTTACGATCCGCAAGCTGCTAAAAAAGAAGGCCTTATCGATGCGGTTGCCTATCGCGACGAAATGCTTAACGAACTTGTGGAAATGACTGGTGTTGAGGCTATTGACAAATTGAACCTTGTGTCGGTGGGCAAGTACGCCAAGGCGAAACCATTTATGATGCAGGCTGACAAGAAGATAGCTGTAATTTACGCATCGGGTGAAATTAACACTGAATCAAGCGGTTACGGTGAACAGGAAATAACAGAAAAACCATATGTCAAGGTTTTGCGTGAAGTGCGCGCCGATTCGTCAATCAAAGCCGTAGTGCTGCGTGTCAACTCGCCCGGTGGCTCCGCACAGGTGAGCGACAACATATGGCATGAGGTTGAACTGACCAAACAAGTGAAGCCGGTAGTGGTTTCAATGGGCGATTATGCCGCATCGGGCGGTTACTATATCTCTTGCCCGGCAAGTTACATCATGGCCGGCGAGTACACTCTGACCGGTTCGATTGGAGTTTTCGGGTTGGGGCTTAACTTGCAGAAACTGATGAATAACCGTTTGGGGCTCAATGTTGAAACGGTGAAAACCAACAAAATGTCCGACATAGGTAGTGCCTATCGTCCGATGACAACCGCTGAGCGAGAGATTATGCAGGGCGAGGTCGAGAAAATCTACTCAACATTCGTTAGCCGTGTCAGCAATGGCCGTAACCTTTCTACCGAATTGGTTGACAGCATAGGGCAGGGGCGTGTTTGGTGCGGTGTCGATGCTTTACGTTTGCACTTGATTGACGCTTATGGCGGTTTGACAGATGCCATTGCAAAGGCTGCCGAGATGTCGGGAACCGAGAAATATACGGTTGTCGATTATCCGAAGCAGGAGGATGGTTTTGAGGCAATGATGAAAATGCTGACCGATGAGGTCAGCACTCGCAAAATTGTTAATGAGTTGGGTGAGTTTGCCGAATCAGCAAAATTCATAAAGAGCCTTATCGGGTCGCAAGGTGTTCAGGCTCGTTTGGAGAACACTATCGAAATTTATTGACATGAAATGGTTGCTGCTGCCTTTTGCGCTCATTTACAGATGCGTGGCCGTTGTGCGTAACTGGCTGTTCGATTGTGGTGTGCTCAAATCGAAAGCCTACGGCGTGCCCGTTATTGTGGTGGGAAACATTACGGTTGGCGGCACAGGCAAAACACCGCATGTCGAGTATCTTGTGAAATTGCTCTCGCGTAAGCGCAGGGTTGCAGTTGTGAGTCGTGGTTATGGACGCTCAACAAGCGGATTTGTTGCTGTCAGTCCCGAATCCGATGCCAAAAGTGTTGGCGATGAACCGTTGCAGATAAAGCGTAAATTTACTGATGTTTGCGTGGCGGTGGATGAGGTGAGGACTCATGCCATCGACCGCCTTTTGGCCGAGAGAGCAGCTGACACCTTTATTCTCGATGACGCTTTTCAGCACCGTCATGTCAAGGCAGGACTGAACATTGCCCTTGTGGACTATAATCGCCCAATTTTCAGCGATTTGATGCTCCCGGCCGGCCGTTTGCGCGAACCGCGTTCGGGAATCAATCGTGCCAACATTGTGTTGGTTACAAAATGTCCCGACCAATTGACGGACGATGAGCAGCGCAATTTTACGGCAAAATTACGGCTTGTCGAGGAAACGCCTGTGTTCTTCACTCGTTTTGGGTACGGGCAACTTGTTCCGTTGGTTGGAACGTCTCAAACTCCGCAATTAGAGGGCGCAACGGTGATTGTGGCAACCGGAATTGCTCGTCCAGAGCGGCTCTGCGCTCATCTCACCGATTCAGGAGCAAAGGTTATCAGCCTAAATTTCCCCGACCACCATTTCTTTACTTTTGCCGACATTGATAAAATTGTGAGTTTGTATCAATCTGTGAAACAAGAACATAAGATTGTGGTTATGACAGAGAAGGACATTATGCGGTTGACTCCCGATTTGGTTGACAGGTTCGGTGGCATTCAGGTGTATTATCAGCCGATTCAAGTGGAATTTATTGGCGGTCAAGAACGTTTCGACGATATTGTGATGCGTTTTTGCGGAAATGTAGGCTGATGTCAGCGATAAAATTGGCCGTGCGGTTGTCAATCTTTGGGGCTTTATAGAAAAAAAAGACGTTCCTATTTAGGAATCGACTATATTCGGAACATAAAATTTTATTGAATATGAAAAAGATAGTTATTCTGTTGGCGGTGGTGCTGAATGCGGCATTTGCCAATTCGCAGGAAAAAACACAGGCCATATATGGTAAGGCCGTAACCATGGGCGATATGCCGGTGCGCGGTTTGTCAGTTTCGTCGAAGACGTTGGGCAGTAAGACTCATACCGATTCAACCGGTTGTTTCACACTTGTTTGCGCTGAGAAGGATGTTGTCATTTTTGAAGGTGAGTTGTTCAAACCAGTCAAGAAAAAGATTAAGCCAAACAATACCGACAGTGTTATTGCCGAAATGACTTTCCCGATGACCGAAGCCAACATCGACGTGGCTATCGGTTATGGTTATATTGCTGAAAAAGACCGTACTACAGCTGTTTCCCGCCTTCCCAAAGGAAAGGACTACTGCCGCTATACCAATATGATGGATTTGTTGAGTGAGAATTTCACGAGTCTTTCGGTGAGTGGAGGTTGTGTGTCGATTCGCGGTAATGAGACATTCAATGGTCCGCAGTGTGCGTTGCTAATTGTTGATGGTCAGGAAGTTTCCTCTCTCGATTTTGTTACACCGTGCGATGTGAAGGACATTTCTGTGATAAAAGATGGAGGCGCAGCTATTTATGGTAGCCGTGGTGGCAATGGGGCTGTAATTATTACACTTAAGAAAGCTGGTGATTGATATCATTTAAGGAATAATAAAAATGGCGCATCCATCGGAATGCGCCATTTTTATTTAGCTGTATTGCAATTTATTTGCTTTGCTTTGGCTTGCTTGTGGTTGGTGGTGTGGCAATGCTTTCACGCATGGCCGTGTCAGCCTCGATGTTTTTCATTTTGTAGTAATCCATAATTCCCAGATTACCGGCACGGAAGGCTTCGGCCATTGCACGAGGCACTTCAGCTTCTGCCTCAATCACCTTTGCGCGCATTTCTTGTGCCAGAGCTTTCATTTCCTGCTCTTGAGCTACAGCCATTGCGCGGCGTTCCTCGGCTTTTGCCTGTGCGATGTTCTTATCGGCTTCGGCTTGGTCCATTTGCAGTACTGCGCCAATGTTCTTGCCTATGTCTATGTCGGCTATGTCGATTGATAGAATCTCGAAGGCTGTACCGGCATCAAGGCCTTTTTCAAGCACCACGCGCGATATGCTGTCGGGGTTTTCGAGCACGCTTTTGTGATTGGCCGATGAGCCGATTGATGACACAATACCTTCACCGACGCGGGCCAGAACAGTTTCTTCTCCGGCACCGCCTACCAATTGCTTAATGTTGGCGCGCACCGTCACGCGGGCTTTGGCTATCAACTGGATACCATCTTTTGCAACAGCTGTAACAGGTGGTGTGTCAATAACTTTAGGGTTAACCGACATTTGAACGGCTTCAAACACATCGCGGCCGGCAAGGTCGATGGCAGTGGCCATTTTGAAGTTGAGGTCGATGTTGGCTTTTTCGGCAGAAACCAAAGCGTGGACAACCGCCTCAACGTGTCCACCGGCCAGATAGTGAGCCTCGAGGTCGTCGCGTTTGATGCCTTGCAGGCCGGCCTTGTGCGCCTCAATCATTGCACGGACAATGGTCTGTGGCGGAACTTTTCGCCAGCGCATCAGAATCAGTTGCAGCAGCGAGATGTGCACACCCGATATGAGCGCCGTAAACCATAGTCCCACTGGGATAAAATAGAACAGTATCCACAAGCCGATAAAACCGGCCACAATGCAGATTACTAAAGTTGTTGTTCCTGAAATTAACATTAGTTCTTATTTTAAAGGTTTGACAATTATTTCGTTACCATCTATTTCCGTTACTTCAATCTCTGTTTTCGCGTCGATAATGTTGGCCGATTTTGCCTCGAAAGCTATTCCGTTGATGAGCACTGTTCCAATGGGGCCAAGTCGGGTAGTGGTTGTTCCGTGGTCGCCTACTTTCACATTGAGTGATACATCATCGTTAACCTTGCTGTCAATGGAGGTGTCGAGCGATACTTTTCGCCATGTCGATGAGCGCAATCCGAATAATAAAATCAGTGTGCCCAGGAAAAGTGTGGCTGCCAAGACGTAGTGCGCCGTTGGCGTACCTATTTGTGTGTAGCTCAAATATATGCCCGCAATCATCATTAGCAGGCCTAGTATTCCTGCCACATTGATGCCTGGCAGCACGAATATTTCGAGAAATATCAGCAGTAGGGCAATAAGCAGTAAAATGATAATACCAGTTAGTGACATCTTATTCGATTGAAACAGTTAGATCTCTGTCGATCAGACCGTTTTTCATCGGAAGCAGCCGCTTGTAGCTGCCTGATTTCACTTCGTACCGACCTCTATGGTGCACTATTATTGCGCATTGCTCGGCTTGTTCCGGAGTGTGATGACACACGTCAACAAGACTTTCAATCACATGTTCGAATGTGTTGAAGTCATCATTGTAGAGAACAAGATTCAATCGATCTTGTTTTTCGGTAAGTTCATCGGTCTGTCCGTCAGTTTTTTCGTGATACATTGTTTTTGCATTAAGTCATGTAAATATAACGGATTTTGTTGAAGGTCAACACATGCCAACCTACAAAAACTTTTAGATGGTTGTTCCCTGGACGAAATATATCCGGCTGTAAAACCGATGAATGCGTATTACAAAAACATTTTGGGAAGAAGCCCCTTATTTCGTTCCTGCAGTTTTGCGTTTGGTAATCAGACCGCTACTGGTGAAGTTGCGTTGCCAAATGTTGGCCTCGCCTATATAGTAAAGGTTGCAGTTACCTGACATTGTTATGCCGAGTTTCTTTTTCACGTTGATTGATATTTCAGCGTACCCCGAACCAATAACAGTACAATTGTCTGACTGTAAATCGAATGCGTTAATTTCGGTTTCGTCATGTGCTTCAACAGTCAAATATTCGGTGTAACCGCGCAACGAAACAGAGCTATTGTCGAGAACCTTTATTGTGCTTTTTGTGGCTTTGAACTCGAAATTAAGTCGTGATGCACCGCCACAGATAATTTCAATATCGTCGAAATTAGCGACTTTTTCCGATTGAAGTGTAACCTCATTGAGAAGTATAATCTGTTTCAGATCCTTGTATGCTACTGTAACATTGAGTTTTAGTGCTTTCTTCGCAGAGGGTACAAACACATACAAAGTGCTGTCGGATACTGAGGTCTTGAAAAGTGAAATCAGGTTCTCCTCAGATTCAATCTTCACACTTTCGGTCGATTCTTGCGACAAATACAATTCGACCAAACCTTGTACAACCACGCGGTTGAACCCGCTAACTTGTCTAACATCAGTTTTAACTTTGCCGTTTCCTTTGATATTTTGGGCATTTGTGGCGATTGGTGCGAGTGTGAGAGTTAGCCCAAAGATGGCGATTAGCCTGAATATCTTGTTGTTTAACATTTTCGATATTGTTTTGCGGCAAATGTCAGTATTTTTCAATTAAATGACAAACGTAGAACTCGTAAAAATGCAACAAGTTGCATAATCTTTCATCGGTGGTGGTAAAATATATATAATCAGACAAATGCACGGAGGTGGATGTTGCTCTTAATCCGTAGAACCTGTGGCGCTCAATTTTTTCGTTGAATGTTAGATGCCATTTCCTCAAGGAACTGGTTGCGTTTGCGGCGCGACAGAATGGCCACAGAGCCGCCTTCCATTATCACATCGCCATCGAACCGCGACACTTTCTGCACAAAATTCAAGTTGACCAAGTGAGACTGGTGGGTGCGGAAAAATGGAAAGTCTTCGAGCATATTTTCAAACTCGCCCAAATTCTTCGATACCAACAAATCGTTGCGGCCTTTTATGTGCAGTGTGCTGTAGTTGCCATCCGACTGAATGTGGATTATATCCTTAACATTCACAAATTCAATCGATTCGGCTGTGGCTAGAACTATTTTTTCGGGTTTGTCGTGTTTTGTGTTCTGCAACAGAGCGTTTAGCTGCTCCTCATGCTTGCTGTTCGATTTGCTGCGGTTTACTATTTTTTTGATAGCGGCATCCATATCATTATAGTCGAAAGGCTTTAAAAGATAGTCTATCGCACTGTATTTGAACGCTTTAATGGCATATTGGTTGAACGCTGTGACAAAAATAACATCGAAATCGCGTTTCGATAGTTTTTCGAGTATGTCGAATCCGCTGCCATCGGGCAACTCAATGTCTAAAAACACAAGGTCGGCTTCAGCTTTCGATAGCAATTCGACAGCTGTTTTTACAGAATTGGCGGTGCCTAAAATATTGAACGACGGATATTTGTCAGTAATAAATGATTCGATGGACTCAACACCATGAGCCTCATCGTCAATAATCACAACTTTGATATCCGTTTTCATTTTCCCCTAAAAAGTGGTTAAATATAAATTATTTTTCTTCATCCGCGCCTTTTTCGCCCGTTTTATTTCCTTCGACCACTATTACAATCTCGCCTTTCACGCCGGTCTCGGTGAAGTGCGCGATGGCCTCGCCAATGGTTCCTCGGAAATTTTCCTCATGGATTTTCGACAGTTCGCGCGATACGCAAACCATCCGGTCGCTGCCGAAGGCTTCGGCAAACTGTTCGAGCGCTTTAAGCAGACGATAGGGCGACTCGTAGAAAATCATTGTGCGCTCTTCGTTTTTCACGGCCTCAATGCGTTTCTGGCGGCCTTTTTTCTGCGGCAAAAAACCTTCGAAGCAAAAGCGGTCGTTGGCGAAACCGCTGTTGATGAGTGCCGGTACGAAAGCTGTGGCGCCAGGCAGACATTCAACTTCAATGTCGTTCAGAATACACTGTTTGACAAGCAGATATCCGGGGTCGGAAATGCCTGGTGTGCCAGCATCGCTGATTAGCGCAGCCGATTTTGCAGCCGCAATCATTTCCGCATAATGCGCCACTTGCTGGTGCTCGTTGAATTTGTGGTAGGGGATAAGTCTGTTTTTTATCTCGTAGTGATTCAGTAATATACCCGATGTGCGCGTGTCTTCGGCCATAATAAAGTCGGCCTCTTTTAGCAGTTTTAGCGCCCGAAGAGTAATGTCTTCCAAATTGCCGACCGGCGTTGGAATCAAATAGAGTTTGCCCATTGCTATTATGCCTTAAAGCGTTGATAAACAAGCTCAAGAAAATCGACTGTGGTCTCGTCTTCCTGATTCCATCTACGGCTACTGAAAAGTTTGTCTAATGCCTCGTTAATGTCTTTCGAATTTTCAATATCGTCGATGGTAAGTTCGTACTGCTGGCTGTCATGGTCGAACAGTTCGTTTATGAACCGTATGCGGTCGTTGATTTTGATGGCTTTTCGCAGGTTGGTGATGGGCCGGCTGTTGAATTTTGATGCCAGATTTGCCTTTTTCTCAAGTCCGGCCAAAACATCGTTCACCGACGGCGTGTTCTGTTGGAACTTGTCGGCAAGAGTGCTTGGTTTTGCCTCGGTTTTAGCAGTCTCGGTTGTTGCGGAAGATTCCGCTTGCTGTTCATTTTCAGCGTTGTATGTCTGCTCAACATCGGCTGTGTTGTCGGCGAACATATCGGCCAACGATTGGGCTTTTTTGGTCTCTTCTTCGGCCTTTCGTGCAGCTTCCTCGGCGGCTTTGCGTGCTTCTTCGGCAGCGGCGGCCTTTCGCTCGGCTTCCTCAATGGCAATCCGACGGACTTTTTCAAGTTCCTCGGCCCGTTTTGCAGCCTCGGCGGCTGCAATCTTACGAGCTTCCTCTTCTGCGGCAGCTTTACGCGCGGCTTCTTCAGCGGCAATTCTGCGTTCTTCCTCTTCGGCAGCCTTGCGAGCCAACTCTTCAGCGGCTTTTCGTTCGGCTTCGAGTTCTTCTGCTCGTTTTGCCGCTTCGGCTTCGGCAAAGAGCCGTGCTTCTTCCTCTTCAGCGGCCTTTCGGGCTGCTTCTTCGGCGGCTATCGCGGAAGCGTTATCAGACTCAATATCGGCATTGTCGGACGATAGATGAACGGCAATATTATTCAATGCCTGAATTTTATTTATCAGCATATCAACTTCATAGCTCTGAACATTGCCATCATCGGGCAGGTTCTCTATCAATGACACAAGAACCGTCGCCTCGGCCTTGATTATTTTGATTAGATTTTTTGTTTGCATCGCTTTCGATAAAGATTTATTTTGCCAAAAATAACGATAACTTAAAATAAGAATTGTCGCACACCTAATTTTTTGTACTGATATGTTTTTGGAAAGTGGCAATGCCGACGGCGGAAGAATCGAAGTTATTTGTGGCTCAATGTTTTCGGGCAAAACCGAAGAACTGATTCGCCGTTTACGACGTGCAAAATTTGCTCGGCAGAGTGTCGAAATTTTCAAGCCCACTGTCGATGTCCGTTATTCGGCAGTGAATGTGGTGTCGCACGACGACAATTCTATTTCGTCCACACCGGTGGATAGCGCACAAAACATTCTGCTTTTGGCAAGTGGTGTGCAGGTTGTGGGTATCGATGAGGCTCAATTCTTCGACGATGGCCTTGTTGATGTATGCAACCAGTTGGCCAACAGCGGCGTGCGTGTTATTGTGGCTGGACTCGATATGGATTATACGGGTAAGCCTTTCGGCCCGATTCCCAAACTTATGGCCATTGCTGACGATGTGACTAAAGTTCACGCCGTATGCGTTCGCTGCGGTGCGCTGGCGCAGTTTTCGCATCGTCTTGCCAAAACCGACAAACTTGTCCTTCTTGGCGAAACCGACAGCTACGAGCCGCTTTGCCGCAGCTGTTTTTTGAAAATGAAGACTGAAGACAAAAACGGAAACTGAAAAAATCAATCCTTCAATCCTTCAATCCTTCAATTATTGTCTCTCCGTCAGGTGCTTCCAATAGCGCACGGGCATGTCCTGCCGCATTTTGCGCGGGTTGCGGCGCGATTCGATGGCGATCGACTTGTAGTAGGTGCGCCACAACGACTGAAAAAGTTGCTCGTCGGCGTCCATAATGCTTGCGTCGAGGCGCCCGTCGCGTCCGAATTTGGTGTTGTTGGCAAAGGTTACGCGGTTAACATCGTGTAAATCATACATATATCCGTATTGGCGCTGAAGGTCGTAGATTATCCATTGTTGGTCGGAAAATCGGTCGCTGAAATGGTCGAGAGTGAGCGGAAGCACGTTGTGGCGCGGCTCGAAGGCGGCAAAATAAATGCCGTCGGCGGTCTTTTGAAAACGCACGAATTGCAGCATGCGGTGCGCTTCATAGCTGACCTGCTTATACACTTGTGCCAGACGCAGCACATCGGGGTCGCCAAAATTAGTCTCGATGGTTGTTTTTGCATCGGTCGTTTTGCGGATATATCTGAAAATCAGTTCGTCTACATCGCTAATGCCATCTGCGAGCCAACTTACAGTGAGGCTGTGCAGAGCCGATTTCGATAGTTTTTTCTCAAGTGCGGTCCACACACGGACTGATTTTTGTTCGTCGGTTGTAACTGTATGAGCCACAGTGCAAAACAACGGAGCAGGCTCGTTGGCGGCAAGCAGATGAGTGGGAAATGTTTTCAGCTGATAGGCATCGAAAACGCACGTCAGCAAGCCGTCGAATGTCTGGTCGTAGACAAAGGCCGTATCTGCGAACTCGCTCATCAATAAGGTGTTACAAGTTGAACGGGCTGGTCGAAGTTCAGTTCTAGTTGGCCAACCGCTTCTTTTTTGGCGGGTTTGGCCACCAGCAGTGAACGCACGTTTTCGGGTTTCAACTCGTTGATGGTGCCCATTATGGGCAGTTCGCGGCAGTTGATGAAGTATTTCGCTTTCTTCAGAACCACGCCTATCTTCTTGAGTTGTAGAAAAGTAAGTGCACCGTATCGCCTCGAGGCCACAATCTGCATCGCCGATTTCACACCAATGCCCGGCACGCGCAGAATGTGCTCGTAGCAAGCCGTGTTCACATCGACCGGAAAAAACTCGGGGTGGCGCAGCGCCCAAGCCAGTTTGGGGTCAACATCGAGGTCGAGGTTCGGATTGGCGTCATCGACAATTTCGTTCACTTTGAATTTGTAGAACCGCATCAGCCAGTCGGCCTGATAGAGGCGGTTTTCGCGCACAAGCGGCGGTTGCTTCAAGGCAGGCAGACGAGTGTCGTAGGTGTTAACGGCCACATATCCAGAATAATAGACGCGTCTGATTGACGGCCGCTGGTAGAATGCCGACGACAGGCGCAGAATGTCTTTGTCGGTGTCGTTGGTGGCGCCGACAATTATCTGAGTGCTTTGTCCGGCTGGCACAAAACGTGGCGCCGAGCGGAATCGGCTGCGTTCCTCGTGACTCTCGAGCACACCTTTATGAATGATTTTCATCGGTTGGAATATGCTCTCGTAACTCTTCTCGGGCGCAAGCATTTTTAGGTTGCTCTCGGTCGGAATCTCAATGTTGACGCTCATTCGGTCGGCATACAGCCCCGCCTCGGTTATCAGTTGCTGGCTGGCTCCAGGTATGCTTTTCAGGTGGATGTAGCCGTTGAACCGCTGCGCGCGTAGGTCTTTCACCACTCGCACAAGCCGCTCCATTGTGTAGTCGGCGTTTTGCATCACACCCGAACTCAGAAACAGTCCCTCGATGTAGTTGCGGCGGTAGAACTCCATTGTTATCTCAACCACCTCGGCGGGTGTGAATGTGGCTCGCGGAACATCGTTGGTGCGGCGGTTGACGCAGTAGGCGCAGTCGAAAATGCAGTAGTTGGTGAGCATCACTTTCAGCAGCGATATGCAGCGCCCGTCTTCGGCAAAACTATGGCAGATGCCCACGCCGCCAACGGTGTTGCCCACGCCCTTGCCGTTGTTGCGGCGCACTGTCCCGCTCGACGAGCACGACACATCGTACTTTGCCGACTCGGCCAGAATCTTGAGTTTGTCTAACATTCGCGCATCCATTGGGACAAATAATGAGTAAAATAGAATTGTATTTATTCAAATTCCAAATCAAAAAGGCTTATATGCGCGTGAGCACCTTCGCCTTTTTCGGGAAATGTGACGGTTACATCCATATCTGTAACATCAAGTAATTTATCGTGCTTTGCTCGTTCAATAGTTTTCAAATAATCATCTTCTTTTACCGAATATACCGCAGCCCAATTGCGAGAAATACTCCTAACCTTGTCACCAAATTTAAATGGCGTTGGCAACTCAATAAATGCATTCTCGAACCGCGTGGAATCAAGGTTTTCCACTTCCCGTGTCAATTCATCATTAGTGATTCCTCCCCAAAAAGAGGATATTTCTCTATTTTGTGTGAACTTAATTCCACCCAATGTCTCTGGTACTTTGTCGGTAACATCAAAATTGGTCTGATGTTCTGCGTCCATATTACGACTTTCTGTATGGTGCTTATCCACTAAAGGCTTTGTGTATTTGGATAATATCTGATATTTTTCAATAGAAAATCCACCGTATTTTACATCGAATCTTTCAAATGCAGTTTCAAACTCATCGTAAACGCCGTCAAGCGAATCGTCATCATATTTCAACAAAAAAACGCAATTAGCATCAGTCCGTTTTATCTCCTCAATCGTTCGTTTATCATATGCAATACGTTGCAGAATCTGTTTTTTCAAGTTTTCGTCTGTTGTAAGCGAAGCAATAGTTTCAATTAGTTTCATGGTTTCCGAATGCAACATTCGAAATGGGAAATTGTAAATCAGACTTGCAATGTCGAAGTCGGAAAAACGCCAATTGGTTTCGACAATGCATTTTTTCATTGCCTGTGAAAATGGCAGCGACATGAACAATTCTTGTGGTGTTGAAAAATCCATAATTGTGCGTTTTTTTATCTCAAAAGTAATCGAATATCATTTACCCAAACCTAATCTCAACACGTTTTTGCCAAATAAAAAACGGGCCAACGCAATGCGCCGCCCGTATTTTATTCTAATTACTAAATCCTAAATCCTAACTCAAATCGTCCTTCCCGGATACTGCTCAAGCGCAACGGCCAGCACGTTGAGAGCCTGCGCCAAATCCTCTTTCTTTAGCACGTAAGCGATGCGCGCCTCGTTGCGGCCCAGTTCGGGTGTGGTGTAGAATCCGCTTGCGGGGGCCAACATAACTGTCTGACCTTCATATTCAAAGTCGCGCAGAAGCCACTCGCAGAACTTGTCGATGTCGTCCACGGGCAGTTTGGCCACCGTGTAGAACGCGCCCATTGGTATCGGCGTGTAGCAGCCTGGAATCTTGTTCAGCCCGTCAATCAGGAACTTACGGCGCTCAACAAACTCGTCGTAGGTGTTGAGCATATAATCTTCAGGCGTGTCGATTGACGCTTCGGCAATTATCTGTCCGATGAGCGGCGGACACAACCTCGCCTGGCAGAATTTCATTACGCACGCGCGGACCTCTTCGTTCTTTGTGATGAGTGCGCCAATGCGGATACCGCACTCGCTGTATCGTTTTGAAACAGAGTCGATTAAAATTACATTCTGCTCAATTCCCTCAAGGTTGAACGCCGAAATGTAGGGCGCACCCGTGTAGCAGAACTCACGGTAAACCTCGTCAGAGAAAAGGAATAGGTTGTACTTCTTCACAATATCGCGCAACTGGTTCATTTCCTTGCGGGTATAAAGGTAGCCCGTCGGGTTGTTGGGGTTGCAGATTAGGATGCCCTTTGTGCGTTCGGTAATCAGCGCCTCGAATTTGTCCATCGACGGAAGTGCGAAACCGTCGTCGATGCTCGACGGAATGGTCTTGATGACCGCGCCGGCCGAAATTGCGAAAGCCATATAGTTGGCGTAAGCCGGCTCCGGCACAATGATTTCGTCGCCAGGGTCGAGACACGACATAAACGAGAACAGCACCGCTTCCGAACCGCCCGTGGTGATAATGATGTCCTCAACGTTGGCGTTGATGTTGAACTTGGCGTAGTAAGACACTAACTTTGCCCGCAGGCTCAAAAGACCTTCGCTGGGGGTGTATTCCAATACTTTACGGTCGATTTTCTTCATCGCCTCCAAACCCACTTCCGGTGTCGGAAGGTCGGGCTGGCCGATGTTCAGGTGATAGACTTTGATTCCCTTCTTTTTTGCAGCGTTTGCAAGCGGCACCAATCGGCGGATTGGCGACGACGGCATAATTATACCGCGTTCTGATATTTTTGGCATTGCTATTCTTTTTTGTCAGTTTCTTCCATCGTGCCGTTGATATTCAATTCAATAGGCTCGGTACTGAAGTTGGTGTAAACGTATATTGTCTTGCTGAAGATGCCTATGCGCGATGCATCGTAAGCCACTTTCACAGTAGCTGTTTTGCCGCTTTTCACAGGGCGCTTCGAATATGTGGGCGTTGTGCAGCCGCACGATGTTGTAATGTTCTTAATCACAAATGTTTCCGTGCTGTCGTTTCTGATAAGGAACTCGAATTCGGTTTTGGTGTATTGCGGGTGTGTCCCGAAGTCGTGATTCAGTTCGTTCAAGCTGACATTCATGCCTTTAACAGGATGCCATTCTTGAGCTTGCGCGCTTGATGCGCCAATCAGAATTGCCATTGCGGCAATCAATATCGAAAATTTACTTCTGTTTTTCATTGTCTCTTTTTTTTGAATCGCTCACAAAAGTATCATTTTGTATCAAATCATTACGCCGATAATTCACAAAATAATGCGTCTGTGGGTGCTATTTTACCATAACTTTCAGTGAGTCGTGCCGTGTGCCGACAATGTAAATGCCGTTTTTGGGTACGTTTATCACAATGCGTTGCGCTGGATTGGCGGTTGCAATAAGACTTCCGGCAATGTCGAACACTGTGACAGTTGCATCGGCATTTTCAATAATAATGGTGTGCCCAATGGCATATGCGGTCAAGCCGATGCTGGTCTGATCGGCGATGCTAACCGTGGTGGTGTCGGGCTCTTGCGGCTGAGGCTCGATGGGTTGCGGCTCAACTGGTTGTTGTTCCTCTGGTTTCGGTTTGGCCAGTCGGTTAAGTTTCACGATATCGTCGGCTGAGCGGGGAACAATTCGGTAACTGTCGTCGGCCGATGTGTAGTAAACAATTCCTGTGATGCGGTACATCGAATCCACTTCAAGTGCAAAACCGCTGATTCTGTATTTGTTATAAATGAAAATGCCATTTGTCGAGTCGCGCACTGCGTACATGTTATCGAACCCTCCGGTGCAAATTACGCTGTCAATCGTGACAATGGAATTCTGGTAGGCACTCGAGCGCGCATCTTCAACAATTATGGTGTCTGTCAATATCTTATTGTCTGAGTTTAAGACGGTTATCTCCTCAATTTCTTCGATTCGTGTCATGCCGTAATATTCTTTCAAAATGCCCGAAACCTTGATTTTGTCGCCAACAGCCAATGTTGAGGCAAGCAGACTGTCAACGTTGGTCACCAATGTGCCCGACCACATTCCGGTACTGTCTTGAATGTAAAAATCGAAACCTTTTTTCGTTGTAACAATATGACTCACAACGCCTTCAGTGATTATGGGTTTGCCTGCGGCTGCAATTTTGTTACCATCAAGTTTGGCAATTTCTTTAATTGTCAGCGCTTGAGTTGTTTCACGGCTAACTCTCACATTCCAAACCTTTTGCGTTAAATCTTGCGCTGTAACAACGAATGATTGAGGCTCGTCGAAATTCCATCTTGCTTTGGCTGTGAATATACCCTTGCTCGATTTGAACAAAGTGGTTGAAACAGAGGCAAATTCGGCGATTGTAATGACAGGCGTCAGTTCCAGACTGTCGAGGTTGTAAGCAACTACGGCATCAATTGTGGCGCTCGTCGTGTCAATTTCAACGCTGACGGGTGTTGTTTCTATAATATTGAATGTCAGAATGTTATTGTCCGAACTCGGTTTTGGCGCTGTTGTAACATTTATTGTCCAGTCTTTTCGTCCAATGCCATCGCCTGCGACAATTGTGGCCACAACCGGCTGCGAGAAATCGATTGTTTCTGTAGCAAGTGTTTCGTTTATAAATATTTGTGCGCCTTGCGAAAGTCTAAAAGTCGCGTTTAATTCCGTCAGGTCGGTGCCGTATGGCATTTCGGCGGAAACGGTCGCGTTTTCTCTATCGATTGTTGCGGCAACATCTTCGATGCTCATTCTAACTATCTCAGTGCCGTGCCCAATGCCGTGCCGCCCGAAGTCGCTCCAGTTGTCTATGTTAAGCACAGTCCATTGGCTATCGAAAGAGTCGGTACCGGCCGATTCTGTCCAATTGGTTGTACCACAAACAACCATGTTGCGTACAATGGTATGGTCTTCCAATGCGTTTTCGACACCTGCCACTGCCCATTTCGCTGATACGTCACAATTGCCAAATGGAGCGACAACGTCAATCATCACCGTGTCGTCACCATCTTTTCGGAACAGACCGAGCAGGTCATCGCCTGTGAATTTTGTTGTATTTGAGTTTATTACATCAGCATGTTGTTTGATTTCGGCAGAGGCGCTGCCGTTTACCACAACAAGCACATCGTCTGGCAATAGCCAACCCGAAAGTTTCAGCAAGTTCATAGTGCGAGTACCGTTTGAGCTGAATGCGTCCAGTTTCACCATATACCGGCTCAAATCGACTGCCGTGTCGCAGGGATTGTAGATTTCGTAGTATTTGTTGTAGCTTGTGCCTTCGCCATACTCGCTGAAATAGAGGTCGGGTAGTGGGGCTTGCCGGGTTGTGAAGGTCCAATTGCCAATCGAGGCAGCATTCCCAGCCAAGTCGCATATCGCATTGTTTGGTAGGCTGATTGTGTATAACGTATTGTATGTTAATTCGTTGGCCAGTGCTTTTATGGCAGTGTCGCCGACAGCAATAATTGGAATTTCACGGTCATTAATTATCAGTTTCGTGCCATCTGCAACCACAATAGGCTCGTTGTATACCATGCTGATATACAGTTGATTGCTAACGTTGAAACAGCCGTTTTCGGGATTTTGCCGTATTACCGTTGGTGCTTTTGTGTCGGCAATGTTTATGGTGAGACAGTCGAGGACAGTTTCGTTGCCGATGGCTTTTATCGTACCTTCGCCGAATATCGAGTTAGGAATGGTGTATTGCCATCCGCTCAAATCGGCGCTTATGGCCGATTCGGTCAGCGAAAATGTGCAGTTCTGAATTTCGAGTATCAATTTAATTTGTGAGATGTTGTGACTTGTCCACGATAAATTTATTACATCACCAGTTTCGAATGAGTTGTTTGTAAGTGTGTTGAATTTCAATGTTTTGCAATCGATAACCTTTTTGTATGTTTTCGTTGAGCCGTCTTCGGCTGTCACAGTCACAAAAACCGAGTCGAGCGGGGAGAAGTTGTAGCCCTCCCATTCGGAAGTGGCAATAATTGTGTTGTTGACTCTTATTGACAATGAAGCTTTTGCATCGTTGGCAGTTGCGGCAATACCGCTGATATTCAGGTCGGTAAATACTACAGTGTCGGTGCTCATGGCATTGCGCCCGCCAATTGTGAGTCCGGCTAAAGTTGGGTCGTTGCTATAGAGATAAAAATCTTCGGGTACCTGTGAGCGTGGCCAGATTTCCTTCTTGTTTTCTGCGCCTATGTTCAGCACGCCTGAAATGTTGTATTTCCGGTTTTCTTTAAAATAGCCGTTATTGCCTATAAATAAGGTGTTTACATAGTATATGGCATCGTTGTCTTTATAGAAGACTTTGTTTTGACATATAACACCTTCAATTGTCACAACAAGGTATTTAAGGCCGTTGTTTACATCAATTTCGCCCAATTCTGTAATTCGGGGAGTTTGCGGTAGGTTGTTATTGTTGATGACTGTTACTTGTTTTGTTGTGGCTTTTATTGACCCCCCCGATTGACTTACAGCCACTTCCCAATAAACGCTGTCGTATATTTCAACACTGGTGTTGGTATTGTTAGTTATGTATGTGGCGCAGAAATCGCCCATACCATCCTGAATAGTAAGGGCTTTCGATTTGACTCCTGTTACCAGTCCTTTCATTCTCACATTGTCATTAATGAAGTCCGATTGGCCGGTGTTTATGTCTGTCAGTAATCGGTTGATGGTGATTGTTGGAACGATTGTAAATTTCGCCGACAATTCGCTCTCAACACTGCCGCTTATAATTTTCAGCCGATAATCTGTGCCGTATGTGTCACCATCGGGTGCGATGCTGTTGCCAATCCGAATGTCGGCTTCACGGCTTGTTATGTCGATTGGGTACTTGAGAATCTTTTGGTTGCCTTTATAGATGATTATGCTGTCTAAGTCGGTTGCGGTTTCAATATTTGTAGTCCAATTGATTGTGGCTGTTTCGCCCCAATAATATTTAGTTTCGATGTCGCCTAAAGCGATGGTTTTTACGAATGCTGAAAGTGTTGTGACAGAGACTGATGTAATGTCGTCTTGCACATTGTTGGCCGCATCTTTGGCAATCATATAGACATTATATGTGGCTTCCGATGCAAGTTCAGATACGGTTATCGAATATTCAGTGTTTTTGGTTTCAACCGATATTGTTTTGTCCGAAGCCAGTAATTCAACCATCGTTGGTGTCGTTCCGCCATCTGCCACAACCTTATAGAAAACTGTGCAAGGCTCATCGGTTTTCACCTTTAGATCGAAACTGTTCTTTGTGATGTTTTCAGTTTTGGGGTAATCTGTAGAAAATTTTGGAGGAGTCTCGTCAGTTGTTGGTTCGTTGCTTTTCTTGTATAGATAAACGTAGGCCATTGATGAAGTGGAAGCATAGCCAGAAAAAATTGATGATGAACTATTATACCTTAAACTGTTATTTGTGCTTGCATCTTTGGAGGTAATGGTATCAATGCCATTTGAACCTATTTTAATGCTCCAAATAGCGTTATCGTTATCGGTTTTGTTTGTTGATTTTAAATAGTTGTTGTTCGATTTTCCAGGCGTGTATAAATAATTAGAACTTATTTTATCCTGTATTGTCCAATTGTCAGTTGTGCCACCTAAAATGAACTCGAATACATTGTTTCCATCTGATTCTTCTGTCGCAGTAGTTGTAGATATTTTGTTGTTCGATACAGTCACGGTCACAGCATTTCTGTTGTTGGTCTTTTGGTTGCCCATTGCTTTGTAGTCACCATTTTTTTCACCAACAATTATGTAAGCCTCGCCAGCAACAAGGTCGCTTTCCGATGTTACAAGAGTGTAGGTGCTTTGCCCAAACACATACAAAGGCCCAACTGCAATCGCAATCAGCAAGCCAATAGTAGTCAATATTTTCCGTGTGTTTATCTTCATAGTGCGCCAATGAACACAATGGTACATTAAAGCATTGAAGATACATATTTTTTGTTATCGCAAGACGTAAAATCCGCTACGGTTTTATTTGTGTTTTTCAGACACAAATCATCTTTTCATGACCATATATTTCAATCTTTTACACACCGAATTTGAACATATTCTGAAGACCAAATATTCGAGTTTTTTATTTCGTTGCCCCAATAGTCATAATTATATTCTGCTCTGCCAATACCTTTGTTTCCTGACCACAATACGCGCAATATTGGTTCCGTGTCGGCAGTTAAATATACAGCCACTTCGCTTTTGGCAATTCCGCCTTCTTCAAAGTTTTTAGTATTGAATTCGTCTCCTATGGTAACATAGTTTTCTTCTATATAAGCCTTGTACAGCCCGAAAGGTCTTGCATTAAAAACACCTGCACCCGCTATTGTTTCACCGGTATATGCGCTTTTCCATTCCTCCTTTGATATAAGTTTGGTTAGCAAATCCAAGTCTTTGCCTTTAAAAATTGTAGTGTCTTCAGAATATCGGTAATCACGTAATTCTGTTGGACCATACTTTGTCACCAAATTATAATCAGGAAAATAACTCCTTAGATTTGAAACATTGAGCAAGTGCCTTTCTTTAGTATTCCTATACAATCCATAGTTGGCTTCCATGTCATTCCAATCGTCATCTGTGGCCAGATGAAATCCTTCTGGTATTAATTCATTAAACTCTTCACAAAATAATGCCATACTTATAGCGTAAACAACACTTTTAAAACCATAATTGTTTTTTACTGTTGCACAACCGGTACCTGGAGCCCACCACTGCCGGTGTCTAAAATCAAATATGTTATAATCGTCATAACCTGAAAGATCCAATGTTCCACGCAGGTCTTCAAGCATCCACACTCTGTTGCCAATCTTTCCTATTTTATATACATTGTATTGCTTGTCGGCCACGGCTACGCTTTTGTTGAGAAAAATGCCTTTTGCGGTAGACTGTGCGGTTATTACAGTGTCATCGAACTCACAATCGGCATTAACTGTAAAGTCGTAGATAACAGGTTCGTAGTACTGTCTTTTCGAATCATCCCACCATTGGTGATAGATTGCATATTTGGGAGTTTGAAGTGGTCCAGCTGAAATGCGGCACAACGATTCTCCTTTGGTAACAGCAATAGGGGGGACCTTGTCGTAATCGCATTCGCTGTCAGGGACTAAGGTTATCCGCGTGTCGCCAAATTGTTCGTATTTCTTCCATTTAACTGTTGCTGACCAATCATCTTCGTCCTCATTTTTAACTTCAACAGGGAACTTCGGTACACAATAAAATTTCAGAATATCTGTTTCTGCACTGTTGTCGCCATCTGTCACAACAATTTTCCAATAATACTTTGTATATGGCTTTAACTTGTAGTTTTCATACAAACTCTCCAAATTATCAATGGACGTGCCTATAAATATGTTATCGTGAACGGAAGACCCAGCTCTAAGTTGGTATGAGTCCTTTATTAACGTGTCCTCAATTACTGCACCATTTTTTACTTTTATAGCCTTAATGGTTTTTTCGGGCAGTTTGAATTCATATTCATCTTCCTTGCATGAGTTGAACGACGCTATAAATGCCAATGCAGCGATTGTGGTTTTGAGAAGATTTTTTTTTGGTCATATTGTAATATTTTGATATTCAATATTATATGGCGAAATTTTGCATTTCCCTATTGACAATGTTATCGTACAAATATAATAAATTGTTTGGTTTTTTACGCATGTCGGCGCACGTTACCTTTGTGTGCTAAATTTGGCGTAAGTCAGTTGCTATATCCGTTCCAACTCTTCAAACATCGGCTTAAACCGCTCGTTGAAAATCATTTGGCAGAAGTGCGGCATCTCGTTTCGGTAGGTATCGAGCATTCTTTGGTTGCAATTGAGCGAGTAGGTGGCGTTGGCCAAGCGGTCGCAAAGTTTCACAAATGTTGCAACTTCATTTTCGCGTATGCCTTTATAATACTTGTCGTTGGCACGCTCTGCGCGGGTGCGGCCTTTCTCGTTGGTTACGGCATAAACAGCTTCGGCCACAGCCTCACCGCAACGGTTTTTCACATCGTTGTAGGTCTGACGAGTGTCTTCAATGGTGTCGTGAGTCCAGCAGGCGGCAAGTGCGGTGTCAATCTCATCGGCGTTGAGTAGGTGGGCAAATTTGCAACCAAAGTCGTACACCATTTTTAGGTGAATGGTGTAGGAGTGGGTGTCGTATTTCTGGTTGGTTCCAATGTGGCAGTCGGCCGCATATTCCATAGCATTTCTAATGGCTTCGGAATCGAAGCCTTGATTCAGTTTGCAGAATTCGTCCATACTATTATGGGTTGTTTAGTGTTGATTTACTTGTGATTGCCAAACAAATCTTCTTCAACAATCTGGCAGAAAATGTGCCCCAGCATTATATGTGCCTCTTGAATGCGCGGCGTGTCGGTCGATGGTACATTAAGCAGATAATCAACCACATCTTTCATCTTGCCGCCCGATTCGCCTGTCATTGCAACAGTTACCAAGCCTTTGCTTTTGGCAACTTTCAAAGCTCGCAAAATGTTTTCGGAGTTACCCGAAGTTGAAATGCCTATCAGCACATCGCCTTTTTTACCAACGCCATTTACATAGCGCGAGTATATTTCATCGTATGTATAGTCGTTGGCAACAGCAGTCACGTACGATGAGTTCACGTGCAACGCTTCGGCATCGAGTGGGGGACGGTCGAAATAGAACCGGCCGGACAGTTCGGCAGCCAAATGTTGCGCATCGGCAGCACTGCCACCATTACCGCAAAACAGCACTTTCCCGCCATTACGGTAGCATAGCGTTATGGCATCGGCAATTTTACTTGCTGTCTGCATCAATGTTTGTCCGCTAACAATGGCTTGTTTTGTGGCAATCGAGTCCTCAATAATCCGTTTTATTCCGGTAATGTCCATTTTACTTTTCGATTAAACAAAAAAAGGATGCTTTTGACATCCTTTTATTTGTCAGTGTTTTATGCACTTATTTTGTTATGTACGACATTATTATCACAGCCGCACCTTCCTTGTTGTTCTTGAATGAGCAGAAGATGTTGTACATACCTGTTTTCTGGCATGAAAAACCAACCGCTTCAACAAACGAACCGTCAGCTTTCAAGTTCGAAACAAGAGTATTTCCAGCATCCGACAATTGTATTACTGCTTTTCCTTCGTAACCTTCGGCGTTGCATACTACAAATTTGTATATCATGCCTTTGGTAAGAATAACGCTTAGCTTTTGCGGAGTAGTAGTGTTGGCCGGCAACTTCACTTTGAAGTCTTTCAAATATGTGGCGTTCCCGATACCTAATGCACATACATTCACCAAATCATCACTTTGTGCAAGAGCATGATTGCAGGTTAACGAAAGCAGAAGTGTTGATATTATTATGAGAGCGTGTTTCATATTACAGGTTGATTATCATTGAACGTGTGTTTTCGATTGATGCAATGATTTTTGCCAATGTCTCATCCGAAATGTCTACAATCTGTTCGTCGTGAGATTGGAACATCAGCATGCCGTCAATCTCTATCATTTCCGGTTCGCCTGATTTAACGATTATGGTTACATTATCATATTCTTTCTTGATTTTCTCAATTTCCTTAACCAGATTGGCGAACGCTGAGTTCGATTTGTAGTTCTTCAGAATCAGGAGAAGGTCATTCAACACTATTTTTGAGTCACCAATGCGCTCGCGAAGAGTCTCGTTTGGTTTCTCCTTTACAACCTGGCAAGCCAGATACATGCCCTCAATCCACATGCCGGTCACAAGCAACGAGCTGATATCGCTGCGGTTGTGCTCGCGCAGATATTCGTCCATGTTGTTGAAGCTCGATACCGAAATATACATCAGCGAGTCGATGTTCTCGTTGTTGGTTGCCAAACGTTTGATTGTGTTGAAATCGAAGAAGTGCCCGATTCGCAATTGGTCCGACAATTTCTTGATAGCCTGCATGCTGCTGATAATCGAGCCGGTCTTCTCATACATGTTCAAGTAACCGAGGTCGCAGCCATAAATACCGAGGTTCAAAGCTTGTTTGAAGTCGGTGTCCAGATTGTCGACCTTACTTGTCGATGCAAGGAATTTCTGATTGAATGGCACACCTGTCGATTTAATCAAAGCGGCCATCTCAACCGGCGATGACATATTATCAATAATATCATTCATGGCTTCCTTCGAAATCATCAAAGGTTTGTCTTTGAAGATTGAATCAGGAATGGTGAAGTCGTCGTTTTTCTTAGCCTTGTTATCACTCTGACAGTTTGTCATCAGTAGCGAACCGCTTGCAATAAGTATTGCAATTGCTGTAAAAATTCTTCTATTCATGTAAATTATTTTTAACGCGATAAAAGTAATCCTTTTTTGCTATTCTGTTATATAATTTTTAGTTAATCTTTTTCTATTTCTCTACGGCTTGTTTTGCCGCCTTTTTACTGAACAAAGTCGCAATTCGTTTCTTCAGATTTCCTATTAGTTCAGGGAAGAAGTCCATTGCACGTTTCAGCCAGTCGTAGTACAATGCCACGTAGCAGAATGCTGTCATAAGCCATACCACCCACATGTTGAACCAGAAGGTGTTGAACTCGTGGCCCAGGAAGAACTTGACTGGTGAGTAGAATTGTGCGCGATAGTCGAAAATGTTGTTTGCCCACGGAGTCTCGTAAATCGGTTTTGTCATTTGAATCAAATGGTCTTTGTACGATTTGACAAGTGTCTTTTCGAGCGATTTCCAAACAATGTCGTCAACAGCCTCGTTTTGGTAGGCCTGTTTGAGGCGGTTGTGTGAGTTGGGATTCTTCTCGTTCCAATAGTCGATAATGGCGTTCTTCTTGTTTTTGGCATTCTCACACATGTCCGAATAGTAGTTATTCAGTTTTTGGATATACTCCTGTGTGTTAATTCCAACTTCTGGAGTGAATCTCTCGGGAGTAAGGTCTTCCAAATAGTTGAATTCAATGTCCGGCACGCGAACCATCTCTTTCGACAATTCGTTTTTGAGCAGCGCCAGTTTCCATTTGTAGTCTTCAATATCCTCTTTTGACGTAAGTTCTTGGAATTTTGTCGAAGCGCAATATTCAACACGGTCTTCCAATTCTGGCAGATATTGTGTCGACTTGAAATCGCCAACGCTTACCTCTTTATCGATATCGTAGAATTTCTTCTCGTATTCATTGTCTTTGAATTGACGGACCATCAAACCTTCATATACCCAGCGGGTTGCAATGAATTCGCAAATTGGCGGCACACCTTCGATGCTACCTATAGCGCGGTTTAACTTGTCGAAACTGAACATGGCGCCGCCCAAAGCCATCTGCGGAATCATCACAAGCGGAATCATAATGTAGATGGTAACCGCCGAGTTGAATGTCGATGACAATATCAGACCCACCAGATTCGAGAATGTGGCTATGGTAAACATTGCCCACCAGTATTCAAACCATAATCCTCTAACGCTTAGTATTGAATTGGCAACCAGCACAAACAATATCGATTGAATGGCCGATATGATGAACAAAATCGAAATCTTGGCCACAAGGTATGTCGAGCGGCTAAGATTCAAGAATTTCTCGCGATTTAGAATCTTCTGGTCTTTGAATATTTCCTCGCCGCTCACCATCAAACCAAGGAACATTGCCACAATCAAGCTCATGAAAATGTAGATTGGAATGTTCGCATTCTCTCGGAATATGTAAACATTCGAGTTGGGGTCGGCAATGTATCTGATTAGGAACGAAAGAATTAATCCCAAAGCCGGAGCCTCGAGTATATTCAGAACCAGATATTGAGTGTTGCTGATTTTTGCCAGAAAATCGCGTTTGAAATAAATCTTAACTTGCTGGAACCACCCTGGAATATCGAGTGATTTTGGCGGAGTTTCGTGAATGTCTTTGAGTTTGATTTTTTCAACGCATTCCATGTATTTTTCATGGAATTTTAAGTCGAGACGCTCCAGTGCTTTTGCTTTTTCCTGAGCATCTTCATCGCCTTTGGCAATTCGAGCCTGCTCTTCGGCGTATTTCTCAAGAAATTTCGGGTCGGTTTGACTGATGATGCTCTGCTCGCGTTTCTTTTCCCATTCGGGCGGTGTGACTTTTCGTTTGTTGGTGTATTTACCGAATTCGTCAACCACCTGAGCATCAATAATATTAAAGATGAGCTCCGGATTAACGTTACCGCACGATGGGCATTCGCCGACATCAGCGTTGAGTTGGCCGTCAATCTTTTTGAAGTAGGTTACTGCATCAACAGGGTTACCATAATATATAAGGTATCCGCCAGTGTCGAGGATAACCATCTTATCGAACATCTTGTAGATTTCCGATGATGGCTGGTGGATTACGACAAATACGAGTTTGCCCTTCATTGCAAGCTCGCGGAGTAAGTCCATTACGTTCTCAGAGTCGCGTGACGACAAGCCCGATGTCGGCTCATCGACAAACAGGATTGGCGGTTCTCGGATAAGTTCCAGCGCAATGTTAAGTCGTTTGCGCTGACCACCACTGATAGTCTTGTGCAGTGGCGAGCCTACCTTCAGGTCTTTCCTGTCGAGCAGGCCAAGGTTTGCGAGTGTTTTCTCGCAACGTTCCTTTATCTCTTCCTCCGTCATGTCCTTGAAACACAACTTGGCGTTGAAATAAAGGTTTTCGTAAACGGTGAGTTCTTCAATCAGAAGGTCGTCTTGCGGAATGTAGCCGATAACGCCCTCCATCTTCTCCTTTTCGGTGTGCAGATTGATTCCGTTTATCAGCACTTCGCCCTTCGACGGACGTTCGTTGCCGGTAAGTACGTTGAGCAGTGTGGTTTTGCCCGCACCACTGGCGCCCATGATACCTACAAGGCGTCCTTGCTCTTCCGACAAGTTGATGTTTCTCAGACCTATAGCACCATTCTTGAACTTGAATTCCAGATCGTTGACGTTGTAAGTGACTTTTGCCGACGTGATGTCCGACAGATATTTCGACACCACATCGCTGTAGTACACCGGTTTGCCTTTCGGGAAACGGATGGCGCTACCGTTGGCGAACAGATAAATTTTGTTGCCTTTTATCGGCAGACCGTTGAGCACAAGCTCGTGTGAGCCCAGATACTTCGTAAAGTAAAGGTCGACGCTCTTAATCTGAAGAATGACAAGTTCTTTGTCGAGTTCCTCAATCTGGATGTGCTTGGCTTGTTCAAGTTCAAGTTCTTTGTCGTTGATGATAAGAATGTTTGGAATGTCAAGTTCTTTGACAGTCTCTTTACGACAAAAATCTTCAGTGCTTTTGAATTCTTCGGGCGAGATGTTAAATACTTCGGCTGCGGTGTTGATAATGGCCATTCGCTGGTCGGTGAACTGCCTGTCGGCTGCCACCAATTCGAACAATCTGACCAAAACAACCACCTTCTGCTGTTGGGTAAGGGTCTTGTTGATTTTCTTGCAAATACCAAGAATCTTAACAGAGTCCTTAACCGAGGTGAGTTTGACCTCTTCTTCCGAATTTTCATGAAGTGAATTACGATCCTTTATGCCTACGTGCTTGTAGAATAATGCCAGATACTCCTCAACAAAGTCGGAACTCAATTGCGAAGTAAGGAAATTCTCGACAAAGTCGATCTCGCTATCTTTTACGCCTCCGTCCTGTTTTGCAATGATTGCAAACAGTTGCATTAAGGCTTTCAGAATCTCTTCACTCATCTAAAAGTTGTTTGTTTTAACTGTTCTCTTGTTTGTTAGTCAAGTGAATAGCTGATTTGCTCGAAAGGCACATCAACAATGTCAGCGTACTCTTCGCCAGCCTCTTCCATATCTTCGTCATCTTCAGGATAATGCCATCTTACAAGCACGTCTTTGCCTGCTTCGTGCATCTCTTCCAACTTCAGAAGTATGTCCAGAATCATTTTCGATGATGCTGTGTTGAAGTACACCAACTTGAAATTGAAAATGGTTTTACCGGATGCTTCTTCTGAATAGCGGTCAATCCAGTCGAGAATTGGCTCATAGAATACAGCAACATCTTCTGGCAACGACCTACCTGATATTTCGAATATTTCGTTTGCAACATCAAGAGTTACACTGGGAGTATCATCCGTTCCAACAATCTTTATAACTTCCATAGTAATAAATTAATTATATGTTAATCAAAATTTTGAGTTCTCGAAATGGTCGACGATATAATGAAGAATGAGAATTCATTGTTGATGGGAACAAATTTGTAATCCAATGAATTACCAGTCTTCTTTGCTATATCGATGAAACCAAGGCCGGCACCGCCTTTTTCTGACAGTCGACCTTCTTTTATTTGTTGTTTGTACAGCGCTTTCAGTCCCTCTTTGTCAAGCGAGTTTATCTTGTCAAGAACGTTGGCTATGGCATTCTCTTTTTCTTTGAGAAGCACGTTACCAGTTGTAATGACGTAGTTGTCGTCGTCTTTGCAAAGCAAGAACACTCCGCTGCCTTCTTCGTGACTTTCTTCGTTGGTCATGTAGTCGGCATGTTTGCTTATGTTCTGAAGAAATTCCACAATCACATGGAACACCTTCTTCTGAACGGAGTTCGATTCTTCCGCAACCATCATGTTGGTCTCGGTTATCGATGTAAAGGCTTTTGTTACTTGGTGAGTTATTTCTCCCTTGTAAACAAGTTTAACGTCCTTGCTTTCCATCGACTCGTTAAAACTATAGACAAATTCTAGAAAGTCTTTGTTCCCATCCATAGCTATGTCGTTTTAATTTAAAATTCAATTCCTATTAACAATATATCATCGACTTGTTTATAGTCGCCTTTGTAGGCTATGAAATCATCGTATATGATTTTTTCATAGTCGTAAATTTCAACATCATAGTGTTCCACAAGCAAATCGCGAATACGGCTTGCCTGATATTTCCGTCCTGTCTCGCCGCTCACTTGGTCGGGTAAACCATCGGAGAAGAAGAACACTCTGTCTTTGGGCTCCAAATTTATTAAATGATTTTCAAAATCCGCTTCAGGTTTTTTACCTAATGGTATGCCACCAATAGCCTTATGACTGCCCTTGTATTGGGTCAACTCATTGCCTCTCAGCAAGTAAAGTGGTCTGTGGGCACCTGCGAATTCCAAAATATTTTTCTTCAAGTTTATTTTGCAGAGTGCAACATCCATACCATCGCGAGCTTCGGTGTCGATTCGGTCTTGTTTCAGAGTGGTGCGGACGCCTTCATGCAGTTTGTCGAGAATTACACCTGCGTCAATGTTGTCGTAGTGGTCAACCACATTGTTCAGAGTGAAGTAGCCAATGAACGACAGCAAAGCTCCAGGAACACCGTGTCCGGTGCAGTCGACAACTGCAATAAACAAGTCATCGCCTTTCTTGAAGAACCATGGGAAGTCACCGCTGACCACGTCTTTCGGACGGTAGAAGATGAATGACTTCGGCAGGAACTCTTGTATGAACTTGGTGTTCGGCAATATGGCAGTTTGAATGCGTTTTGCGTAGTTGATACTCTCGGTGATGGCCTTATTTTTCTCCTGAATTTCAATCTCAACCAACTTCTGCTCGGTAATATCGTGGGCCACAAACAAAATGGTCTCCAACTCTTTGTTGTCATCGCTGAACTCAGGGATGGCGTTTACCTGCATAATGCGGTCGCCAAAGTTTGTCGGGAAGGTTACTTCGGCCTCGTGTTTGTTGTTTGTGCTTCGTACGGTCTTTACGGCATCGCTGAAGAATTCTTTGATGGTCGGTTCAAATTGAACATCATCGAGATTCTTGTTTATGATATCGGAAATTTCAATCCCGGTGAATGTTTTTACCATAGGATTGGCGTAGAAGAACTGTCCGTTGGTACCGATTCGCAGAATCAAGTCGAGTGAGTTTTCCGATAGCGATTGCATCTTACTCTTCATACGCTCCTCTTTCTCGGCGCGTTTGCGTTCGGTGATATCGCGGGAGTTTATAATAAGTCCGTTGATGGCGGGGTCGTCGAGCAAGTTGCGGCATGTCGATTCAATGTAAATCTTCTGTCCGTCTTTACGCATGTAAGTGTATTGGATGGTGGCAGTTGAACTGGCATCTTTTACAACTTCGGCTAACGTCTCGGTGAATTCTTTCACTCCTTTGGCGGTCAGACGGTCGATGTCTTTTCCGTCAATCATTTCTTGTATGGTGTATCCGTAGATGTTTGTTACTGACGGACTTATGTATTTAAGTTTCAAGTCTTCGTCATAAATCGAGATAATCTCGGATGCATTTTCAAGCAACGCATGCTGGCGCTTCTGAGCGTTTTCGACAGCGCGGATTTGCGTTTGCAGATTCGAGTTGGTTTTTTCCAGCTCCTCGTGTGTGGCGCGCATCTCCTCGGCATTCTGGCGCAACTCTTCTTCGTTCTCCTGAAGTTCCTCGGTCATTTCCTGCGCGTCTTTCAGCAGTTTTTCTGTCCGGGTGTTTACTTTAAGGTTGAAGATTGTGCGGGCAATAATGTCGCTCAACTCTTTCAAGAATCTGATTTTCAGTTCGCTTATATCGTCTTTCAGCGATGCAAATTCAAGCACACCTTGTAGCTTCTCATCGGTGATGAGGGGAACCAACAGCAGCGAATTTGGCTTTTTGTCGCCCAAAATGCCGCTTGTTATGGTTACAAACTCATCTGGAATCTCGCGGCGGTAGATGACGTCCATCTCATAGGCGCACTGTCCTACAAGGCCTTCGCCAATTTGGAATTTTGTGTCGAGATATTTCCTGCGGTTGTAGGCGTAAGTGGCTTTGTTCTCAAGTGTTTGGTCTTCTTCGTTGTAGATGTAGAATGCACCCTGAATGACATCGATGTACTTAATGAGTTCAACCAAAGTGAGATACGACAGATTGTCGAGGTCGTTTTGCAAACGCAGGATGTCGGAAACCATATCTTTTCCTTTAGCAATCCAGTTCTGTTCTTTCTCTTTTTCGTTAGTCAGAGCAAGGTTCTCCCGCATTTTTTTCAGCGAGTGGCCTAAGATGTCGTTGTCGTCAATTTCGGCGTCGTTTGCGGCAAGATCGCCTTCACCAATCTTCTTGGCAAAGAGGGCGTTCATGTTGATGACGTGGTCTTTTTCCGAAATCTGAGTTTCAAGTGAATCGATTGTTTCTTGCTGCGATTTGGTGAATGCATACCCCAATATTCCTAAAACTATAGGCAGAAGATCGATGATGAAGTATACAGGTGATGTCTTGTGTAATTGTACAAGGCTGTCAAGCGATACTGCGTAGTCGCATTTGATGAACCCTAAAATCCACGACAGAATTAATATCACCACGCCCAAACCAACCAAGGTGGGGGTGAAGTTTATCCTGTTGTTCACCTTATATATAAATATCCGTTTTATTTTGTCGATAAACGTTTCCATTGTGCTTCACTCTTTATAGCGGGGCAATTCCGCCTATTGCATTAGAAATCTCGTCTATTTTGTTTACAAATCCATTTTCAAAGGGTTTAAAGGTAGCAATTTCTATTAATCCAACAGCATTGTTGTCCTTTAAAATTGGAATAATTGCCAAATTGTTTACTTCTATTTGCCCAAGACCCGAGACAATCATCAAACTTTTGCTCGGTAAATCGTTCAAAAACATTGGTTTTTGGTCTTTTGCCACTTGTCCGGAGAGCCCTTCACCCAGTTTGAATGACCGGGGCGATTCATTATTATAATAGGCGAATGTGGCGGCTGCGTTAAATTCGTCGTCATCGCATTTGAAAACAATTCCGACAGCAACGTCCATTTGTTTCGAAAAAGCATAAAGCAATGCATCGCCGAAACTTTTCCAATCGTCGTTTTTGCCTGTTTTGTCGAGCAGGGCTTTCAGATCGAACCCTGAATCGGTAGCTTCTTTCATCTTCTGGTCGACTTCCTTTTCGTATTGGTCATCGTTGATTTGGCTGGCTGCGGCGCGCTCTTCTTCCGATTTCATATAGATTGATGTGATTTTAGACCCCATCAGTCCGATTTTAGAAGCAATTAATATTTGCGCCACAATAATCACTAAGAGAATGAGGGCGTAGCTGTTTTTGCCAAAATTCGGGGCGGCCGCTAGCATAATAATTATGGCGGCGATGCTGATGACAATTAGGAGAATCGTCCATCCTGTTATTTTTTGCCGATATCTTAGAAGTTCGTCCATAAATCAGGCTAATTTAAGTAAAAAATCAATAATCTGTTTCGTGCTGAACACATAATCTACTTTTGTTGCGTTCAGTGACGCCTGTGTCATTGTCGGTACCTGGCATTCTTTGGGGTCCTGAACGATTGTCAGACCGCCGTTGTCGGTCACGCTTTTCAGACCAAGGGCACCGTCTTTGTTCGCACCGCTCAATATGATGCCCACAAGTTTCTTCTTGAAATTGTACGATGCCGAGAAGAACGACAAGTCGATTGACGGGCGTGAATGGTTGACCACGTCTTCGGTTGAGAGTGAGAATCGGTTGCCTAACTCAATGTACATGTGGTAATTGGCCGGTGCAAGATAGATACGTCCGGCTTTGAGCGGCTCTTTGTCGTGAGGTTCTATTATCGGCAGTTTCGATTTTATCGAAAGTGCCTCTACGAATCCCGAACGGATGTGTTTCAAGCGGTGCAGGCACATCAGAATCGGCAGCGGATAGTTTGCCGGCAATGCGGCAATTATTCGGGTAACTACTTGAAAACTACCTGCCGAACCTCCAATCATTATAGCTTTGTAATCATTCATCAGTCAACCCTTTTTTTGTAAATTTTTTCGTTCGCGTTCACAATCTGCAATTTCTTGCTTGCCTCTGAATATTCAAGTGTTTCCATGTTGCCAATCACCAGATAGCCGCCAATTTCAAGGCTGTCGATCAATTTGCGTATAACCTTGTCGTACAGTGGAATGTTGAATTGCAGCAGTTTGTTGCGGTAAACCACCATTTTGTATTTCTTGGCAATACTGGTGTTCAGAATATCGCTGTTCACATCAATCGACACATCGTTGAGCAATGTCGGTTTCATTTCGGCCCGGTTGTCGGTGAGTGTGTAGTACGATGCAAATTGTGTCTTGCCCACGTACCGTGTATAGTTGGCTTCGCTCACCTCAATTTTCTTCTGGTCGTAGTTGCCGCCTTTCTTGATAAGATCTATATGCTTTTGCGACGGGCAAAGAGCATCGATTTTTGTCTTGCCCTGCAGCCCGGCCTCGTTCAGCACGATTGCCAGCGAGAACAGCTCGTCGCCCGATGTCACGCATGGCATCCAGATACGGCTGTCGGTGGTGCGGCAGATTTCCGGAATATACTTGTCGCGCAACTCGCGCCACAGCGACGGGTCGCGGAAGAACTCAGTCACTTCGAGTGAGACGGTGTAAAGGAAATCGTCGGCGGTAATGATTTTTTTGCGGATTTTGTCGGCGAAATCGTCGGCCGAGTGGCTGCCAAAGGTGTTTATGGCATGAATCAGCCTCCGTTTGAGTATCGTGAATGTATAATCCGACATATCGATGCCGTAAGCGTCAGTTACAGCACTGATAATATTCCGAGTATCTACTATGCCTATATTATCAACCATAACTACATCTGTTTTTTCTTGTAAAAACCTTTAGAGCGCTCGAAGTTGTTGGCCGAGGCTCCCAAAATGCTTTCGTGCGACCCGAGTATCAGGTATCCGTCGCGGTTCAAACTGCTGTTGAACATGTCGATAACGCGGCTCTGCAACTTGTTGTTGAAGTAGATAATCACGTTGCGGCAGAAAATCAGGTCGAACTTTGAGTAGAAGACGTTGCCGTCTTTCACCAAATCGTGCTTGCGGAAAACAGCCTTTTCGCGCAGGAACGGCTTCATCTGGATGGTGTCTTTCACCTTGTCGATATCGAAATACTTCTCGTAAGGGACCTCAACCTTGTCTTCGAAGTTGAATGGGTTTTCTTTTATCACCTTGTCGAAGTTGTCGAGATAACCCAGATTGAACCGATATTTGTATTGTCCGGCTTTGGCGGCTTCGAGCATGTCGGTGTTGATGTCGGTGGCGAACACTTTGGCCTGGTCGAACATCCCCAACTCGTTGAGCAGAATGAGCATGGAGTAAATCTCCTGACCGCTTGAGCATCCTGCGTGCCAAATGAATATCGAGCGGTTCTTTCTGAATTTCGGAAGTATGTGATAACGAAGTGTTTGCCACATTTCGGGATTGCGGAAGAGCTCAGTGGTGTTGACCGTTATGTCTTTAACCATTTGCTCCAGAAAATCCTTGTCTTTGCCTATCTTAATTATAAGTTGATTGAGGTCCATATTGTTGTCTAACAATATTTTCTCAATCCTTCGGCAAAACGATTTGTCAGAATAGTCTGTGAAATCGTAAGTTGACGACATCTTGATGGCTGTAATTAACCTCGCTGCATCTTCGTTTGTGACCATACAATATTCATTCTAATCCTTCACAGCACCATCTTTTTTGCGATGACCGTATTTGTAAAAGTAGTAATTTTTGCAAATAAAAAAGTTTTGTGGAAAAAATATTTAGCACGATTGAAAACATTGTGTCGTTGAGGTGCGGCTATTGATTGACATTCAGTCGGATTTTGTGTTGTGAAAATGTTCTCAAAAGTGTTTTTTCCCTGTCGATGCGACTCCGAAACCGCCGTTTGCGGCATTAGGCAATGCTCTTCCGATGGAATAATTGGCTCTGACGGGAATGATTTTATCAGTAGGGCTGATTGTCCATCGGCATACCATATAATAATAGGAGCCGAATGCGTAATTCATTTGTATTTGATTTTGTAGGCAAGGATAACGCTGGCGAAACAAAGTGTTATGCCGTTTGCTAAAACTACTGGCAATGTGCGTGTTACAATGCCGTAGATGAGCCAGCCCAACACTCCGATTGAGAACAGAGCGTACATTCCGAGTGAGATACTTTGGGTGTCTTTTGTCTTGATGATTTTGGCGGCTTGCGGCACAAACGATATTGTTGTGAGCACTGCGGCTGCGTAGCCTACAATTTCTATTGGTTCCATTCTGTTTTTATTTAAAACGGCCGCAAAAGTAAGCTATTATTGGCAAAGTGGCAGGGAGGTTGCATTCTTTCCGTGTTTTTCGTGCTTTCCGTGGTTAATATTTTGCTACATTCGTGCCAAACAAAACTTAGATACGGTTATGAAGGAAATATTTGCAAGGGGCACATACGTTGCCCGCCGAGCAAAGTTGAGAACGGCTATGGGTAAAGGCTTGGGACTATTTTTAGGCAATTCGGAGTCTCCGATGAACTATGCCGACAACACTTATAACTTCCGTCAGGACAGCACTTTCCTTTATTTTTTCGGATTGCGCAAACCGAATCTGGCGGCGGTTGTCGATTTTGAGTCGGGCGATGAGTGGCTTTTTGGCGACGATGCCGACATTGACGATGTGGTGTGGACTGGTCCGCTGCCGTCGGTGGCCGATTTTGCCGCAACGTGCGGCGTGGCTCACAGCGAGCCGATGGCTGGTTTGGCCAAATTGCTGTCGGAATTGATGGGAAAGGGGCGCAAAATCCATTATCTGCCGCCATATCGCACCGACACAATGCTCTGGCTTTCAACTCTTCTCGATGAAAAAATATCGGATGTTGGACATAAGTGCTCGCTCGAACTTATAAAGGCCGTCATCGACTTGCGTGCTGTGAAATCGGACGAGGAGATTGCGGAGATTGAGCGTGCGTGCGCCATTGGCTACGAGATGCACACGGCGGCAATGCGATTGGCAAAAACGGCAGATAATGAACAATATATTCATAGTGTTGTCGATAGTATTCCGCTGAAATATGGCGGAACCACATCGTTTACTACAATTTTGTCGCAAAACGGCCAGACGTTGCATAACCACAGTCACAATCTGCCGATTACCAATGGGCGGATGTTGCTTGTGGATGCTGGTGCCGAAACACCGATGGGGTATGCATCAGATTTTACACGGACATTCCCGGTGAACGGAAAATTCACTCAAAAACAGAAAGATATCTACCAAATTGTGCTCGACGCTAACGACCGCGCTCTTGAGCTTGCCCGTCCTGGTGTGACTTACCAAAGCGTACACCTTGAGTGCTGCAAGACGATTGCTTCGGGGCTGAAGGCTTTGGGGCTGATGCGTGGCAATGTTGATGAGGCCGTGGCTGCAGGTGCACATGCGCTGTTCCTGCCGCATGGATTGGGCCACATGATGGGGCTCGATGTCCACGACATGGAAAATTTGGGACAGATTTATGTCGGCTACAACAACGAGACTCGCCCGATTGAACAGTTTGGCACATCATCGTTACGGATGGGGCGGAAACTTGAGCCGGGTTTTGTGGTTACCGATGAGCCGGGAATCTATTTTATCCCTGAGTTGGTTGCGAACTGGCGAAGAGATCGTCTGCACGAGCAGTTCATCAATTATGCCGAAGTGGATAAATATCTCGATTTCGGTGGTATCCGCATTGAAGATGACTTGCTGATAACCGCCGATGGCGCACGCCGGTTGGGCGAGAAGCGCATTCCGGCCACTATTGCCGAAGTTGAGGAAGAAATGACCAAAACGTTTACATTATGAGAAGATTTGCGGCATGTTGTCTGGCGGTTGTAGCTGCGGCATCGGTGCAAGGTCAAGGTTTTGCCCCAATGACTGGCGATGTGAATGGCTTTGCCATGTCGGCATACACAAAACTGGCTGATGGCGGCAGTGCAAATTTTGTCTTTTCTCCGTTGAGTTTGAATTTGGCGTTGCGAATGGTTGAGGAAGGTGCGCGAGGCAACACTGCAACTGAAATGGCGGCAGTATTGAATCCAGCTGAGAGTGCCGAACAAATTGGCGCAAATGTCAAACGGCTAATTGCCAGCTTTAAAGATGGGAATGCAAGCAGTCTGACAATGGCTAATTCTGTTTGGGTAAAGTGTGGTTACAATCTTCTTCCGACGTACATCGATGCGATAAAAAATAGTTACAGCGCTACTTGCGACCAACTGAACTTTTCTTCGCGAAGGGCTTGTCGGCAGTCGTGCGCTACGGTCAACTATTGGGTTTCGGGGCAAACTGGCGGAAAAATCACAAATCTGCTTACCGTTGATATGCTCAACGCCAACACTCGTATGATTTTGGTCAATGCCATAAGTTTCAAGTGCGACTGGCTGCACAAGTTCAAACAAAAAAACAGCAAAACCGCTGATTTTCATCAGATTGACGGAGTCACGGTTCCGACAACATTTATGTCGCAAACAGAAAACTTCGGATACCGCAAAGCCTCTGATTACGAGGCTGTTGAGTTGGCTTATGCCGACACACGTTTTGCGATGCTCGTTGTTGTGCCAGCCGAAGGACGTTTTTCCGATGTGGAAGCGCAGCTCACAGCCGATTTTGTGCAAGGTGTGGCCGATAGTTTGAGTGATGAGCGGGTGGCGTTGTCGATGCCAAAGTTCAATTCGGCATCATCGTTCGATTTCAACGAGATTTTAAAGCAGTTGGGAATTGTTGATGCATTTGGCGGCAATGCCGATTTTTCGGGGATGTCGGGTTCACCCGATTTGCAACTTTCGAAAGTGGTGCAAAAGGCTGTCATTGAGGTCGATGAATTGGGAACGGAAGCCGCGGCGGCAACTGCAGCCACAATGATGGTTAAATCGGCTTATTTTCCTGAAATAAAACATCTTAACATCGACAGACCATTTGTGTATTTCATTCGCGACACCCAAACAAATATCATCTTATTTGTGGGTCGATACACTAAGGTTCAGTGATTTCGCCAATAATAGACTGATTGTCAGTTGATAGCAGGTACTTTCTTGAGAAGGTTTCTTCGGGTAGCGAGCCTTGTTTGCCAACAAAAGAGCATTGTTGCACAAAACCTATTGCAGAATCACACATTTGACGATATTTGTCTGCTTGACAGATAATTGCATTCAAACTTGTGGATTCTGGTGTGTTGTTGTATGCGGCGATAATCTGCACAGCCCGCTCACGTTTGTTTTCCATTGAGCGGATGCCCAAGGCAATGGCTTTTTTCATTGTGGCATCGCATTCACTGTCGGCTTTGCTTTGGGCATCGGTAATGGCAACGTTTAATGAATCGATGTATTTTTGCTGGATTTCAATTAGTTGCGATTTTGTTTTTTCCAGCAGTTTATTGCATATTGTAAGGCTGTCGGCGGCGGTGAATGGCTCCGGACCGCTGATGTTAAGAATTCTCACAACCTTGATTTGGTGCAGGGAACGCTCGTATTGCACAATACTATCAGGCATTCCCGTGCAAGCGACCGCAAAAGCGAACGAAAGGAAAATCAGTGTTTTACGCGCTCGAATCATTTGTGATAGTGGAAAAGGACAGGAATGCTAATCCTTTATACACCTAACCGAAATGGCATTCTGCGGTTTTTCGTAGTAGATAAATGGCTTTTTCAGATTCTTGTGATAGTAGAGTTTCCAGATGTTGTCGTGTGACTTTGATGAAGACCAAAGTGAAGCTGAACTGCCAGAATTCTGGTACTCGCCATTATAGAAACCGGCATATACAAGATTGAACGGATTTATCAGGTTTTCGACCACCGAATCGTTGCAGAGGGCAACCGAAAGGTCGGTCAGTTCGGCGTGAGTGGGTATGTGCCAGCCGTCGGGGCAGATGCCTTGAGCGCCTTCGTCGGTGCTACCGTTCATAGCGGCGTCCCAAGTGTAAAGAAGTCCTTGTTCAGGTGCGTCGGGATTTTCAAAATATTTCACTTCGTCGCCGTTGCTGTTTGTTTTTGCCTTCAGATTTTCGGCCATCCAGGTACGGTCGCCGATTATGGTTGTGCGGTAACTATTGCCTTCGTTGTCGATACAAACAGGGTAGTCGGGACCTGTAACTTCGATAGTATCAGCGGCAATGCGGCCTTTGGCATCGGTGACGGTGACAATGTACGTGCCAACTGCAAGATTGCTGATTTCGGCCACAGCCTGATTGTTCGACCATTTGATAGCGTATGGCTCTTTGCCGCCGCTTATGGTTATCGATATTGAACCATCGTTGCTGCCGTAGTCGGAGAGAGGAGTAACACTCGACTCAATTTCTATGGGTTTCTGACTACAACTTGCTAATACAGCGCCGATTAGCGCAGCAGACAATAGGCTTTTACAATATGTTCGCATCTTTCGTTAACGTTAAATAAATGTTAAACCGACTTAAAAAAGTGTTTAAAAATAGCAAAAACACATTTATTTGTAAGTGGATTGGCAAATTTATGTCGAAAATTATAAAAATAGTTGCATTTGAAGCAGTCTTTTTGCTTTTGGCGATCATTGCCGAGGGGCAAATTTTTTCGCAACCAGCCAGCACCAATATCTATGGAAGCATTCTCGATGCCGATGACCTTCAGCCTATCCCGAATGTCAATGTCTATGTGCGGCATGGTTACGGCACAGCGTCGAGCGTTAACGGATATTTTGAGATACCATGTCATTTGGGCGATACTATAATCTTCTCGTGCGTTGGTTATCAGATGGTTGCGTTTGCTGTTCCTGATTCGCTGATAGGCCGCAGCCGTGTTGTCGGGATTGTCATGCAGACCGACACGCTGCGAATACAAGAGGTTGTGGTGCTGCCATTTATCACATACGAGCGATTGAAATATGAGGTTGCCAATATGCAGCCCGACGAAAACATTAGTTTGGCAATCAGTAATATAGAAGATGCAGTTAGTTTGGCTCTATCTGAGCCGCATCCGCAACTCGACGCTGAATTGGCGCCGATGCGGCAACTTTCGCAATACACTGAACGATTGGAATATGCGGGTATGGTTGCGCCATCGAATATGTTTTCGATTATAGGAACTAATTCTGGTGCAATTAGATACATTAGGAAAAATGATTGGATGAAAGCCCGGCAGGTAACGACGAATCATCAAAAACAGTTGCAAATGGCAAAAGATGTGCGCAATTTTGTAATGAAAAAAAATAATGGCGATGAGTGAGTTTGAATCCAACAAACTTGAGACAATGTTCGCTTTGATGGCCCGGTTGACTGACTATCTGCGCAAGCAAAACCCCGATGCCGCAATGCTCGACACGTTCCGTGAGTTCGATGAGCTTATTGGAATGTATCAGACTATGAGCGAGGGTATGACTACCAGCGAGATAAACAGTGCATTGGGGCCTTTGGCACCGATTGTCGAAGCCACCATCGAAAGCTTGAAAGAAGGCATTGGCGAGTGTGAGCTGACCGATGCGTGCAACGAACTAAAGGCAATTGAAGAAGAGTTGTCGGCGGCCGAAAACCTTACTGAAGAGCGCATCAATACCTTGCTCGACCGTCGCCGTGAACTGCTCGATTCCATTGGAAAAGAAGGCGAAACGGATAATCGGTAACGGAATCCTTTCCCAATTGTCCTCAATCAGTCAATCAATCAGTTATTGATCATACCGACACTTCGCCCTTGATGTGCGAATGCGGGTCATAGTTGTCGAGACGGAAATCTTCGAACTTGAATTTGAAAATATCGTCAACTTCAGGATTTATCCACATTGTAGGCAGCGGCCGCGGGTCGCGAGTTAGTTGCAGTTTCACCTGCTCAAGGTGATTGTTATATATGTGCAAATCACCGAAAGTGTGGATGAACTCGCCCAACTGCAGATGGCAGACCTGCGCAACCATCATTGTCAAGAGCGAATACGACGCAATGTTGAACGGCACGCCCAAAAAGGCGTCGGCACTGCGCTGGTAGAGCTGGCACGACAGGCGGCCGTTGCGCACGTAGAACTGGAACAGAGCATGGCAAGGCGGCAACGCCATATGGTCGATGTCGGCCACGTTCCATGCGCTCACAATCAGACGGCGCGAGTCGGGGTTGGTCTTTATGTCGTTGATTAACTTGCTGATCTGGTCGATATGCGAGCCGTCGGGTGCTGGCCAAGAGCGCCACTGGTAGCCATAAACGTGACCCAGATCGCCGTTCTCGTCGGCCCACTCGTTCCAGATTCGCACGCCGTTGTCTTGCAGATATTTCACATTGGTATCGCCTGCTAAGAACCACAGTAACTCGTGGATTATCGATTTCAGATGAAGTTTCTTAGTCGTCAGGCAGGGAAATCCCTCGTTCAAATCGAACCGCATCTGATAGCCGAAAGTACTGATGGTGCCCGTTCCGGTGCGGTCGCTCTTTTTGTCGCCAGTTTCAATAATGTGCGACAGCATATCGAGATATTGTTTCATCGCTTTGCGTTTTTTT
>JAGCFC010000228.1 GCA_017650325.1 Salinivirgaceae bacterium | reverse complement strand
TATGATAATCTCGTCAATGTCGCCTGGCGCGATGCTGGTATAGTAGAAATATCCGAACACAGCCAATATCAAGGAACTTATCAGATTGAGTTTTGTTATGTAAAGATAGGCGCGTCCGAAAACAAACTTGTCGCCTTCGACGGTCTCACGGTACTGCCGCCCCGAAATCATCACTACAAACATAAAGATGATGATGTTGAGCCACGATATGTTGTCGCCTGGGATATGCGTCATTCCCCGCAGGTTTGCGATGAAAATGGTAGCCGCAAACGACAGTCCGATGACGGCACCGACTTTCAGAATGAATGAGTTGACTTCGTTGTTTGCGGACATAATTCCTGTGTTTGGGTGCAAATATAACGCTGATTTTTGATTTGTTGAATCGGGTAGGCGGATATTCAGTGAATTGAATAGAGCTTGTTTGCACAATAAACGGAGATCGCCATTTACTGCTACGCAGCCAAAGCCGTTGGCTGTGTTAAAAACGATCGGCAAAAAAAGTGTACAACATTTTTTATAATCAACATTATTAATACCTTTGGCTATAATTGAAAAAAGCATATCTGCATGAAACAATACGATTTCAGCGGCAAGAAAATATTAATAGCAGAGGATGAATATACCAACTTCTTGTATCTAAAGGCTTTACTTAAGAAAACTAATGCTGAAGTTGTGTGGGTCAAGACGGGGAGCGAAGCTGTTGAGGCCGTTCGTCAGCAGTCCGACATAAATCTTGTGCTTATGGATATGCTAATGCCTGAAATGGACGGGAAGCAAGCCTCAGTACTTATTAAGGAACTTCGTCCGAATGTGGTGATTATTGCACAGACAGCCTTCGCTCTTAATGGGGAGCGAGAGGAGATTTTGGCTTGTGGTTGCGACGATTATGTGTCGAAACCCATATCAGGCACCGATCTGCTCGAAAGGATAGAAGGGTTTCTAATTAAGCAGAAATAAGACGCCGAGCGACGGACGTCAGTTTTCGGGGATAAACGCGCTAGCGCAGTGCCCAATATCCTGAACACTTCAACTTTTAAACCAATCCCGCTTCTTCGATGATGTCGTCCAAAAGTCGGCACATGGGCTGCAACGTACGGCAGGCATTTGCAATGTGAGAGTAGAGGTCGGGTTTTGACGCTTGCTCGTCGCTGATGTCGTTGGTGACTATAAAGTGCTTGTATTTAAGCAAATCGGCATGAGCAAAATCACGGTCATAGCCCGCCGGTACTTTTTTCAGTTTCTGATAGTCCCACAACGGACCGAAACAACTCTTAAACTCTTTTGTCTCAATTATTTCAAGCAAATCTTCGGGCACTGAGTACAATTCGTCGCGAACAGCTTTGAGAATATTCTTGTCCTCAATCCATAGGCCGCCGCCGCACATCGACAGATTATGTGGCTCAAATTGTATGTAGAATCCGCACTTGGGGCTGTTCTTGCCGCCTGGTGCGAGGTTTGCCGAAAAATGTGTCTTGTATGGTGTTTTGTCGAATGAGAAGCGCAAATCACGGAATATACGGTAGATGCAGTCTTTGGCGGTTAAGCCTGTAAACTTCGGCTCAATGTCCGACAAAATCTCAATCATATCGGTGATGAACTGCACAAAATCGGCCTGTGCGGCTTTGTACCAGTTGCGGTTCTGATCGAACCAGGGCTTGTTGTTGTTCAGCCGCAAGGCATCTAAAAACGGCAGTATGTTGTTGGCGGGATTTATCATTTCGAACTATTTTCCAGTTTTTCCGCCGATTGAGCGTACCAAATCATGTAAATGTAGAGCGGAATCATTACAAAAAGTGCGGCTTTCACGCCGAAATGGTCGGCTACAGTACCCATTGCCACAGTGATGATTCCTCCGCCAGCTATCGCAGTGAGCATCAGGCTTGTAGCTTTGTTGGTCAGATAGTCGAGTCCGCGTGTTGCAAGGCCGAAAATGTTGCCCCACATCACGCTCTGGCACAATCCCGACGCAATGAGCGCTACAATGGCCACTGGTCCGTGGAACAGCAGTCCGAAGGCAACCAATACAATGCCGGCAGCCGCATAGGCCGAAAGAGCCACCTTGTCGGTTACACGCTTCATCACAAAAATGCCCGTGAACCGTCCGGCAAGCATTGCTAAGAAATAGAAGGTGATGAATGTGGCAGCGCGTGACTCATCAACGCCCAGAATGTTGCTGTTGGTGGCGTACTGCACCATAAAGCTCGGTATGGCGATTTCAATTCCCTCGTAGATGAAAATGGCCAGCACACCATAGCGTAAGTGACGGTGTTGCCACGCTTTGGCAATGGTTCCTTGGTCATCGGTCTGGTGTGTGATGACAGGCAGTTTTATCAGGCTGATAATTACCAGTAAAACCAGAAAAGCCGCACCTATGGACAGATAAGGCATCTGCAGCGACTGCGCCAAAGCCGACCGTTGAGCCTCGCTGACGGGCAGAGTGTTGTCGGGGATAATTTGGCTGATGGTGCCCAAAAACAGAGCCGTGCCAACAAGCGGTGCAATCATGCGAGCGGTGCTGCTTGCCGTGCCCACAATATTCATTCGCATTGCGGTTGTACGGTGCGGCCCAATCTCAACCACATACGGATTGACGGCTACTTGCAGCAATGTTATGCCCAGCGCCAGCACAAAAGTGGCTGTCAGGAAGAATGGATAGCTAACCATTAGAGCAGCCGGGTAGTAGAGAAATCCGCCCAAAGCGCAAATCATCAAGCCAATGAGCATTCCGCGCTTGTAGCCAAACCGCTCGGTGATGACAGATGACGGAATACTGCCCACTCCGTAAGCTCCATACCAAACCATGTTGATGAACATTGCCTGCGCGTTTGTCAGGCTGAAAAGGGTTTGCATGTAAGGTATCAGTATGTTGTTCATGGTGGTTACAAAACCAAACGAGAAGAACATGAACGTCAAGGTGCTCATACCTGTAATACTTGTGCGCTCTGATGTGTTGCTCATAATCCTGAATGTTGATTTTATGTGGCTAAACTATATAAAAAACGAAAAACACAAACTATGTATATTTGTATTTATAAATTAACTTTTCTATGAAGTGCAAATTATTCTTGGCATTATTGCTAGTGGCTGCTTTTACGGGTTGTAAAGACGATAGTGATGACCCGATTGAACCCGAGGAGCCGAAAGAACAATACAATTGCATTTTTGATTCAAACGTTGCTGAAATCAGCAACATTCTGAACCCCACGTTTCACATATTCGTTGACAATGCTCCAGTTGGCGTGTGGCCTGGTAATCGCATTGACAGTTTTTACGTCGGTATGGAGGCTAATTATGAAGGATTAACCGACACGAAAGTATATCTTAACATGGAACCTGGCGAGCATTCCTATGAAGCCTATTTTTATTATGGAATATCGTTGAGACCTGGTTACTCTTTAGTGCAAGGCAAATTTACCATTCCCGACACTGGTTCGGTTTCGGTACTTATCGACTACAACAATGTTGAAAGTGATGAAACAACGCCTTTTGAGTGCGGTGGTGTGATTAATCCAACTATCGATATATTTAGAATTGGATTTGGAACAATCACTCATCCCGAAGGGTTCACTTGTGTCCAAAATCAAGGTGATTGTGACACCGATTTCCAACTATATTCTGACGAGCAAAAGATTTATATTGAATGTAATACTGTGTATTACGCTGTCGATACCATTTACAATGTTGACAGCGTATATAAAGAGCCATTTTTGGTTCCAGAGACCTCTGCTTCGTATGCAAAAACCGATAGCATTGCAAAAATATATGACAATCTTGAACGAATCTACAATGAAGATTCCGAAGTAGGCTTGCTGTATTATTCAACAAATGCCGATTCGATAGCCGAAGGCCGCTATTTCATAAAAAAAGACAATTTCTATGTTTTGTTTTTCCGCGTCAGCTTTGATATAAATAAGTTGCAGAAAATTAGCGAAATACTCTCGACAGCGACGTCCCGACAATAATAGAATAGAGAAAGACTTTATCATATAAAATTTGAGTTGGTAGCAAATTGTTGCCAACTCAAAATTTTTATATCCCATGACAAGCATCCTTCAGTTGCCGCAAGGCTTGTTCAAGTACAGCTCGAGGTGTGCCGACGTTGAGCCGCATAAAGCCTTCACCGCCAGGTCCGAACATTGCGCCATCGTTGAGTGCCAGGCGGGCCTTATCAATAAACAGGCTCACAAGTTGGTTGTGATTGAGTCCGAGTCCACGGCAGTCGAGCCAGACCAGAAACGACGCTTGCGGACGCAATGGTTTGATTTTCGGTAGATTATCAGAACAAAAACTCTCTACAAAACGCACATTATCCTCAACATACGCTAACATTTGTCGGCGCCATTCTTCACCCTGCCTATAGGCGGCAATGGTTGCGATTGGCGCAAAAAGGTGCGGCTCGTTGAGTTCGTTGGCTTCGAGCCACGTGTAGAAGCGGCGGCGCAGCGTGTCGTTCGGAACAATGGCGTACGAGCTGACAATGCCCGCAATATTGAACGTCTTCGACGGCGCGCCAAACGTGATGCTGCATTGCGCGGCCTCGTCGCTCACGCTGGCAAACGGAATATTATGGTTTCCAAAAAGCGCCATGTCGGAATGAATCTCGTCGCTGATGACGATGATGCCCCGTTCAGCGCAGAAATGAGCCAGACGGCGCAGTGTGTCGGCTTTCCAACAGATGCCTGCAGGATTATGCGGATTGCTCAATATCAATATTTTACACTTACTGTCGGCCACTTGAGCCAGATTGTCGAAGTCCATTTCGTAGCCGTCGGGCGTCAGCTTTAACGGGTTGAAAACAACCTTGCGGCCATTGCCTTGCGGCGTTAGGCGAAACGGGTGATAAACAGGCGGTTGGATGATGACTTTTTCATCGGTGCTGGTGAAGACGTTGATGGCCATGCCAATACCTTTCACCACGCCAGGAATGTATGTGAGCCACCGCTTATCGATGTGCCAGCCGTGGTGCGCTTCAATCCAGTCAGCCACCGCGTCCCACAGTTCGTCAGGCGTTACGGTGTAGCCGAAAAGCGAGTGCTCGAGCCGCTTGCGTAGCGCTTCGGTAATGAACGGCGGCGTCTCAAAATCCATATCGGCCACCCAAAGTGGCAGCAGGTCAGCGCGGCCATAGCGCTGTTGTAAAACGCTGTGTTTCAAGTCGCCGCTGCCAGTGCGGTCAATTATTTGGTCAAAATCGTACTTCATTGCAATGCTTGTTTAATGTCCGACAACAAATCTTCAACGGCCTCGAGTCCCACCGAAAGTCGGATGGTGGTCGGGCGAACGTCCATTTTCCGTTTCTCGTCATCGCTGAACAAGCCGAAAATGGTGCTCGCAGGGTGAATGGCAAGTGTGCGGTTATCGAACAGATTTGTGGCACGATGAATGATTTTCAGGCGGTTAAGAAAGTTGAAACAAGCCTGTTGTGACTCAAGGTCGATGGTGAGCATTGCGCCTGCCGTTGGCCCGAACTGCCGTTGTGCTAAATTATGATACTTATGGTTCTGAAGGCCGACGTAATCCACACGTACAATGCCTTTTACGCTCTGTAACGCTCCGGCCAGAGCCTGTGTATTTGCCGCTTGCTGCCGATAGCGCACGGCAAGGGTCTCGAGTCCAATTGTCTGCATATAAGCCGATTGAGCCGGCATATAGGCTCCAAAGTTGAACAGTTGCTCTTGTTTCAGGCGTTGGTTTATTTCGGGTGAGCGACCATAATCGATGACCAGACCTCCCAGCGATGTGCCGCCTCCTGAAAGATATTTGGTGCTCGACAGCACTTCGACATCAACACCCAGCGAACTTAAATTCGTTTCGGTGAACGGAATGACGGTTGAGTCGGCGATGAGTACCGCTCCGTGCTTATGGACAATTTCGGCAAGAGCCTTAAGATCAGCCACTTCGAGTTGCGGATTAGTAACTATCTCAAGAAATATGCAACAGGTTTTTTCATCAACATGAGTCTCAACTTCAGCCAGATTGGTCAAATCGCAAAGTCTTGCCTCAACACCATATCGCGAAAGCGTGCGACTGATGAGCGACAAAGTGTTACCGAACAAGTGGCGCGACGAGACAATGTTCTTGCCTTGTCCGGCCACCGACATGAGAATGTTGCTGATGGCTGCCATGCCCGAATTGAAGGCCGTGACGTGCTCCGCCCCAGTCAGCGCTTTGACACGCTGCTCGAGATTGGTCACAGTTGGGTTTGCGACACGCGAATAGTCGGGAGCCTTTATTCGATTGCAGAATACGTCAGACATTGTCTGCGCATCGTCGAACTCGTACGAGACGTTGTTATATACCGGTACCGCCAGCGCGCCGTAGGCATCGGGGCGCACGTATGGCAAATGCAATGCTTTCGTTTGTTTGTTCATATCGTCTTTTCATCTTTCTAATTGGCCGCAAAAATATAAAAAATGCATTAACCTACCATTTGAATAGGTTAATGTGTTGAGTATTTTTTATCGAAGGTTTTTAGTTTGACCTATATAAATATAGATGTTTTTGCAGATTAAATGCGCGGTGCGTTGGATATACCACAAGTATGGTATATGGCCTACCAACGTATGGTATGTAAAATGACATAACAAGGCGATTATGCGGTTTTGATGTTTGCCGCACTTTTGCATCGTCAAAAATGAGACGAGAGAAATGAAACAGATAATGACAATGGAAATGACAAAACGAATGCGAATGTGTTGCTGTTGCAACGAGTGAGGAAGGAATGCGGTTTAATGGCACCGCTCGAAAAAAGCCATTACCAATACACAACAATTTCATTATAAATACTTTAAAAAGAACATCGATATGAAAAAGATAATATACACAATAGCAATAGTTTTAGGGCTGCAAGGCTCGGTTCAGGCACAGAATCAACAGGTTACACTGCACGTGCCAAATTCGGTCAAACCGCTGGTTGAGAAGTTGGTGGCTGAATACAACAAGACAAACGCCGAAGTTGACTTCCTGTTCAAGGCAGGCAAGGCGCAGGCTGGTGAGAAGAACAGCCTTTCAATTGTGAGCAACGCCGCCGACGGTGTGAACTTCGCACGCTACGCGGTGCTGCCCGTAACGGCCAAAGAGTCGGAAGCGGCAGGGCTGATTGGTCGCCGCCTGAACGCAAAACGGATTAAGGCGCTCTTCTTTGTTGAGGACCTGTTTGAGGACGACGAGCCGACAGCCGCCGAGCAGAAAATCCACATCTACACCGCAACTGGCCAAGAGTCGGTGTCGCGGTTCTATGCCGAGCATTTTGACGAGGCTGTGGCCGACTATCGCGGAAAGAAGATTTCGGGCGACGACTCTTACCTGATAGTTGCCGTCAGCCACGACCCGAAAGGCGTTACAATCAACTCATTGTCAAATATTTTCGACCTTGAGAGCCGCCAACTGAAGAAAGACATTGCTCTGCTGCCGCTCGACCTTGACAAACAGGGCGAGCAGGTGCTGGCCGACGGCCAACTCGACGAGATTCTGACACTGCTCGAGCACGCACGCTACAGCGAGATTCCTGTGGGCAACGCCGCTTTCGCCTACGACCATTCGAACGCTCTGCTGAACGATTTTGTGCAGTGGGTTCTGGCCAACGGCACGCAGTATCTGCACCAATACGGTCTGCTGACATTGCCATCGAAGGATTTGTCGCTGAAATAGTCAGATTATCAACATCATAGTCGTTTTTTAAATAGTCAGGGGCGGGCCGCTCGGTCCGTACCCTTTAGCAAGGACTTTATCTATGAAAAAGATATTACTCATAATTATATTTACTTTAGTGTCAATAGTTTGGGTATCGGCGCAGACCACAATAACTGGCCGTGTGACCGACGCCCGAACAGGCGACCCGCTCATCGGCGCAACCGTGGTGCCCACAACAGGCAACGAGTTGGGCACGGTGGCCGACCTTGACGGCAACTTCACGCTCAAAACAAAAGTGAAACTTCCGCTCACGCTGCTGATTCAGTTTGTGGGCTACCGTCCGCAGGAAGTTGACGTGTACGAGGCATCGGAACCCATTGAGGTTCAACTGACTGAGAATCTGAACAAACTTGACGAAGTGGTGGTGGTTGGCTACGGCACGCAAAAGCGCACCCAGTTGACGGGCAGCGTTATGACGGTGAGGGCCGAGGTTTTCGGGCAGTCGCAGACGCCGACGCTCGACGGGGCTTTGAGCGGTCAGGTGGCAGGCCTGAACGTTACGGCCAACAGCGGCCAGCCAGGTGCCGACAGCCAGATTCGCATCCGCGGCGGCAACTCGGTGAACGCCAGCAACGAGCCGCTCTACGTGATTGACGGTTTCATCTATTTTAAAGACGCGGCCAACAGCGGCACGGGCTTGGGCGGCATCGAGAGTTCGCTGAACCCGCTCGCCACCATCAACCCCAACGACATTGAGAGCGTTGAGGTGCTGAAAGACGTGTCGGCAACGGCCATCTACGGCTCGCGCGGCGCCAACGGCGTGATTATCGTCACTACCAAACGCGGACAGGCGGGCGCCAAACAGGGACAGATTAGTTACACATACAACATCGGCGCAAGCCGCATTGCCAAGAAACTCGACCTGCTGACAGCAAGCGAGTGGGCGCAGTTCCAAAAAGATTATTTCAGCAACAAGGGCGGCTACACCGACGCGGAGATTGCCGCCTTGGGCCGCGGCACCGATTGGCAGGACGCCGTTCTGCGCACTGCCATCCAGCAGAGCCACGAACTGAACATTGCGGGCGCCGCCGACAAGAGCCGCTACGCCTTCTCGGCCAACTACACCGACCAGGACGGCGTGATTCTGAACTCGGGTTTCCAACGCTATAATTTCCACACCAACGTTGATTGGGAGTTGCGCGAGGGGCTGCGCTTCGGGGTGAACGCCACCTACGGACGCTCGCGCCAGCAAGGCTTGGCAAGAGCCGAGGAGCAGAAATTCAACTCGTCGCCTTACTCGGCGGGCATCACCAACAGTTTTGTCTATGCGCTGCTTATGCCGCCCGTGGTGAGCCTGAAAGACGCCGACGGCAACTATAATTTCGAAAACCAATACGAGTACGCCTATTTCGCCATTGGCGACCACTCGGCCAACCCTGTTTACGACCTTCGCGAAAGCGTGGCCGAAAACACCAACAACTATCTGCTCTCGAATGTGTGGGCAAGTTACAGGATTGGCTCACTGACATTTAAGGCGACGGTTGGCCTGAACAGCGAGCGTCTGACGCAGAACTATTTCTCGGGCGCCTACACATCGCTTGGCTTGGCCACGCAGGGCATTGGCGGCACAGGCAACCGTCAGACCGACGTTTGGCAGCAGGAGTACACGGCCACCTACAGCAAGGAAATCGGCGGCATACAGTCGTTCGACGCGCTTGTGGGCTACACCCGCCAGAGTTCGACATCGACCTACAGCACCATCAGAACCAACCATTTCACAAACGAGACTTTGAAACAATACAACCTTGGCGACGGCTCGGGCATCTACACGCCGAAGACGGGCATCTCGGAATCGTTGCTCAACTCGCTGATTGCCAGGGTGAACTACACGCTGCTCGACCGTTACAACCTGACGGCGACCTTCAGGGCCGACAATTCGAGCCGCTTCTCGCGCGACCACCGTTGGGGCTATTTCCCATCGCTCGGCCTATCGTGGAACGTTGATAAAGAGGATTTTCTGTCGGGCGTTTCGGCCATCGACTACCTGAAAATCCGCTTGTCGGGCGGTTGGGTCGGCAACCAGGAGATTGCTGACTACGCCTTCAACACATCGTACGCCACGGGCTCATACGGCGGCTCGTCGAGTTACGCCAAAGCCAACGCGGCCAACGACAAGTTGAAATGGGAGACCACGGCGTCGTACAACGCGGGCTTCGACCTTGGCGTGCTTCGCAACCGCTTGAGTTTTGTTTTCGACGTCTATTACAAGAAGACGAGCGACCTGCTGCTCGACGTGCCTGTGGGCTTTTCGAGCGGCGTGACATCGCAGTTGCAGAACGTGGGCAACGTGGTGAACAAGGGCGTGGAGTTGAGCGTGAACGCTAATTTGGTGCAAACCCGCCGCCTGACTTGGACGGCCAACGCCAACGCGGCTTACAACAAGAACGAGATTACCGATATGGGCGCCACCGACAACGTGCTGCAAGGCTCTGACAAACAGCAGATTCTGCGCAAGGGCGAGGCTTTGGGGGCATTCTACGGACTGCGCTTTGCGGGCATTGTGCAGCAGGGCGAGGACGTGAGCAAACTGCCCACAGTGAACGGCCAGACACCGAAACCTGGCGACCTGAAGTTTGAGGACACCGACGGCAACGGCCGCATCGACGGCGACGACCGCGTGATTCTCGGCAGCACACAGCCAGCCGTGGTCTATGGTCTGTCGAGCCAGGTGACATATCGCGGATTCGACGCATCGGCTTCGTTTGCAGGTAGTTATGGCAACAAACTCTACAATGCGCTTGGCCGCCGCTTGGAAATGACGGGCGACTCGTACAACGTGCTCTCGACCGTGAAAAACGCGTGGACACCCGAAAACGGCGGCAACACACTGCCGTTGGCAAGCACGCCGCGCCCGTTCTCGTATATCGACAGCCGCTACGTGCAGAACGCCAGTTACCTGAAACTGCGCAACCTGACGGTGGGCTACACCTTCAGCAAACTTGAGATTCCTGTGCAGAAAATCAGGGTGAGCGCCACGGCCACAAACATCTTCACGCTTACATCATACAAGGGCTACGACCCCGAGGTGAGCGGCGGCACCGACGCAGGCGCCTACCCGTCGGCACGGACGGTGACATTCAGTGTGAATGTGTTGTTTTAGGTTCTAAGTTTTAAAGTTTTAAGTTTTGAAGTAAGATTTAAGAATTAGGAATATGTAGGGACGCACCGCGTGCGTCCGACAAACAAAATAAATCAGAAGTATAACTTTTAAAATATTATAAATCAAGAAAAATGGGTTGTATAAACGTGAATCAGGGTTTAGAATCTGGGATTCAGAAATGAGGTTTGAAAAACTTAAACAAAAGCATTTTAAAAAACATTTAAAAACAATAAATCAATAATTTAAAAACATTTTACAATGAAAAAGAAATTTTTATCAGCAGTAGTTGCATTGGCAATTTTGGCAGGTTTCAATTCCTGCAAAGACGACGACGACGATAACAACCAAGTTACCGACGAGAATGTGGTTGACGACGACGCGAGCGCCCTGTCGCTTGTGAACGGCGTGTACAGCCACTGGCAGCCGCTTTCGTCATCGTTCTCGTTCATCATCGAGTCGAGTTCGAACAAACTCATTTCGTTTGAGGGTGAGGAGAGCGAGGCTGGTCCTGTGGTAAGCCGTTTTGAGCAAGAGCCGACAACGTGGTATCAGGTTAAGATTTTCAACCACCTGTTGCTTGGTGTGGCTCAAGCCAACGAGGCCATCACAACTGTGGCTAACTCGTACGAGGCCAAGAAGGTAACCGAGGCTGGCTACAACGCAGCCGTGGGCAAGGCTAAATTTTTGCGCGCCTTGGCCAATCTGAAATTAGCTCAACTCTGGGGCGAGATTCCTGTGTTCACCGAAGAGGGCGGCTCAACCACCGACCGTCAGCCACTCGACGTGGTTTTCAATCAGATTGTGAAAGATTTGACTGACGCCGAAGCATTGTTGCTCGACTACAACGGCGACCCGCGCATTCCGTCGAAACAGGCGGCACAGGCTTTGTTGGCACGCACCTACTTGGTTTGGGGCGACAATCCGCTCTCGCAAGCCGAGGTGGCAGCCATTGCAAGCACACAAACCGACCCTGCCTTCACCAAGACCGACGCACGTCTGGAAAAAGCCATCGAGTATGCCGACAAGGTTATCAGCAGCGGCAAACTGGCTCTCGACCCCGACTTCAGCAAACTCTTTGGCCGCGACTATGAGAGCAACAAGCGCGGAACCAACGAGCACCTGTTCACCATTGCTCACGACGGCGACAAATTCGACGCTCAAGGCAACCATCAGACACACTGCTCGTGGACATTCCCCTTCCAAAACGGTGAGAACGGCAGCGGCTATGTGCAGAACCACACTGAGGTGGCCGACGACAACCTGTACGACGACTGGAAGGCCGAGCAGCCAAACGACAAACGTTTAGCCAAGACCTACATTGTTGAGATTGCCAACCCCGAAACTGGCCAAGTTCACCATTACTACTCGCCCGTTTACACCCCAATCAACGGTAAGGGTCTTGACCAAAGTTACGAGAATGCCGAGAATCTTGAGATTACTCAAAACTCGGTTGACCGCATCGAGATTCGCTACGCCGAGGTGCTGCTCACCAAGGCTGAAGCCCTTGTGCAACTTGGCCGCAATAGCGAGGCTGCCGAGCCGTTCAACCAACTGCGCACTCGCGCTGGCATTGAGACTGTGGCCGCCCCAACCTTCGACCAAATCAAACGCGAATGGGACTACGAGTTCACCTACGAGCAGTTCTCGGTGCTGAACAATTATCGTTGGAAAGACCTTATTGCATCGGTTCAGAAAGTGAAGAACTACAAGCACTTTGCCGACGACTGGAAGACAAGCCTTGGCAACACTTACAACGCCGACCAAGAGGCTTACTTCACCAAAGTGCACAACCACCTTGTGGCCAAATACAACAACGTGAAGGGTCGCCACTATCGTCAACCGATACCGACTGGCCTGTCGGGTGAGGATTTGGGAATTGCACAGAATCCTGGGTATTAAGTTTTAAGTTCTAAGTTTAGAGGTTTTAAGTTCTAAGTTTAGAGTCTAAAGTTTAGAAGTTTGGTTATTAAATAGATAGGTTTTGAGCATTGCTGTTGGGAAGGTTGGGAAACAGCGCAAGCATTCAATCTTCTCAACAGCAGGGCGCTCAATCCGATTAACTTAAAAGATTGTTGAACTAATAATTAAACTATTGAGTATGAGGAAATTTACAAGAATATATCTATTAGTTATTTTTGCCATTGCAGGCATTGCGGCCTTTACGGCTTGCAGCAACGACGACGACGAAGACGTTCCAAACAACGCTGGTGAGCACGTCACCATTGGCGGCACGGTTGGCGAGATTGTCGACCTTGGATTGTCGGTCAAATGGGCCAATCAGAATGTGGGGGCCGCGTCGGAGGAAGATTTTGGCAAATACTTTGTCTTCGGTGAGACCGCACCCAAAGCCGATTACACGTGGGATACGTACAAATGGGGCACAGCCGAGACGCTGACCAAATATCAGTTGTCATCTGTTGACAACTCGGTCAAAAACGGTCGCACGCTTGAACTTGAAGACGACCCCGCACGTGTCAACTGGGGCGGAAAATGGCGCACACCCACGCAGCGTGAGATTAACGAACTGCTTGAGAAGGCCACGTGGACGTGGAAGAAGGTGAACGGCGTGAACGGTCACGAAGTGGTGGGACCCAACGGAAACAGCATCTTCATTCCCGCCGCTGGTTATCAGAGCGGTACCGAGACGTACAACGT
>JAGCFC010000227.1 GCA_017650325.1 Salinivirgaceae bacterium | reverse complement strand
GCAATCGTCTGATTCAGAAGACTCTGAAGATATTGAAAAGCAATCTGACAGCACCGACGAATAGTGGCGAGCCGGCTGCCGGTTGGCTGAAAAAATACAGCGTGCCGATTGCCACCTACACCATCTTCACACTTATCGGACTGATTGTGTGGGCGATTCGCGATGTGCGCTACTTTGCGCTTTTCAACGGCATCGGCACCACCGAATTGGTCACCCGCATTTTGGTCATCAACAATCCACGGCTGCGCCAGCCTATGCGGCGGCTTGTACAAGCACTTGTGGGCGGTATGCTGCTCATTATGCTTGGTTTCGTTTTCGGTGTCAACTTCCAGTTTGAGCAGATTTTCTTCGACTTTCAAGCCGGCGTGGTCACCGGCGCTCTCATTCAGTTGATTATTGCCCGGCTGATAATTCCGTTTGTGTTCGGCAACGCTTTTTGCTCGCGAGCTTGTTGGGACGGCGCCATTTTTGAGATTACAAACCGCAAAAACGAGCAAAACTTCAAGCGCAAACCGTGGTTGGCTTGGGCTTATCTTATTCTGCTTGTGGCTGTTGCGTTTGCGGTGGCGCACTATTTCACCAATCCCGCCGGCGACGAGAACGAACTTCTGCGCAAGAAGTGGATTGTGGGGCAAAACCTGTTCATCGTTGGTGGCGGCTACCTGCTTACAATGCTCTGCGGAAGCCGCGCCTACTGCCGTCTGCTCTGTCCGTTTATGACTATTTCGAGCCTTCTCTACCGATTCTCAATTTTCAAAATAACACCCGTAAAATCTGACAGTTGCACACAGTGTGGCGCCTGCTCGAAAGCCTGCCCGATGCTTATCGACGTGAAACAATCGGTGCGAAACGTTGAAAAGGTACAAAACGCACAGTGCATCTTATGCGAACGCTGCGTCAGCGCTTGCAAACAGAACGTGCTGAAAGTGAGCGCGAAAAAGGCGGAATAAATTGAAATCAAATGAATCGTTTGAGTAATTAAGATACTCGGCACACAAAAAACAAAAGGCTCAAGATATGAATCTTAAGCCTTCCTGCCCGATCGCTATTATTAACCTAAAAATCAGAAAATTCAGAATTTGTCTCCCCAATAATTGCCTCACATTCCATTTCAATCAGCCAATCCTGACGGCATACCTTGCCCAAAACGAAAACTTTTGGAACATCTGGCAAACGATAGTCTGCCCACGCCTTGATATTTGCATAGTCTGCAGGATCACGTAGGTAAATGATTACCGAAGCCACATCAGAAATAGTTGCTTTAGCCTCACTCAAAAGTGCGCTTACATTTTCCAACATACGGTCAGCCTGACGGTTTACATCGCCAGGGAAAACGACCTCACCCTTGTTGTCAATGCTTGCCGTGCCACTTATAATCACATGGGCGCGGTCACCATAATGTATTGCAGTACCACGTTCAAATGTAACACCATAGTCAGAAGTGCGATTGAAGTTATTTTTAGCGTGCAAATACTGTATCTGCTCAGATTTGATGCCTTTTATGGCGTAAGCGTCAAGCACTACAGAGCACTTTGCATCAGCATGACCGCCACCAATACCTGTGCTAGCAATATAGTGAGTGTTAATATTGAGTCCTTCGGCCTCGAATGCTTCACGCCTTGCCTTCACCATTCCACCATAATTGGTGTCGATGTCTTGAACGAAAAACCATGTACGCATGCAATTATCAGCCAAAGTCACGTTGTGTCTTCTCAACAATTCAACATAGTCACCAATAAGTTTACGGGTTTGATCCTCCGATGCGCCCAAAGAACTATGCAAATATGTATTCCAGATATGTGAGTAGCCATTATGCTTAACTATAAAAGCATCATGCGATGATTCAACATCAAAGTCTGTGTAGAACACACATAACATTGCCACTTTTGCACCATTAAGAGGAGGCTGTTCTACAATCGAGACCGCACATGGAGTGTTATTCAATGATTTCTGAAGAATCTCAATCTGATTGTTAGCGTCGCTTAGGAAATAGCGAACAAAAACAGGCTTGGCTTCAGTTATACGTGTTGTATTAAACTCCTTAAAAGCCCCCTGAATATGAGCCAACTGTTCAGAAAACGGCATGTTTCGCCGTGTAACCTGGAACATAACATGATACTCTGTCGGCTTGCCGCTAATGGCAAAACGCGAAACCAAAGCATCTGCGTTGTATAAATCCGAAATAAAATGTGTGTACTTCAAAACAAACTTTTTTAACAGCGCAAAGTTAATAAAAATGATTATATTATGCCACGACTGCAAAATTATGTTAACCTTCTAAACTTAGCCGCGCATATGCCACACATTGTATTGTGAATGATTATTTATCATTAAGCACACATTCAATGCGTTCAATCTGACCGTCAGTATGCGCAGGATCCATCTCCAGCAATTTGCACAAAAGTGCGTAAATATCTGTATTATAGAGCTGTGGAGCTAAAAATCCGCTTTTGAAAGATGGCCCTTCGGCATAGAAAATACCCGACATTAGGCTGTTGGCATTATCATAACCATGGACACCTGCAGGCAATGAAGGCTTTTTATTATTGTAAATCTGCAATTTGCCGCTTTCTGACAGAATCACAACATCCCCCATGCGCGCTGTTGAGGAGCAATGAAAACGCTCCGGCAAATCAGTTCGCAAACAAGCTCTAATGCCGCTCACACCCTGCAAGTCTGACAGAAGTGAATCAGCGCAACCTTTTTTGCAATAGGCCAACGAAATAGCAGGCGAGCAAATCAATGTGTCGAGCCATGCGTCACGCACAATTCTGCCTAAATCGACGACATTTTGCGTGTCGGCTTGTATCATCCCGTGATCCGAAAGAATAATAAAATTAATTGAATCACTGAAACTTAGCAACTTCAATTGCTGACGGAAATACCCCAAAAGACTATCAACCGACTCTATTGCTGCAATCATTTCGGGCGAGTCGGGACCATACCTATGCCCCACCTTGTCGGTTTCCTCGATGTAGCACATTGCAAGATGCGGACGATTATTGTAATCTACTGATAATCTTTTAATAACAGAATCAATTCGGGCAGTATATGGTTCGTTAACGCTGTACGATTTCCACCACGACGGACGATAGCCTTTTATTTTGGCATCGCATCCCACCCACATGTTTATTGCAGACTTAATGCGCTGAGACTCAGCAGTAACCCAAATCGGCTCTCCACCATAATAGCGACTATCAGATACCGCTTCGGGGCTAATGTTCGAATAGATTTGATTAGTTGAGGGGTCCTTGAAATTATTCGCTACAATGCCATGATTTTCAGCGTACAAGCCTGTTGCAATAGAATAATGGTTGGCAAAGGTAAGTGATGGAAAAACCGGCTGTAATCCAACAGATTTGACTCCGTTTTGCTGAATGGAGTCGAGTGTTGGCGTATTGGCAATGTTCTGATAATCATAACGGAATCCATCTAACGACAATACGACCGTGTACATTCGCGGCTCAACCTTGCGGTTTCGCAGACTCCTAACATAGGCATCTTGGGCAACAACAATACCCAAAAACACCACAAACAATACAAAGGCAATTCTTTTAAAGTCCATTTTCAACTATTTCTTTTCTTCAGGAACTCTCAGTTTGTCACCAGCATCATTCACCACCGAACGCATCCATTTCTCATCATAACCAGGCCATTCAACTTTCGGCGAATAATATTTGTAGCCGGCCGGAACTGCCTGCGGCGTCTTTACATTGCCATCCATATATTTGACAAACAAATATTTATAAAAATTCTTCCAATCCGATACCAGCTGTGTTGCAGTCGAGCAAGAGAAATCAGTCAGATAATCGACAGCCAAATCTTGATTATCAGCGGCCAATGCTTGCGCAACCTTGTCCACGGCTTTCACGCACGTTTCGAACTTGCCTTCAAGAGCAGCCTGCTTAGTCTCGATTTCGGGATGGATAAGGCTGTAGCGCGTGTAGGCGAAGTTCGACACCTGACTGAACACCCAAAAAGCCGCAGTTTCCGAGAATTCCATTATCGAGCCATTGCCCACAGCCATACAAGACGGCACGCGAGTCATACTTGCATACATCGGGCAATAAACAGTGCTTGCGGCATCGTCAACACCAAACCAGAATAAGCCACCGACCATATTGGGTAGCCAGCCGCGGCACTGCGCAACAAACGAGAATCCCGTCTGCTGCGTGGCTGTGGTTCGCTCGTTCACGTAAGTTACGCCATCAATCTCCCACTCCATTGGACGCCAGCGGTATGGACAATGCCAAGGCCCAGCTCCCACATCTTGTGACATATCCAACTCAGTGCCTTCCAGGTGATTACGCATATTGTGCATCATCTGCGACAATGAAACTTTTGCCTTGGGTTTAACCCATAACGGCATTCTATTATTGGCATAACCAGTTGATTCATCGTGTTTTATATCGCCTTTAGCATACTCCCAATACTGATTCATACCATCGGCCACATCGTTGAAGAAAGCCCAAACGCGAATCTCACAAGCGCGTGCGCCCGAAAAATCAACAGGCGCGTATGTATCTGAAAAACTGAAGTTTGACTTATTAACTTTGTCGCTGATATAACCCTTTGAGCGTGCAAAATCCATTACATCTGCAGCATAAACCGTGGTGACATTCTTGTCGAAAATACGGTCCAACTGCTCCGACGATATCGAAGTCGGATCATCGTTCCAGGGGAAAGTTGTGATTCGTGCCTGATTGGCGTGGGCGCACACGTAGCCGTCGGGAATTTGGCGGGCAACCCAAACGGCACCTTTGTTCTTGTTAACCAAGCCTTTCTTGGTCTTCTGGATGTCAATTCCCTTGCCAATCAACTCAAGAATCCAAACCTCGTTGGGGTCGGCGATTGAGAACGACTCGCCCTCGCTCGCATAACCATACTTTGCAACCAGTTCGGCCATAATCTTGATGGCCTCCCGAGCCGATGTAGCACGTTGTAAAGTAATGTAAATCAGGCTACCATAGTCCATAATGGCAGTTGAGTCGCCCCAAAGTTCCTCACGGCCTCCGTAGGTAGTCTCACCTATAACCACCTGATTTTCATTCATATTGCCGATAACGTTGTAAGTCTTGGCAGCCTGCTCTATCTGTCCCATATACTTACCGGTGTCCCAATCGTAAACATCGAGCATTGTTCCTGCCGGATATATTGCTGCCGGCCAATGATATAACTCACCATAAAGCACGTGCGAGTCTGCTGCATAGCTCACCATCGACGAGCCGTCGGCCGATGCGCCTGGCGTTACCAGAAAATTTGTGCAAGCCAATGTCTGACCTGTCACAAGCGTGATTACAGCCGCCAAAAGTGTCTTAGTTTCTCTTTTCATATATTACTGATATTAGGTGTTTTATATTCAAAATTCATTGTTTTTGCTTGCGAGGTAAACAGCGCCGCCAATATTGTCGCAAGCGGCTCCAGTTACTGTTTTCAGGCAATTGGAAAGGCCAAAATAACGCAGCACACCCAAAAAAGCGAAAATAATCGCCTCCTTCAATTCAATCTCGATAGGATTCGGCAATTCGATATTGTGCGAAGTGGCTGATTTCAAACATTCTATAAAGAATGAGTTGTAAGCGCCACCACCCGTTAACAGCACTCTGCGCCGACCTACCGCCGACAATGCAAGCGAAATCTGATATGCGGCATGGTGATAATATGTCGCAAGAAGATTCTCAATATCAGTGCGTTGACCGAATAATGGTAGAATTTCGGCATCAACAAACTCACGACCGAGCGATTTGGGCGGCTGTTGCTTATAATAAGGTATGGCGTTCAGTTTGACAAGCAAATCACTGTCCACCACGCCTTTACGGCCAATGTCACCATTCTTGTCAAACTCAAGACCGATGCGCCGCGTAAGCGTGTTGGCCACAATATTGAGCGGGCAAATATCGTAGGCTATGCGGCGTCCATGCCCATCGTCGAACGAAATATTGGCAAAGCCGCCCAGATTCAAGCAATAGTCGTAACTGCCGAAAAGCAGCTTATCGCCAATTGGAACAAGCGGTGCTCCATTTCCGCCCAAAGCCACGTCGGAAGTACGGAAATCGCAAATGGTATCGAACCCTGAAACGGCCGCAATATGAGCACCCGAACCGATTTGCAGCGTCAAGCCTTTTTGCGGCTCATGAAAAACCGTATAGCCGTGGCTTGCCACAAAACGCGGATTACAATGATTTTCAGCAACAAAACTTTTAACCAGTCCTCCAAGAAAACGTCCGTAATCGACATCAAGTTGTGCCAAATCGTGGCCATTCAGCCCGTGGCTATACTTCAGCCGTTCAAGCATTTCGGGCGGATATGGATAGACTTTGCCCGATATTGGTGAAAATGACCATTCACTATTGTTATAGTTAAAGTGACAACAGACTACATCAACTCCATCAAGCGATGTGCCCGACATTACACCAATCGCCTCTATATCAACGTCCTGCATTACTGGAATTTAGTTTTTGGGAAATTCCGCGAATAGTTAGCTGCATTTCCGCAATTATCGGTAACCATCAACTCAAATTGATATGAATCAGCCGGTTTCAGATATTCGTCAGCCTCGTAGGTAATCGATTTCGTTTTCGGGTCGTACTTCAACAGAATCCACTCGCCATTAATCGAAGCCGAATATGATTTAATGCCCGCCAAATCATCGCTAATTGTAAACTTCAGCACATTAACGGGTTGGTTTTCAACATATTTAATTACGGGCGGGACACTATCGGCTTGTATACGGTATGTGCCGAATCCTGACAATGACGCCGTCATATATCCATTGCTGTACTTGCCACCCATTGCACTCACCCGAGTACCATTCACGGCCACTATCAGCAGTTTCGATGTCGGAATTTTGTCACCAACACACTTAATCTTGACGCTGTACGATTTCACCAACGGAATAGCAATGTCACCTACTTTATATGTTGGTGAATAAGAGCCCATTACAACGTTTGTATCGACTTTCAAATCGAAATAAACCGAATCGAAGAAGGTATTTTTACCAAAATCAATCTTGATGCCAGCGGTGTCGAATGTGTGCTGTGTCTGCCATGCAAGTAGCTTTCCTTCAGGCTTCACGGCCTGTTTGTTGCGTGCCACACCTTGTAAATATGTTTCAAACGTCGATTTATTGCCTTGAACATCGTATGCATCAATCTTAACCTTTTTCACAACCCCTTCAGGAACGGTAATCAAACCTCGGTTTTTCAGTTTCGGATATAAATTGATTTTGTTGTTATTCTCCACGAAAAGCCTATAGGCCACGGTTTTACTATTTATGAGTGCCTCGTAATCGGCAATACTGCTTACATATTTTGTCTGCGAGAAAGGCACCCCGTCGATGCGCATAGTGAGCACAATCTCGTCGCCATCCCAGACATCGAACTTGTAAACACCACAACGGTTGTTCGAACCAGTCAGATAGTCATCGCACTTGATGCCAAGCCCCACAGTACCGCAAACCTGAATGGTATCGGCGCCAACAGGCTTGTGAACCTTTCCCTTTTTCTGAACACTGACAGTTTTACGCGCATACGAACCACTAACCTGCGAGTTGCTGTTGCCAGGGAACACCGAGAACTGCGTCATTTTCGGCGCTATATCATCCTTAATATCATACCCCAGGAACAAACCGTTAAGCGGGCAAGCATCGCGTGTATCGCGAATCTCGAAATGCAAGTGCGGGCCACCCGACGAGCCTGTATTTCCCGACAAGCCGAGCACATCGCCCACCCTGACAGGAATCTCATCCGGCTTAAGGAACAAATCAACAGGAAAACTCTTGTTTCTATACTGAGCGGCACGCACATAACGGCCTATTTGGATGTTGAACTCGCGCATATGCGCGTACAACGATGTATAACCATCTGGATGCGTGATATATACCGAATGACCATATCCTGTTGGAGACACCTTGATACGCGACACATAACCATCTTTTACCGCATAAACCCGATATCCCTCTTTTCCTTGCGTTTTTAAATCGAGCCCTGCGTGAAAATGTCCGCTCCGCAACTCCGCAAAATTTCCTGACAGATATAACGGAATGCGCAGAGGCGGTTTCCAACCGAGTGTGTCTAACTTGAGCTGGGCCGAGGACGTATTTACCGCCACAACCAGCGACAACAGAGCAATTAATCTACCTAAATATCTCATTTTTCGTCAATTATTCCCCACAATCATTCTGTATAAGAAGATGCGCAAAATAACAAAAAACGAGTTATTATAAGTGCTTAAATACAGTTATTTATTAAAGCCTCAAGTTCGAAAATACACACTATTGCCGTTTTTTTGTGAGGTGCTGCACAAAAATGATATTGCATTTGTAATTTCGCCGCCGAAAAACAAAGCTTATGTTCGAAATCGACGGAAAACTGGTCAGTCTCGATGTGATTGAGAAAAACTTCTTCTGCAACCTGAAGGTGTGCAAAGGGCATTGCTGTGTGCAAGGCTCGTCGGGTGCACCGCTGACCGATGAGGAGACGCAGATTCTCGACCGCATTTTCGAAACCATTCGTCCGCGACTGACGGCAGAAGGCATTTCGGCAATCGAAGCGCAAGGCAAATGGATTGTTGACCGCGACGGCGACAAGGTTACAACGCTCATCGACAACGGACCGTGCGTTTATGCTGTGGACGATGGCGGAATTGTGAAATGTGCCATTGAGATGGCTTGGCGCGATGGTGAAGTCGATTTTCAGAAGCCCATTTCGTGCCACCTATACCCCATCCGCATCAAGCGCTGCGGCGATTTCGACGCTCTCAACTATGAGCGCATTCCGCTCTGTTTCGAGGCAACCGAAAAAGGTGAACGTTTGGGTGTGCCAGTCTATAAATTCTTGAAAGAGCCGCTGATACGCAAATATGGCGAAGCGTTTTACGATGAACTTTGCCTTGTGGCGACAGAATGGAAGAAACAGAAAGGGATTTAGCAGTTAGGATTTATGAATTAGGATTTAGTAGGGACGTCATATTATGGCGTCCGCCAACCAATTTACCATTCAATCCTTCAATTAATCAATCATCCAATATCCAAATTGCGGCAATGGTTGGCCAATGAAAAATATTTGCCCATTGTGTCAGGAATCTTGTCAAAATATTTTTTGGCCGTCGCGGGGTCTTTTCTCAAACTATAAAGTTTGTATATGAGCGAAAAATGAACGTCCTGGCTGAACTCATCTACAAAAGCCTGCCTCTCGCATTTGTAGCCGCACAACTTGATTACCTCCTCGTCAGTCACGTTATGGTCGTATATGGTCTCCATAATCTTTTGCGAAAAAAAATATTAATATAACCATTCAATCCTTCAATCACACCGTCAGTCGAACTTGTGCGTGTGCCTCAACAACGTTAATCACATAGTCGCCCAACTTCTCGCAGTCGCAGATGATGTCCATATAGTGAACGCCCATCTGGTAATCGTACTTCTTGTCGTTGATGTCGAATATGTTGTTCTCTTTC
>JAGCFC010000226.1 GCA_017650325.1 Salinivirgaceae bacterium | reverse complement strand
TGGCTCGCAACTCGTCAACGTGCTCTACATTCTCGACGAGCCGTCAATCGGCCTTCATCAGCGCGACAACCACAAACTCATTGAGTCACTGAAAGAACTGCGCGACATAGGCAATACCGTGATTGTTGTTGAGCACGACAAGGATATGATGCTGGCCGCCGACCACGTGATTGATATCGGACCGTTTGCCGGCCGCCGTGGCGGAAATGTGGTGGGCGAAGGCGCACCGTACGAGATTCTGAAATCCGATTCGCTCACAGCGCAATATCTGAACGGCACACGCAAGATTGAGATTCCTAAAAAACGCCGCCGTGGCAATGGGTTGTCGATTGTGCTGCATAACGCCACTGGCCATAATCTTAAAAACGTGACACTTACCTTGCCGTTAGGCAAGTTTGTGTGCATTACTGGCGTGTCGGGCAGCGGCAAATCGTCGCTTATCAACGAAACGCTTCACCCCATTCTGAATCATCATTTTTACCGCTCAATACAGGAACCGCTACCGTTCGACTCCATTGAAGGTATCGGCAACATTGACAAGGTGATAGAAGTGAATCAAGAGCCGCTGGGACGCACACCGCGCTCAAATCCGGCCACCTATTCGGGTGTGTTTTCCGATATCCGCGCATTGTTCGAGAAACTGCCAGAGGCGCAAATCCGCGGCTACAAAGCCGGACGGTTCTCGTTCAACGTGAAAGGCGGACGGTGCGAGACTTGCAAAGGCGCTGGTGTTCAGACAATTGAAATGAATTTCCTGCCCGATGTTCTGGTACCCTGCCCCGATTGCAGCGGTATGCGCTACAACCGCGAGACGCTTGAAGTACGATACAAGGGCAAGTCGATTTCCGATATTTTGGATATGACTATCAATCAGGCCGTTGAGTTTTTTGAGAATCAGCCGAAGATTTTGCAAAAAATAAAGGCTCTGCAGATGGTCGGGTTGGGCTACGTTAAATTGGGGCAGCCATCGACTACTTTGAGCGGCGGCGAGGCGCAACGCGCGAAACTGGCGGCCGAACTGTCGAAAAAAGACACCGGCAAGACGCTTTACATTCTCGACGAACCAACCACAGGTCTGCATTTCGAAGACATCAGAGTCTTGCTCGAAGTGCTGCAAAAACTTGTCGACAAGGGAAATACCGTGGTTGTGATTGAGCACAATATGGATGTCATAAAGGTTGCCGACCACATAATCGATATGGGACCCGAAGGCGGTTCCGGTGGCGGACAGATCGTTAGCGAAGGCACACCTGAACAAGTCGTGGCGCGCGGTGTGGGCTATACTGCACAGTTCCTTGCCGACGAGTTGGCACAGTAGTTGTCAAGCCGCATCGAACCATTTTTATTTTTTAGCGCATTTTTCTTTGCTCGTTTCCGCAAATCCCATAACTTTATTCCTGCACTTTTTGCGGCTTCGCCTTGCTTTTGAGGCGATGTGAAATTTTGAAAAAAGATAAAGTTATGATTGAAATTGTTTGCGTCAACAACGGCGAGAGAAGAAATTACCCACAAGGTACTACATTACAGCAAGTTGCAGTTGACATGGGTTTTATTGGCAAACCTGTTTATGCAGCCTATGTCAACAATAAAATCAAAGAGTTGGATTTTGCGCTATTCAATCCGTATGTAGTTGAGTTTATTGATTTTAGCTATCCCGATGGCAAACGAATGTACGACCGTTCGTTAAGTTTTGTACTTTACAAAGCAGTACATGATATTTTTCCAGGGAGGAAACTAAAAATCGAGCATTCAATATCGAATGGATATTATTGTGAAATAGAGGGTGTTGAATCTGTAACGGAGGAGCAAGTTGCCGAAATCGACCGTCAGATGCGTAATATCATCGAACTCGATCTTCCGTTCATCCGAAAGCGAATGCTGGCTGACGAAGCAACAAAAATATTCGACGAATTCGGATACCATGAAAAATCGCAACTGCTCAAAACTCGCGCACATCTCTATTCTTCAGTCTACTATCTCGACGATGTGATAGATTATTTCTACGGATGCCTTCTGCCTTCGACTGGCTATCTGAAGGTGTTCAGCATCGACAAATATTATGACGGAATGCTGCTTCGTGCACCATTCACTGACAATCCTGACACTGTTGCCAAACTTGAGCCTCAAGACAAAATGTTTGACGTTCTCCACGAATTTAAGAAATGGGGCAGGATATTGAATATCAGCTATATGAGCAATATCAACCAACATATTGAGGATGGTAGTATCGGCGAGTTAATTAAAATATCGGAAGCGCTGCAAGAGAAGAAGTTAGCGCAAATTGCCGACATGATAGTAACGCGCAACCCGCTACCACGACTGATACTGCTTTCCGGACCGTCATCGTCGGGCAAGACAACCACCGCGAACAAACTCGCAATTCAATTGAAAGTGGCCGGTTATAACCCTGTTACGTTATCGCTCGACAACTATTTTGTTGACCGGGAAAAAACTCCACTCGACGAGAACGGCGAGTATGATTTTGAGGCACTTGAAGCGCTCGACATTCCGTATCTCAACAACGATTTGAACGAGCTATTCGCCGGAAAAACCATCGATGTGCCAAAATTCTCGTTTAAAGACGGAAAGCGCTATTTCGATGGTGAGAAAATGCACCTCGACGCCAACAGCATCATCATTGCCGAAGGCATCCACGCTCTGAACCCGAAGCTGACATCACACATCGATGACAGTCTGAAGTTCCGCGTTTATGTGTCGGCGCTCACCACACTCTCGCTCGACAACCATAACCGCATCCCCACCACCGATACCCGCCTCATACGCCGTATTGTCCGCGACTACAGGTATCGCGGCTATAGCGCAAAAGACACCATCGACCGCTGGCCTAGCGTACGCCGTGGAGAGGACAAACACATTTTTCCAAACCAGGAACGTGCCGATATCATGTTCAATACGGCCATGGTTTACGAGACTGGCGTGCTGAAACGCTATGTTGAGCCCGTGCTGCAGCAAGTGCCACCAAACTGCACTGCCTATCGCGAGGCATTGAGATTATTGAAATTTCTAAGTTACGTCCAGCCTATTCCCGACAACGAGATTCCTCCGACGTCAATTCTGAGGGAATTTTTCGGAGGAAGCAGTTTCAAATATTAAGCGACAGGAAAAACCATTTCTTGCCGGGCATGGTAATTTTTAAGCGTAACATGCACTATTCAAACAGCCGAAACAGATTGTAAACAAGCGTTTAAACACTATTTCGGCTGTTTTTTATGGCACAAAACATCGATTTGTCCTCAAGTGTCTTCAATTGAATATCAATACAATACAAGTATTATTGGAAAAATGTAAACATGCGCTGTTAAAAAAATTGCCCACAAAAAGCCTTGAATGGTTGATTGTATGGGGTTTTTGGCTAATTTAGCAAAATGTTTAGTTTGCTAGACACAAAAGTTACTTTATGCTAAAATCAAGTTTAATCTTAGGGATTATCAGCTTGTTGATGCTGTTTGGTCTTGCTGGAGACCCGGTATCATTATCGCTGAACATGCCCGATTCGGCCCAAAGCGACAGTGAGTTTTTGGTTGAGGTTACTATCAGAAAAGGTGACATTGAGGGTTTCGCTCGTTTTCAGCAGAAACTGCCAGACGGTTTCAAAGCAGTAGCAAGACAAACCGCAAACGGCGATTTTTCGTTTGTCGACCAGAAAGTAAAAATCCAGTGGATGAAAGTCCCATATGACAAGGAACTAGTTGTATCATACGCCATTCAGGTTGACCCGGGTATTGCCGCTGGCAACTATAGTTTTGGTGGATCCTTCTCTTATATTATGGACAATTCAGTGCAAGTTGCAAATCTTGACAACAAATCGCTGCAGATTATCACCGACGAAACTTCGCAAAACCTTGCAAATCAGCCCACAATGGTTATTCAAAAGGGTGATGTTCAAGTCAACCTTAAAACAGTAGACTGCATCAGGCAAAAGCCTTATCTGAATTCTGACAACGAAGTAATTGTCAATCTTTTAGTAAACAAAGGCAGTCTTAATGGATTTGGCAAAGTACAAGAGCAGATTCCTGTTGGTTACCGCGCAGAAAGCATTAAATCGAAAAACTCGATTTTCACCTACAAAAATCACATTGTCAAATTCTTATGGATGAACATGCCGAACAGCTCTGGTGACGACAATTTTGTGGTTTCATACAAGTTGATTCCCGAAGGCGAAATTCCCGACGAGGAATTTCAAATTGTAGGAACATTCTCATATGCGGAGTCAGATCGCACAAAGACAATCAATATTGCCGAACGCAATGTTGACTTGGATAAAGATGACGAGGAACCGCTTGTTCAACAAGCAACAACAGTGCCGGAAGAGCCCTCCTCTCCTATAGCATCGTACACTCCGGCTCCAGAGCCAACTTACACCTACGAACCAACATCACAACCGGAGTTTGAGCCTTCAACCAATAATTCCTCAACGAGTGCCACTAGTTCAGAACCAGCATACACTTCAAATAGTCAAAGCACAATTTCTAGCAGCACTTCTTCCTATACTCAGTCAAGCACATCGTCTTCATATACAGAGACTTCGCAGACACAAACAACACCTCGTCAGCCGAGTCGTCCATATCGTGCTTCAGTTGAAGATATGACCGATGTGCCATCACCCGAACAAGGCGTGGCATTCAGAGTGCAAATTGCAGCCGGACACAAACTTGTCGGTAAAAACTATTTTAAACGTCTGAATATCACTGATCAAGTTCAGGTTGAGATACACAACGGGTGGAACAAATACACTGTCGGCAATTTCAGTGAATACAAAGATGCGCGCGACTATCGTGTTTATGTTTGGAACAACACCCCAATACACGACGCATTTGTATCTGCATATAATAACGGTATGCGCATAACAGTCCAGGAGGCATTGATGATAGCAAACCAAAAATGGTATAAGTAAGAGAGGTTGGAGTTAAAGGATTGTTGATGAATAAATTGTTGGTTTCCATATTAGGATTATTATCCTGCTTGTCGGTTGTGGCGCAAGAGATCGATGATGATTACTTGTCGGTGCTGCTCGCAGAAGAGGAGGAATCAACAAGCGCTGCTTTCAAACCAGTTATCGGCTTCGGTGTCGGTAACTTTTCTTTTTATGGAGACGTCGTCGACTATTTTCGAACTCCTATCAATGGTCTCACATCGTACAGATTCCTTATAAGCCGCAATGTCAGCAAATATTTCGACATTGAATTCCACGGAACACTCGGTCGCGTGGGCGGCAGTTTGTATTGCGCTGAAAATGAAACAAAAATTGATTTTTCACAATTGGTGGCCGATGGTAAAATCAATCCCGACAGAATTGCGTTCATGAACGACGATCAAAGGGCTGACATGCTGAATGTCGCCAATTTCCGTTCGCAAATTTTTGCAGGAGGTGTATCTGTAGCTTACAACTTCAATCACATTTTGGAACGCAAACGCCCCATCCACCCTTACGTATCGTTAGGCGTCGAATTCTTCCAGTTCTCATCGAAGGGCGATTTCTTAAATGCCGACAACAAGGCCTATGTTTATTGGCCTGACGGCACCATTCGCGACGACCGCGGTGAGATAATTGTCCGCGACTATGAGTACGAGACAGACTTGCGCAAACTTGATTTATACGGCTATGGCGATTACGCCAAAACAAGTGTTGCCTTCCCCGTTGATGCTGGTTTCAATATGACAATAACAGACCGCGTCACTTGCAGGTTCGGATGCGCCGCACACTTTCCCCTCACCGATTACATCGACAATGTAAAAGGCGGAAAAGGTTGGAAAAACGACATTGTACTAAACACTTATGTGTCATTGTCAATTGACTTGTTCTCGACCGACGACGAAATTGCGGCTGTTGAGAATTTCAGAAACTTGAAATTTACTGTAACTGACAATCTTGATGAGGACGGTGATGGTGTCGATGACTTTAACGACGAATGTCCCGGAACACCTAAAGATGTAAAAGTAAATCATTTAGGATGTCCTCTTGACACCGATAAGGATGGTGTACCAGATTATCTTGACAAAGAACCCAATACGCCAATGGGCAAAAATGTAATTGTTAACACCAATGGTATAAAACTGGAAAATAGTCAGATTATCAAGTTATTATACAACCCTGACGCTGTGCGGCATAACGAGGTAAGAGTTTACTCGACAACATCGGAAGAGAAAGCCAGCTCTGGTAGCAAGCCAAAAGGAATTCCTAGCAAATTCAAGAGTGTCGATACCGACAATGATAACTACATATCGCATGAGGAACTCCAAAAGGCAATTGATTCTATATTCGAGGGCACATCTACCCTTACCCCTGCCGACATCAACGACTTGCAAGACTTCTTCTTCGAGCAGTAATCGAATTGTTGTTCCAAATTAAAGCACCTTCTTCACACCAGGAATCATTCGTAAAAACCATGTCAAGACGAATGATGTTACTGTTGATAATATACTGATTAGCATAAACTTGCCAAAGGCGCCAACCCAAACTGTATCGAGCAGATTTTGGAAAATAAGAATCAAAAACAGATGCACGATGTATGCGCCATAGGCTTGTTGTGAACACCACTGCCAGAACTTGCCGTCCCAGTTGCCAATTTGGCGGAACAGCCATACAAGACCAATGCAAAGAGTAACACACAGGAACGATTCGTAAATGCCGAACCAGCGCCACACAAAGCCAGACCACGCGCCGTTGCCTCGTATATAATTGCCTACGCACAGCAGCACTCCGACAGCGAGAGCACACAATCCAGTCCGGTTGGTCATCCGCTCGAACCAGTTGAAACGACCGGCAAAAACACCGATTACAAACATCATCATATATTGCAGATAATGAGCCGGTTCAAACTTAAAGACACCGAAAAACACCCATTTGTCCTGCGAATAGAATTGCCGAATAAAATAACTGCCTACTCCCATTACTATGGCAAAAACTGCAATCACCACCATATTGAGTTGTAGAGTTTTTCCGTTGGTGCAATTTTTGCAAACCAAACGTGTCAGCGCGTAAATCAAACTGAAAAGAAACAGGCTGCTCAAGAACCACGTGTGTCCAGATTCGGGAGAACCATTCACCGCACTCAGAAAAGCCGTGATTAACGCGAAAGGAACCAGCAACCGCAGGGCCTTTTTGCTAATGAATTGGACAAAACCTTGTCTGTCATAGCTTTGAGGAACAAAATATCCCGAAATCATAAAGAACAGCCCCATAAAGAAAGCTGCGTTTGTGCTGAAAAAATGCCAAATCCACGGCATAAACTCGTTTGGGTTCGATGGACTGTATGCCCAACCACCGCCGTCACCGTATGCAAGTCCCGAATGATGAAAAACAACCAATGCGGTAAGCAGAACTTTCAGATTGTCAAGGTAATATTTGCGTGTCATTATGTAATTGATTTACATAATGACGAAAGGATTTACTACTTGTTACAAGTTGGCTGTGTTTTTGAAAAAAAAGAGAAGGATAGACAACTATTTGATTTTGTTCATCCTATCCATTTCGCGTTTGGTGTCCTTCAGCTTAATGTCTTCGCGTTTGTCGAATAGTTTTTTGCCGCGTGCCAACCCGATTGTCACTTTTGCCAATCCTTTTTCGTTGATATACATTGTGATAGGCACAATAGTGAACCCTCTTTCCTTTATTTTCTTTGCCAATCTATCCAGTTCGCGGCGTTTCAGCAAAAGTTTACGGTCACTGCGCGGAGTGTGGTTGTAATGTGTACCATATTCGTATTCAGCAATATACATATTTCTGATATACAACTCATCCTTTTCGAAAAGGCAGTATGTGTCGTTAATGTTGGCCTTACCGTTGCGAATCGATTTTATTTCGGTACCTAACAACTGAATGCCGGCGTTGAAAGTCTCGATTATCTCGTAAAGAAAGTGGGCTTTTTTATTGCTGAATTTTATGTTGTTATCCATATCAGTTGAAGATTAGATTTTCGCAACCAACTAAAGCCCAATGCAATAGAATCATTATGACTATTGAAGTTATTGTAGCGTTGCGGATTTTCTTGTTGTCGCTGCCGGAATATTCGGCCTTCAGCATACACCAAAGCAGGTAGTATGAGTAAAGGCAACATAGATTGAACAGCGGAGCGAGTTTCGGCAGCAGTCCGCCTAATATCGATGATGCGAAAACGGGTATGAATGAGTATGTTATAATGTAGAACGAGCGCGAGAGTTTTGGCTGCATCGAGTAGTAGTGCAACACTTCGTTCAGCAGTAGAGTGAATGTCGCACCCGATACCAGTAGCAGGGCCAATGTCGGTGTTAATTCGTTGATAATAAACGACAACGAATCTCTAAACATATATGTGCCGAACATCACGTGGCCAATAAATTCGGCTACGATTATTGCTATAAAGTAAGGAAGTGCTATCTCTTTCAAAAGAGCAAGAGTTCCTTTTGATTCTTTCGAAAGTATTGATGATGTGGCACTTGGCTTGCCAATCAGGTCGATTGTCAGATTTAAAAGTGATTTTATGTTCATCTCGCACTAAAAACGCAGCAAATTTAAACTATTTTCGCAATGCATAAGCATTAAACCGTATAGCGAAATGAGCGCAAACTTGCCGTTAATCACCATTTTAGGTCCTACCGCAACCGGAAAAACTTCTTTGGCTGTGAGTTTGGCCGACATTCTAGGAACTGAAATCATCAGTGCCGATTCGCGTCAGGTTTACCGCCGAATGGATATCGGAACAGGAAAAGATTTGTCTGATTATCAGATTAATGGCAAGCAGATCCCGTATCACTTAATTGACATTGTTGAGCCGGGAACAAAATACAATCTGTTTGAGTATCAGAAAGATTTTCTGAAGGTTTATGACGATTTGCGCGGCCGCTCAAAGCCGGCGATTCTTTGCGGTGGCAGTGGATTGTATATTGAATCGGTGCTCGACGGCTATAAAATGGCATCGGTGCCAGTGAATGAAGCGCTTCGGGCGGAATTGGAAAGTTATACTGATGCGCAGTTGGAACAGCGGCTGAAATCGGTGAAAAAACTGCACAATAATGCCGATTTCGATACTCGCAAGCGCACAATCCGTGCTATCGAAATTGCTGAATATCAAAAAACTAATGCCGCACAGATTCCCGACTTCCCGAAAATCGACAGCATTATAATAGGTGTGCGGATGGAGCGCGAGGCCGTTTGCCAGTCAATTTACAACCGCCTAAAACAGCGCCTGCGTGACGGAATGATTGACGAGATTCAGGCCTTGCTCGACAGCGGCATTCCCCCCGAGGATTTGATGTACTATGGACTTGAATATAAATTTGTTACGCAATTCTTGATGAAGGAGTTCAGCTACAACTATATGGTTGAGCACTTGAACATTGCTATTCACCAATTTGCAAAACGCCAAATGACGTGGTTCCGTCGTATGGAACGCAACGGATTTAAAATCAATTGGATTGATGGAACGCTTCCGTTAGAGGAAAAGGTAGCGAAGGCGATGGAAATATTAAATGGCTATTACAAATAAACACCTTTCTTATAGCCATTTCTTCAATCTACTCAAATTCCGAAGTAAAATAGAATTCCAATCCTTTGAATTTTTCCTGTGACATCTGCAGTTCGTAGGCTGATTCGGCGAGATAGACGTCGCGGCCCCATTTGTCTTTGGCCATCGCCTTGAATTTGCGGCGTTTGAAGTCTTCCCACTCAACCATATCCTTCGGCTTAACCCAACAAGCCTTGTACATACTGATGTTCTCGTAGCGGCATTTGGCATTGTACTCGTGCAGCAGACGGTACTCAATCACTTCGAACTGGAGCGCGCCAACGGTTCCAATCACCTTGCGGCCGTTCAGAGTCATTGTAAACAGCTGTGCAACACCTTCATCCATCAGTTGGTCGATACCCTTGGCAAGTTGCTTGGCCTTCATCGGGTCATCGTTTTCGATGTAGCGGAACAATTCGGGTGAGAAACTCGGAAGTCCTTTGAAATGAATCTTTTCGCCTTCGGTCAGCGTGTCGCCGATTTTAAAGTTGCCCGTGTCGTGCAAACCGATGATATCGCCGGGGTAGGCTTCTTCAACAACCGATGTTTTTTGCGCCATAAAGGCCGTCGGGCTGGCGAATTTCAGTTGACGGTCGAGTTGGACGTGGTAGTAGTTGGTGTTGCGCTGGAACTTGCCCGAGCAAATCTTGACAAACGCAATGCGGTCGCGGTGGTTCGGGTCCATATTAGCATGGATTTTAAACACGAAACCCGTGAACTTTTCCTCATCGGGCTTAATCTCGCGCTCAACGGTTTGCGATGGCTGCGGCGATGGTGCTATGCGGATAAACGACTCAAGAAGTTCCTGAACTCCAAAGTTATACAGAGCACTACCAAAAAATACTGGTGCAATTTTAGCTTCACGATACAAGTTCTGGTCAAAATCGGGATAGACACCTTCAATCAATTCCAGATTGTCGCGCAGAATCTGTGCGTTTTTGCCCATTTTGCGTTCGAACTCAGGGTCATTCAAATCCTTAAACTCCTGTGGTTCTTCCGCTTTTGTCTTGTCGTTGCCGGCAAAATAGTACATTTTTTTGTCGAAGATATTGTAAACACCCTGCAACCTCTGCCCCATTCCAACCGGCCAACTCAATGGATGAACATGGATTTGCAACTGATTCTCAATCTCATCGAGCAAGTCGAACGGGTCCTTGCCTTCGCGGTCAATCTTGTTGATGAACACAATTACAGGCGTATTGCGCATACGGCAGACTTTCATCAGCTTTTCTGTCTGTGCCTCAACACCTTTTGCCGCATCAATCACTACAATAACACTATCGACAGCCGTTAATGTACGGAAAGTATCTTCGGCAAAATCCTGGTGACCCGGAGTGTCAAGAATGTTGACTTTCACACCGTTATACTCAAAACCCATCACCGATGTTGCTACCGAAATTCCGCGTTGCCGCTCGATTTCCATAAAGTCGGAAGTGGCGGTCTTTTTTATCTTATTCGACTTGACTGCACCCGCCACATGAATTGCGCCACCAAACAGCAGTAGTTTTTCGGTGAGCGTGGTTTTTCCGGCATCGGGGTGGCTGACAATTGCAAAAGTGCGTCGGCGTAGAATCTCGTCTTTAAAATCCATTATTTTTCTATTATATGCTTATTAATCAATATTGTGCGTTTTCCTACTCTTCGTCATCATCGGTCAGACTGTCTTCGCAGTCAAGCTCGTCATCGAGAAAATACTCGGCTTCGGCAATCAATGTATCTATCTCATTCTCAGACAAATTAGGCTTGTCTATCCAGTAAATCTGATGGTCGTTCTCAAAATCGTCTTCACTGCCCTCGAGCACAAAGCGCGGTTCCTCGTTGTGGACGACATAGATGTAGCCCAAACGCTGCTGACTGTTTGTTGCAAGTAAAAATTTCGGTAGCATATTAATTTTAATAAGGCCGCAAATATAGCCGTTTTATTGTTGTCCGCTAATATTTTAGAACGCAGAAAACGAGACAAAATATTTTTTTGCAAATGCAAATAGAAGACCTATATTTGCACTCGCTTTTTGCACGGGGTATAGCACAGTCCGGTTAGTGTGCCTGCTTTGGGAGCAGGAGGTCGCAGGTTCGAATCCTGCTACCCCGACAAACGACAGCAAACTCTTGTAACCAAATCGGTTGCAAGAGTTTTTTTATTCCTATAACAACAAAAAAAGGAAGCTGACGCTTCCTTTTACCGTGGAGCATAGCAGACTCGAACTGCCCACCTCTTCGTTGCGAACGAAGCGCTCTACCAGATGAGCTAATACCCCTTTCCTATCGCAAACATACGTGTTTTAGCATAATTGCGAATAATGCCAACCGAAAAAGTTTAGACCGGAGGAATTGCGTTTTGGGCTATTGAAACGACTTTTTCACTAACAACAGAGATTCTACCTGCCCATAGCTTTTTGGTGGAATGTGAATGTCATCTGCATGCCAACTTCAAGCCTCAAGAAATCGCTATACGAACCAGGATATGAAGATTTTAACAAATCTGAAGTTCTCATCTTCGCATAAACCGAAATGAAATTGTAATTGACGGCTGTTTTCACCCCCCACTGAAATCGGTTAATGTAATCGTAGTTCTTGTTGATGCTTTTGCTTGACTCGTAGTTTGCGTTTTCGACATCAGCGATAATAATGTGGCGGTTGGAGTAGCACCAGCTGCCAAAGACGCCACAGTCCCATGTCAGCCCAAAAGAGTAATGTTCGCCATGAATGAAGGTTACACGCTGAAAAAGTTCGAAGTTAACGCTTGAAGTATTGAAACTTTCCCGTTTGACATTGCTTCTGGCAATGCCATCGAGTGCAGTACCACGATATTTATCGATTCCTATACCCACCCCGACACCTATTCGGTAACGCTTTGTTACTTCGAAATGCTTCCCTAACAGCGCCGCCATTGATGTTTTGCGGTCGTTGGCTGTGTCCTCAATGGTTTTGATTCCTGCAAAACCGTAACTCATTTGCAAAAAGATATTTTTATTTCTGCCTTTGCAAAATTCCGCCGCGTTAGTAGTGTCGCGTTGCAGCGCCAAAGAGACTCCGTTTGTGGCGATATTAACCGGCCCTTGTTTTTGCGAATTGAACTCGTTGCAATTGTAGGAACCCGTATAACCGTGATAATACACATTCACAGTGGAATTCGGCCGGCTACCAATATGTTTGATGGTTATTTCCGCTGCACTGCTGGCATTGGCATGTTCGTAAATCACGACTCTCCCATTTTCATCGGTAACATTGTAGAAAACATCGGTTTCCTTTTCGAAAGGCTTTAATCGCACTGACAGATTATCGCCGTCTTTTTCAAATGCGAAAGTTGGCTCTACCGATTGTCGGATGCTATCAGTAAAGTATCCAGCTTGCGGGACTCCATACCCTATCGCATAATCGAAATAAGGATACACATCTCCCGATTTTTCGATTTCGCTTTTCAACTGCATGGCCGTAAGATTTCTGCGCGTTTGCCATGCGCAGGCTGCAAATCCCGCAACAAGCGGACATGAGAATGAGGTGCCGTAAGCAAATGTTGTTCCGCCGCGCTGACTAGCCACGCATGCATGACCAAATGCCACCACATTCGGTTTGCGGCGGCCATCGGCTGTAGGACCAAACGACGAGAAATCGTTTTTTTTGTAACTACCTGGAGTATCTTCGATGCCTCCTACTGACAGCACACTGTCAGCATCGGCAGGTGTGATCAGCACTCGCCAACTGTCATCATCGCCCTCGTTACCCATCGAATTACAAACAAGTATTCCTTTGCGGGCAGCCATATTGGCGGCTTTGGCCACAAACGATGTACCATCCATATCTTTGGTGTAATACCGAGTATTGCCATAACCGAGCGAACTGCTTATGATGTCAGCTCCGTTGCGGTCGGCCCACTCCACGGCTTGCGCCCACCAAATTTCTTCTTTAAAAGGCTCAATGTTGGTCTCTGTGCGAGCCAGTAAAAATTCGGCACCCGTGGCAAGACCAAGTTGCTGCGAATGAGTGCCATCTTTCTCATTTTGAATCAAGCCTGTAATACAACTCAAAGTCATTGTTCCATGCTCACCCCAACCATAGACATCCTCTTTCTTGCCGGGAAAATTCCATGTTTTCACAATTTGCTTGTTCGAGAACAAGTGGCTGAAACATTCGAGTTTGTCAACTTTCGGGAAACCGCCATCGAATACGGCGATTCTGACACCTCTTCCATCGATATTGTTATCGGCGAATTTCTGTCCTTGCATTCGTTGCAACTGTGGCGACAACTTGGCGTCGCGCGCAAAAAACTGCTCTAGCGATTCGTTATCATCGCCTGTCTTGTCGGTATAAGAAACCGGCATCATTGTTCCGGCTATTTCAACAACTTTCAACACAAACGGCAGTGCTTTAATCTGCTCAATTTCTACACTTCCCGCCATTACGCCGAGTCCATTGAACCATCGGCTTTCTCCAATCACTTCGTCGGCCAGTTGCGCCACGGCATCCACATAACCGCCATTCAACGGATAATCGGTTGAATCGCAAATTGATATGCACATTTTTGCACGACGTTCAATGGCTTTCTCGTCAAAATACTCGTACGGATTGAATTGGACTCCGGACTTGTCGCGAAAAAACACCCAGTAACAGCCTGAATCTGCCATCGTAAACCGTGTAGCTGCAATCAGTACGGCTATTAGAAATGCTATTTTTTTCATAACTCCTTTCCACCAAGAAAGCCGACACCTCTACGGCACCGGCTTTTTTTGCATCTTCAACAAAATCCGACTTATAGCAAATCGCTAGCCAGTTCGGCCAATGCGCTACGCTCGCCTTTCACAAGGTTCATGTGTGCAAACAGTTTTTGCCCTTTCATCTTGTCGGTCAGATAGCTCAAGCCATTCGATGTTGAATCAAGGTATGGAGAGTCAATCTGCTGAATATCACCCGTAAAGACAATTTTGACATTCTCGCCGGCGCGTGTTACGATTGTTTTCACCTCATGCGGCGTCAGGTTTTGTGCTTCATCGATAATGAAGAACGCATTCGAAAGGCTGCGGCCACGAATGTAAGCCAGCGGAGTGATAACCAAACGCTCATCTTTCAGCATCTCGTCAATCTTGTGCACTTCCTTGCTATTGGCACCAAACTGGTGTTTGATAACGCCCAGATTATCGAACAGAGGCATCATATACGGCCCTATTTTCTCCTTCACATCGCCCGGCAGGAAGCCCAAATCCTGATTGGTAAGCGGAATAATCGGTCGTGCAACGAAAATCTGCTCGTAAGTTCCTGCCTGCTGCAGCGCGGCAGCTACTGCCAGCAAGGTTTTGCCAGTTCCTGCCTTTCCTGTAAGCGAGATAAGATTGATTTCGGGGCGCATCAGTGCGTCAAGAGCCATTGCCTGTTCAGCGTTACGTGGCTCGATACCATATATTTTACGTTTCTCAACCAGGTTGATGCGACGTTCAAACGGATCATAGTGTGTGAGAGCGCTCTTGTTGTCACCCTTCAGAATCAGGTACTCATGGGCGAAAATCTCGCGGCTGAACTTGAACTCGTCAACGCTCACACCAGCACGGTCCTGATAAACCTTATTAATCAATTCTGGATTAACGTTATCAATAGTATCTATTCCTTTGTAAATCACCTCAATATTCTGGACCTTGTCGGTAGTGTAGTCTTCGGCGGCAATGCCCAGCGATTTTGCCTTAACACGCAGATTGATGTCTTTCGACACCACAACCACCTTGCGTCCCGGATTGTCTTTGCTAACCTTTTCGGCGATGGCCAGAATACGATGGTCGGCAGTCGGTTCGGGGAACGAAACCTTCATCGAGTCAGGATATTTCTGACCAAGAGCCAAATACAATTTTCCGTGACCCTTGCCGATAGGAATTCCTTTCACAGGGTCAGCCTTGCCAATCAGTTCGTCAAGTTCGCGTGTACACTCGCGGGCATTGAAATTCAGCGTATCGTTGCCCTTTTTAAACTTGTCGAGCTCCTCAAGTGCCACAATCGGAATCACAATGTCGTTGTCCTGAAAATTATAGATGCATTTGTAGTCGTGAAGCAAAACGTTCGTGTCTAACACAAAGATTTTGATGTTTGATTTTGCCATAGTGGTACGTTTTAGTGTTTGTCTAAAGTTACAATTGTTTTTTCAATTCCAAACCTTCTTTTTAACTATTTTCGGCCATTGTTTTGGCTTTCGCCGATATGCTGCGGATCGCATTGATAGTCAGTTCGGTTCTGCCTTTCGGCGAAGGAAGTTACAATACGAAAGTGATAAGTTACAAGGCAAAAGGCAAAGAGGCTCACCGCTCAACGCCCACTGCTCATGGCTTTTTAAAGTTATCGTTTAGAAATGACATACCAGCAGACTCTCGATTTTCTGTTCACGCAACTGCCACTTTATCAGAATATTGGCACCGATGCATACAAGCCTGGATTGGGAAACACTCTGGCGCTGGACGAATATTTCGGTCATCCACACCTGAAATTCAAGACAGTGCATGTGGCCGGTACCAACGGAAAAGGCTCGGTGTCACATATCACGGCGGCAATTTTGCAGAAGGCCGGCTACAAGGTAGGGCTTTACACATCGCCGCACCTGAAGGATTTCCGTGAGCGCATCCGCATCAATGGTCAAATGATTCCCGAGAACGAGGTGGTTGATTTTGTCGAACGCCATCAACAGATAATCAGCAATATAGCGCCATCATTCTTCGAAATGGCAACATTGATGGCCTTTGATTGGTTTGCCCGCAACGCTGTCGATGTAGCAGTTATTGAGGTAGGTTTAGGTGGCCGTCTCGATTCCACAAACATCATAACACCTTTGGTATCAGTCATTACCAATATCAGCTTCGACCATACGGCAATGCTTGGCGACACGCTGGCCGCCATTGCTGGCGAGAAGGCAGGAATCATCAAACCTGGTGTGCCCGTGGTTGTTGGGCAAACCGATGCCGAAACATCGCCCGTTTTTGAGGCAAAAGCCGCCGCGGAACATTCGCCACTCGTCTTTGCCGACCAAATCCGCCGTGTCGAGAGCTCCACATTGTCGGCCGATCATTTAAATCTTGCAATCAGCCACAACGGCCAAACGGAGTACGACAATCTTCAGCTTGACCTGATGGGCTGCTACCAACGTAAAAATATTCTGACGGTTTTGGCGGCGTTCGATGTTATTAGCAAAAGCCTTGATGTAACCCAAGCCGACATTATTGCTGGCACAGCTTCTGTAATTGCCACAACAGGGCTGAAAGGCCGTTGGCAGAAGTTGTCGGACTGTCCGCCAACTTACTGCGATACCGGCCACAACGATGATGGTATCCGTCAAGTTGTTGAGCAATTGAAGTTGCAGAAATACAACAAATTACGCATTATCATTGGTATGGTGAGTGACAAGGACCACGCCAAAGTTCTGTCGCAACTACCGACTAATGCCACATACTATTTCACAAACGCCCAAGTGCCCCGTGCTCTCAAAGCCGAACTGCTTGCCGAGAAAGCCGCTGCTTTCGGTCTACATGGTAAATGCTACCCAACTATACCTTCAGCAATAGAAGCAGCAAAGAAAAATGCAGCTCCCGACGATTTCATCTTCATTGGCGGCAGCACATTCACTGTGGCGGAAATTCCTGGTCTGTAATTCATTCATTTTAATGAACAAAGAACAAATACTGTTCTAAATAATACCATAGATATTGGGGCTTTCCTTTGCGTCTCACATATATAGAATCTGTGAGAGCAACATCGGTCTGCCTTTTCATTTTTTAATTGGCGTGTAAGCCAGGGCTGTAGGTAGCGGGGCGGCACAAAAAAAGGCCCCGGGCACGATTTGTGTCCGGGGCCTTGAAGGCGGGCAGCGACCTACTCTCCCACTGTGCGCAGTACCATCGGCGCTGAAGGGCTTAACTTCTGTGTTCGGGATGGGAACAGGTGGGGCCCCTTCGCTATAGCCACCCAAATGTCTTACAT
>JAGCFC010000225.1 GCA_017650325.1 Salinivirgaceae bacterium | reverse complement strand
TCTGTTCGGCTCGTTGATTATCTATCTGTTAGTCAGATTTTTACTGCCGAATAATCAGGCATTGCTGACCGCGCTTCACGGCTCGCCGGCAAGTTTCACATCGCTGTCGGGATTTATGTCGCTGATGGTGAGCGTTTTCGCATCGTCGTCCGATATGATTTACGCACTTTTCACTGGCGGCCACCTGCACCAATGGCAGTTTTGGGTGTTCCTCTATCTTGCCATTTGCATTTCGGCGCATATGGAATTGAGCCCGTCCGACCTCAAAGGATTGGGCACAGGGCTGATTGCAATAATCATCATTCTGCTGATAATCAATATTGTATTGGCTCTTTTGAATGTCGATGCGATGGTGATTGGCACGGCTGTGGGCCGATGGACTAGCCTCACAACCGGAATTTTCACGTTGGCGGTCGCCATTTCGGCAATGACCTGCATTGCAAGTTTCATCATCTTGAATATCATATCATTGATAATCAATAAGAAAATCTTTATCTGATGCTTCGGTTTGTTTTTGCATCGATGTTTCTTCTTGCTGCCGTCGGGCTTTATGCCCAAACCGATGGCGACGGGCGGCAGACGGTTGAGACTTTGATGGAAAATCTGTCGGAAGAACTCGAAGAAGATGCTGATATTGAACAGATTGCCGAAGATTTGGAATATTTTCTGCAAAACCCTATCAACCTGAATACGGCCACAGCCGAAGACCTTGCCAAACTGCATTTCCTAAACGAGTTTCAGATTGCAAGCCTCACCGACTATGTGCGGCGCAACGGCCCGATGCTCACTCTCTACGAGTTGGCGATGGTTGACGGCTTCGACCAAACTGATATTTTCCGACTGCTGCCGTTTGTCAGGGTGGCCGATACGAGCGACGAATCGAAATTCAGCCTGAAACGCGCCGTCAAATACGGCAAAAACGAACTTTTCAGCCGCGTGACGCTCGTTGGCGAAGAACAGGACGGCTTTGCAAGCGTGCCCGACTCTGTGCGCCTGTCAGAGCCCGAAAAGCACTATCCGGGCAACCGCGCGAAGATTTTCAGCCGCTACTCGTTCAACTTCAACCGCCAACTGATGGCCGGCGTCACTGCTGAAAAAGACCCGGGCGAACAGTTTTTCCGCGGGCATCAGCGCAAAGGTTTCGACTTCTATTCGGCCTATGCCGCCATTCACGACATTGGCGTGGTTGAGACTCTGATTGTGGGCGATTTTCAGGCGAAATTCGGTCAGGGATTGGCTGCGTGGTCGGGAATGTCGAGCGGCAAATCGGCCTTTGTGATGGACATCCGCAAAAAGGGCGCGGGCATCCGTAAATACTCGTCGGCTGATGAGAACCTTTTCTACCGCGGCGTGGCCACCACACTCAAATTCGGGCAGTTCAGAGCCACCGTTTTCGGCTCACACAAAAAGATTGACGCCACACTCGCAAGTCAGGACACGGCCGCATCCGAAGAAGCCGGATTCACATCGTTCGGCACCGTCGGACTGCACGCCACGCCAAAACAGATTGAGAAGGAAGACGCTGTTACAGAGAGCATTTGGGGCGCCAACATCAACTATAACCACAACAATCTGCGAATCGGGGCAACCGGATTGGGCTATCAGTACGACAAGGATTTTGTGAAACGCGAGACGCCGCTATACAAGTTCGATTTCGACGGTCGTAAGAATATGAATGTCAGCATCGACGCGCAATATTCGTTCAGCGCGCTCTACTTGTTTGGCGAGTACGCGATGTCGGCCAACGGCGGACGGGCAATGGTTTTCGGCTCGCTGATGAGCCTTGCGCCGGGCCTTCGTGCATCAGTGCTATACCGCAACTACGGCCGTGATTATCAGGCGCAATACGCGGGCGGATTTGCCGAAGGCGGAAAGACACAGAACGAAGAAGGGTTCTTTTTCGGCATCGAAGCAACACCTATAAAACGTTGGAAACTATCGGCTTACTACGACATCTATCGCTTCCCGTGGATAAAATACGGACTGAACGCCCCGTCGCGCGGCAACGATTTTCTGGCGCAAGCCGAATTTGCAGCAAACCGCTCAACATCAATGATTTGGAAGGTAAAATACGAAACCACTCAAACGCAAGGCTCTAATGAAGACGGCAAAATCCAACCGCTGGCCGACCTCTCGCGCTGGACCGTGCGCTACCACCTGAACTACGCCATAAATCAGCGCTGGCAACTGAAAAGCCGCATCGAACTGTCGGGCTACAAAAACGGCAACGCCGATACCGAAACCGGCTGTCTGCTCTATCAGGATGTGGCCTGCTCGCCGTTCCGTTTTCCGTTGAGTCTGTCGGTGCGCTACGCGATATTCGAAACAACCTATAACTCACGCGTCTACGCCTACGAGAGTGACGTGCTCTACGCCTATTCGATTCCAATGATGTACGGCCGCGGCACTCGCACCTATCTGCTCGCCACGTGGTCGCCCGCCAAAAATCTGACCATTTGGGCAAAGGCGGCGCGCATCTGGTACGCCGACAAAGAGACCATTGGCACCTCGCCTAATATGATTGACGCCAACCACCGCACTGAATTCAAGTTTCAGGTAAGGTGGAAGTTTTGAGAGAATGTAGGCACACCAATTACATCCTTTTATTCAAATGTACACAAAAAAGTAGCATCACCCCACAAATGCAGAGTGATGCCAACTTTATAAACATCGACTATAAACTATTCATTTTTACGCCATAAGGTATATGTCCCGTCGACCTCATCGCCATTTTCCGAATTTATTTCAATGTTGTAATAGTCCATTTCATCACAGCGGAAAATGATAATTTCTGATTGGTCACTCTTCAGGCGTTTTATTTCACCTAAATAATGTCCCCAACTAGTGGTTAGTGCTGCAATCACTTGGCCTGACAAAGACGGATTTTTGGCTCCTACTTGAATGTAATATGTTCCGTACGACAGTAATTCGCGGAAGGTCTTTGTGTTGTTTTTGCTGACTGTAAACGATGCTTCAGATAATTTGGTGCCAAATTGCAAATCGTCGACTTCAGTAACAGGATATGTTGGTCTTGCTTCTACCACATAATCATATTCATTACCAAAACGCTTTTTTGCCGCTGCATTTCGATAAAGGGTTATGTTTGGATTTACCTTCTTAAGATATAAACTCGGTAAACTTTTGAACCTTCCAATACTTACAAAATTGTCGTAGATACAAAAAACATCCGCATAATTTGGAACAACCAAAACTGAAATTTCATTCGTTTTTGCACCTATCAATTGCAACTCGACAAAATCGCGTCCATATGAATAAAAATCTGCAACAGGGACCACATCGGGCAACTTTTTGCAAAATGTTGATTGCGGATGATAAAGTCTGAGTTTCATACGAGAATAGCTCCATCCCGAACCATATACATATACAAAATCCATATCGCTGTTTAGATGCAAATAATGAATAGTAGCTTTAGCATTATTCTTTCTAAACCTTTCAAAGTCAGCGAAAGGTATCAACTGGTCCTCAAAAAAGATTGATGTTTTCTCATTCACCCAATCAAGTTCGCTCGATTGCGGGTTTCTAACTTCAGAAACACCATTGGCAACGACAAAGCAAACTTTGCGTCCGTCGCGGTAGTATTCCACAGTCTCAATGCTTTTTTCGCCCACAATCACACTTCTGTATCTATTGTTAACCACTTCATTTTCGGTGTCACAGATAAATCTGTCCGGATAGAAGGTTAAACCTATATTAGAGAATGTGTCAGAATTGTACGGTGGTATCTCTCTGGTAAAAGTCATCGTGTCGCCGTTGTTGCTCGCCACAGTTTCCGAATCCAATGTCTGTCCGTTGCGGGCAAATGTTTGTGTGGTGCAGCCGAAGGCGAAGAACGCCCCTGCGGCCACTGCAGCCGCCAACACTGCCGGGCGGGTGCATTTTCGGTTTAGTTTTTGCGTCATCATAATAAAACGGTTTTTTGTGAAAGAATTGCTCATTCCCAACGAAAGGTCGGGCGTGTAGCCAAATATCTGATGCAGAATGGTTAAACGGTATTGTTCGATGGCATAGCCGTCGCCAATGGCGTCGTTGTCGGCCTGCCATTCCTGCACTTCTTCAAGGCGTTTGGCGGCTATCCACATAAACGGATTGAACCAAAAGACCGTACGCAACAGCGTCATCGCCATCCGTTCAACTGAATGCAGGTGCCGTGCGTGGCTTGCTTCGTGGCTGATTATCTGCCGCCACTCGTCATCGGTGTAGCTGTTGCCCACAAAGATTGTCTTGATAAACGTGAACGGCGTTTTTACATTGCTGTTTTTGGCTATGCTGAAATCCTGGTTGGAAGTCAGTTCTGATTCCGCGCGCAAACGCCATATTCTCAACAGGCTTCGAATGGTCAGTATTATGGTTACAGCGATGAAACTCAAATAGATAATCAAACCAATGATTTTCCAATCGGTCTTTTTAACGATTGCAGCCGCTTTTGTGTCAGTGTCGGTGTCAGTTACAGTCGCCGCTAATACCGGCGGTTCAGAATAATTCACGGTTTCTCTTCTTATTACCGTCGCATCGCTTTCATTGGCGGTTGTGTCACCAACATATTGCACTTCGCTTTGCGCCTGCAATGCCTGGTTCGGATAAATTGGCACGTTCAATGCCGGAATAACAACCGACAGCAACATTGTGGCAATCAGATAGATGCGGCAGTATTTGTAATGCACCTTTTTGTGGAACTGCCACATATACAGCATAATGAAAGCACAACTGCATACAATTGTCTTGGCCGCATAAATAATAATCGTGGTCATAGTTGTAAGTATTAGTTAGTGGAAATTACTGATTGTCAGATTGATTAAGAATTTTCATAATCTCATCGGCTTCTTTCACTGAAACCGATTTTTGCGCCGTGAAAAAGTTCACCAACTGGCTCAACGAGCCTTCAAAGAAATTGTCAAGCACATTGCTCATATAACTATTGGTGTAGTCGTGCTTCGACACCAGCGGATAATACTCGTGTGTGTGACCGTATGCCTTGTGGCCTACAAAACCCTTCGTTTCCAAAATTCTGATTATGGTCGAAACGGTGTTATAGGCAGGTTTCGGCTCAGGCATTGTATCGAGTATGTCTTTTGTCAGCGCGTGCTCTTTTTCCCAAAGCACTTTCATAACTTCCATTTCGGCACGGGTCAGTTCACGTAACCTCTCGCCATTGCTGTTTTTTGATTTTCCTACCATATCACAATCAATTTTTGTTTAACAACGCAAATCTATAACTAATATTTTAGTTTGCAAACTAAATCTTAAGTTTTTAAACGATTCTTTTCGTTTAACGGGCTTTTTTGTTGATTGAAAAGCAATAGTGGGCCTTTGCAAATACCTTGATATCAAAAGAATATCCGGTTTTGCTAATCTTTTGGATTACTCTGTGGAAATTTCAGGTTAGGTGGAAGTTTTGAGAAAGTGTGAAAACAAAAAAGAGAGAGAATGTAAATCCCCTCTCTTTTTAATTATTGTCTGTAATTCTAAACGCTAAACTTTAAACCTGTTCAACAGCGAAGCGTTTAAACTCAAACTCACCCCTTCACTTCTTTGCGAAGTTGTTTTGCGGCTTCCACAAGATTCTTAAGGCTTGCCTTTGTTTCGGTTTCGCCACGGGTTTTGAGTCCGCAGTCGGGGTTAACCCAAAGTTTGTATTGCGGCACCTTTGTGAGCATCTTGTGCAGAGCGTCGCTGATTTCGGCAACCGACGGCACGCGCGGCGAGTGAATATCATACACACCCGGGCCAACTTCGGTTTTGAAATTCGAAGCCTTGAGCGCGTCAAGAATCTTAAGGTCGGAACGGCTGGCCTCAAAGGTGATTACATCGGCATCCATTGCATCGATATCGCTGATAATGTCGTTGAACTCGCTGTAGCACATATGGGTGTGGATTTGCGTTTCGGGTTTCACTTTGGCGTGAACAAGACGGAAGGCCGGAATGGCCCAATCGAGATATTCGGTGTGCCAATCGGAACGGCGAAGCGGCAGTTTCTCGCGCAAAGCGGCCTCGTCAATCTGAATAATGCGTATGCCGTTCTTTTCCAAATCGATAACCTCGTCGCGAATGGCGAGCGCAATCTGCCAAGCCTGTTCTTTCAGCGACACATCCTCGCGCGGGAACGACCAATTGAGAATGGTAACCGGGCCTGTGAGCATACCCTTCACCGTCTTTTTGGTGCAACTCTGCGCGTACACAATCCAATCGACGGTCATCGACTGGCGGCGGGTAACATCGGCCCAAACCACAGGCGGCTTCACGCAGCGCGTTCCGTAACTCTGCACCCACGCGTTCTGTGTGAACAGAAAACCGTCCATAAGGCCGCCGAAATACTCAACCATATCGTTGCGCTCAAACTCACCGTGAACAAGCACGTCGAGCCCGATTTCTTCTTGTGTGGCAATGCATTCGGCTATCTTCTTCTTATTGAATTCAATATACTGTTCCTTGCTGATTGAGCCTTTTTTGAAGAGTGCGCGGTTGGCCCGAACCTCTTTTGTCTGCGGGAACGAGCCGATTGTGGTGGTCGGGAACAGCGGCAGGGCGAAGCGTTCGTGCTGAATCTTCTCGCGTTCGGCAAAGGCCGGAAGGCGCACAAAATCGGCGTCTGTCAGGCTGGCAAGCGCTTTCTGCACCGCAGCCGACTCAACAGTCCGGCGGGTGGCGAAAAGTTCGCGGTTTGCGGCCAAAGCCGAAGCGTTGCCGCTGGCAATGTCGGCCAATTCGGTCAGTTTTTCTTCGGCAAAGGCGAAATGCTTTTTAATGTCGTCGGACAGAGCGGCCTCGCTTGCGGTTGTGTATGGCACGTGAAGCAACGAGCACGAAGTCGATACAACTATTCCGCCGGCATCAACCACATTAGCCAACTCTTTGATAATGGCGAGTTTATCGGCATAATTAGCACGCCAAATGTTCTTGCCGTTCACAATTCCGGCAAGCAAGAGAGTGTTTTTCGGGAAGCCCGATTTCACGAGTTCGAGCGATTTTTTGCCTTCGACAAAGTCGAGCCCAATGGCATCGAAACCGAGCGAGCAAACATCGGCATACACATCGCGAATGTCGCCGAAGTAGGTTTGCAGCGCGATTTTCAGACTGGTTTTACGCTTGATTTGAGCAACGATTTCGCTGTAGATTGATTTGAAAAGTTGCTTTTCATCAGCCTGAACATCGAAAACGAGAGCCGGTTCCGAGAAACTAATCCATTCGGCACCCGATTTGGCAAGATTTTCAGCAAGTTGCACGTAAGCCGAAACAGCGTCGGCAGCAAAATCGGCAGCCTTTTTATTATCGGTGTATGTCGAAAGTCTTAAAAATGTATAAATGCCTATCAGATTTGGCACGGTGTTGATTCCCAACTTTTTGGCCTCGACAAATTCGGCCACAGGCTTTGCGTTTTCGGCAAGGGCGATTTTTGTGGCGGCGCCAAGTTCGGGCACAATGTAGTGGTAGTTGGTGTTGAACCATTTTTTCATCGGCAGTGCCTTAACATCGCCTTTTGCGCCCTGATAGCCGTGGGCGGCGGCAAAATATGTCTCTATCGGGTTCAGATTCAGAGCCGTGTAGCGTTCCGGCACGGCGCCAAGCAAAAACGCGGTGTCGAGCATATTGTCGTAAAACGAGAAATCGTTCGACGCAACAAAGCCGATACCGGCCTCGCGCTGTTTTTCCCAACCGTAGCGCCGAATGGCTTTTGCAGTGTCCTGAAGTTCGGCCTCTGTGATTTCACCCTTGAAGAATTTTTCGCTTGCGAATTTTAGTTCGCGGTTTTTCCCGATTCGCGGAAAACCAATGACTGAAGTTTGTGCTGTCATAACTTGTTGTTTTTAGAATTTTTTGTTGGGTGCAAGTTTAGCGTGTCGGTCAGAAAGCGGAAAATACTATTTTCATAACGTTTGCTATAGATTTTTTCTATGGCACGAATGGAAATTATGCCTATACTTGCACCATGACACTGCAACAATTGAAATATGCCGTTACGGTTGCCGACACGCGCAACATTACCGAAGCGTCGAAGCGGGTTTTCATCTCGCAGCCAAGTCTGACGGCGGCCATACATGAACTTGAAAATGAAATGGGTATCCGCATTTTCTCGCGGACAAACAAGGGCGTTACAATCACCAACGAAGGCGACGAGTTTCTGGCCTACGCACGGCAGGTTTTAGAACAGGCATCGCTTCTCGAAGACCGATACAAGGCCGGCGGCGGCACAAATCCAATCTTTTCGGTGAGTTGCCAACACTATTCGTTTGCCGTGAACGCCTTTGTTGATGTGATACGCGAGTTTGGCGGTCCGTCGTACGATTTCACCCTTCGCGAGACGCAGACTCACGAGATTATCGACGATGTGGCAAAACTGAAAAGCGAAGTGGGGGTGCTGTTCAAAAGCCGCAAGAATGGCGATATAATCGATAAATTGCTGCGTAAGAATCATTTGCAGTTCGCGCCTATTCTAACAACACCGCTGCATATATTCATATCGACGCAGAATCCGCTTGCCGCCAACGAGAAAATATCGCTCGACGACCTGAAGCCGTACCCGTATCTGACATACGAGCAAGGCGATTTCAATTCGTTCTATTTTTCGGAAGAGCCGCTCGCACCAATCGATTTCGACTGCACAAAAAACATCAAGGTCCGCGACCGCGCAACGCTTTTCAACCTGATAATCGGCCTCAACGGCTACACCATTTGCTCTGGCGTGATAAGCCACAAACTGAACGGCGAGAACATTATTGCCCGTCCGTTGCTGATTGACGACAAAATGACCGTGGGCATCATTACCCGCAAGGGAATGGCCCTATCGCGCTACGCCGAAGTCTATATCGACTCAATCAAGCGGCATTGTTCGGGGAAATAGGCTTTGGAAGAGTAACAAAACTCAAGTTCGAATGGCATAAGGCAAAAGTGAAAAATCCTCTTTCTCCATTCAACTCTTATCCTGCTCCTCCTCAATTATTTTAAGTAGTTCAGCTGGTGCAACGGCTTCATCCACACCGCGTTTCACAAGCGTCTTGCCTTTGTACAGATTCACCTTGCCTGGACCAGCGCCCATATATCCGTAGTCGGCATCGGCCATTTCGCCAGGGCCGTTCACAATGCAGCCCATAACGGCAATTTTCAGCCCGGTCAGGTGCTGTGTAACCTTTTTCACTTCGGCAAGCCCCTTCTCGATGTCGTACAACGTGCGGCCGCACGACGGGCAGGCAATGTATTCGGTTTTGGTGTAGCGTGCGCGAGCCGATTGCAGAATGGTGAAGGCTGTTTCGCTCACAATGCTCACTTGCATTGGTGCGAAATTGCTCAACCACAACCCGTTGGCCAGTCCGTCGATGAAGAACAGACCGTTGTCGGCGGCGACTGTCAGTTGGAATTTGGCAACATCGGGCTCTTTGTAGATGCTACTGACCACCACTGGCAGATTTACGCCATTGGCCATCAGTGTGTTGAAGATGGCACGTTGCTCTGCGGCCTGGTTCACGCACATTGAGCACGCAATGAGCACCACCGTGGGGTCGGTTTTAAGCACGGCCATTGCTTCGGGTGTGAGAGTATTTAGGCTAACCATTACCCAGTTGCGCTTGTCAGATTTGTATTTTGCTGATAAATATGTATTCAAACCATAAAGCGGCTCAAAATTGCTATCCTTAATCCAAACTTTGTAATCAATTAAAAGCGAGATGTTTTTAGTCTTAAAATCGGGCAGATCCATTTCGGGCGCTCCAAAATACAGAACGTCAGGCGATTGATTGCTGCCGCTGATGGTCATTGTGTTCAAGTCGAAACTAATGCCAAGCGATTTGAGCGTCTCCATTGAAAGGTCAGGCAAGTCGCAGATTACCAGCGGCTTCTTGTTGTCGAACGATGGATTGAGGCTGGTGTCGCGTTTGCTAAATTTGAACGGGTCGAGAGCAAGAGGCTCGTTGTAGTTGATTTTCACGTTCTTGTTGCTGCTGGCGAAATGTTCGGCAAGCATTTTTGCCGGGGCAATTTCGGCTGCGGGGCTTCCCGTAAGCGATACGCGAATGGTGTCGCCAATGCCGTCAGTCAGTAGAGTGCCAATGCCAACTGCCGATTTGATGATGCCGTCGGAGCCTGTGCCTGCCTCTGTGACGCCCAAATGAATGGGAAAGTTCATCGCTTCAGCGTTCATCTGCTTCACAAGTAGGCGGTAAGCCTGCACCATAACCACTGTGTTGCTCGATTTAAGCGAAACGGCAACATCTTGAAAATCATATTTTTTGCACACGCGCAGAAACTCCATTGTTGCCTCAACCATACCTTCGGGCGTGTCGCCGTAGCGCGACATTATGCGGTCGGAAAGCGAGCCGTGGTTGGTGCCTATGCGCAGTGCGGTATGGTGCTCACGGCAAATTTTGATGAGTTCCAGCAGCCGGCTGTCAAGTTTGTCGAGTTCGGCGCGATACTCATCGTCAGTGAATTCGAGTGTGGCGAAGGTGGCGCGTTTCTCAAGATAGTTTCCCGGGTTAATGCGCACTTTGTCAACAAATTGCGCGGCAATGTCGGCCAGTTTGGCGTTGAAATGCACGTCGGCCACAATGGGTTTTGTGTAACCTTTGGCCACAAGTCCGTTTTTGATGTCACGCAGGGCATAGGCGTCTTTCTCATCCACCGCCGTGAACCTTACAAGTTCGGCGCCTGCATCGAAAATCTCTATTGCCTGGCGGATAGACGCTTCCACATCGTGCGTTGGCGTGTTGGCCATTGATTGCACACGAATGGGATTGGTGCCGCCCATTTGCAGATTTCCTATCGTAATAGAATGAGTATCAAAACGTTTGTCAGTAAACGACAAGTCGACAATGTCCATTTAATTAATTTTTTGGTGTTAGGTATTAGGTGTTGGGTGTTCGTAGGACGCACGTGTTGTGTAGAAACGTTGCGCGCAACAACTCAACACTATTCCTGCGACAGTTTTGTGATTTGCGCAATGTATTTTCCGATGATGTCAAACTCCAGATTGACAACCGTTCCAACCTTTATAGTGTGGAAGTTGGTGTTGTCGAAAGTGTAAGGAATGATGCAGACTTGGAACGAGTTGTGAGTCGGGCGGCAAACCGTCAGGCTCACGCCGTTGACCGTCACAGAACCTTTATCCACAGTCAGATAACCGCGCGATGCCATTTCCTTGTCAAAATCGTACTCGAAGGTGAAAACGTGGCTTCCTTCGGCATCTTCAACCTTTGTGCAGCGAGCTGTCTTGTCCACGTGGCCTTGCACAATGTGACCGTCCAATCGGCCGTTCATCAACATTGAGCGCTCAACATTCACCTTGTCGCCAACTTTCAGCAAACCCAGGTTCGAACAATCAAGAGTCTCTTTCATAGCCGTCACGGTGTAGGTCCCGTCCTTGATGCGCACCACCGTCAGGCAAACGCCGTTGTGCGCCACGCTTTGATCGATTTTCAACTCATTAACAAACGAGCACTTCAGTGTGAAATGCAGATTCTCCTGGTCTTTCTCAATGCCGACAACTTCGGCAAACTCTTCAACAATTCCTGAAAACATAGTTCGATGTTTAATTTCAACAACAAATTTTCACGCCAGTCAATTCGTTAACAAACTGACTGGAAATAAAATAACCCTTGCGCGGAGTTTGTAATCCCGGCAACGGAAATAATGGCGCAATTTATTAAAATTAGGCTTGCGGGCGAAGTGTGTCCCTAATTTGGTTTACACCATTCTGACCTGTTGAGCTCATCTCGCTTCCGCGATAAATCAAGCCATCTTTTATTATACCGATAATGGCCCACGACATCAGCAGACACCACGGCAGAGGGTCGGTGTGGCCGACTTCGACATAGCAATTCACAACGCCGACAATGCTCGCAAACAAGGCCATAACATCCAGAATGACCATCGTGATAAAAACACCTTTCATAATTTCATTAATTCTTTTTGGGTTATTACTCTACAAATATAACTAAAGAGATGAATAGTTGAGGGATTCAGAGTAAGAAATATGGGCTTTTGTGTGCGAAATTTGTGAATAAACCACCCTTGACAGCCCCTTAATCTTTTGTAGATTTGCGCATTATATTTTAAAAACGAATTTTGATGGTTACCTTCTTCAAAACACCTGAAAATAAGGTGATTGCAGTGCAAACGGCTGCCGACATCGCAGCTGCTGACATTGAAAAACTGAACTGGCTGTTCGGCCGTTCGGAGTGCCTTGGTCAAAACGCGCCCGCTGGCTCATTCGTTGGTCCGCGCAAAGAGATGATTACCCCATGGAGCACCAACGCCGTCGAGATTACCCAAAATATGGGCATCAGCGGCATTGTCAGAATCGAGGAGTTTGAGGCGCAGGATGCCGACAAAAAGCAGTTCGACCCAATGCTCAAATCGTTCTACAACAAGCTCGACCAAAGCATTTTCACTGTCGATATCAAGCCGCAACCCATTGTTCATATAACCGACATCAGAGCTTACAACAAAAAAGAAGGCTTGGCACTTAAAGAAGAGGAAATCAACTATTTGGAAGGTCTTGCGAAAAAACTCGGTCGTCCGCTGACTGACAGCGAGGTCTTCGGTTTCTCGCAGGTGAACTCGGAGCACTGCCGCCACAAAATCTTCGGCGGTCAGTTCATAATCGATGGCGAGGAGAAGAAGGAAACGCTTTTCGGCCTGATTAAAAAGACTACAAAAACCAACCCGAACAACGTGGTTTCGGCCTACAAAGACAACTGCGCGTTTATGCAGGGCCACGAGCTCGAGCAGTTTGCACCGGCAAGTCAGGACAAGGCTGATTTCTTCGAGGTTACCGATTACGAATCGGTTTACTCGCTGAAAGCCGAAACACACAACTTCCCGACAACCGTGGAGCCGTTCAATGGCGCTGCGACTGGTTCGGGCGGCGAAATCCGCGACCGTATGGGAGGCGGCAAAGGCAGTATGCCGATTGCCGGAACGGCCGTTTATATGACTTCGTATCCGCGCCTTGACGGCGGGCGTCAGTGGGAGAAGGCCACCGAGCCGCGTCCGTGGCTCTATCAGACGCCGGAGCAGATTCTTATCAAGGCGTCGAACGGTGCGAGCGACTTCGGCAACAAGTTCGGACAGCCGCTCATCTG
>JAGCFC010000224.1 GCA_017650325.1 Salinivirgaceae bacterium | reverse complement strand
TTGTTATCAACGCCAGCCTTTGGCTTCTATTTTCCATTAACGGATAATGTTTTTTTATTCATTCAGGGTGCAAAAATAATTCATTTTTGTTGGCATTTCTCCACGTTGATATATTGTGAAAAAATATAAGAAATACACTTACTAAAGGGTGAGAGGGAAGGGTTTAGAGGGTAGGGGAAATTGGTTTTTCCACATAAATATGCATAAAAAAAGTAGAGACGTCATATTATGGCGTCTCTACAAAATATTGATATTTAATATTTTACAATTATTATTTCTTCACAATCTTATGCGTTTTGCCGTCGGAGGTGTTGAGCAGATAAATGCCTGCCGGACAACCCGACAAATCGACAATGTATGATGCCTCATTCTCCTCTTTCTTAATCACCGCGCCGCTCATACTGCTGAGTGTGTACGAGATGTTACGGTCGGCCTCGATGGTGACGAACGATGTTGTGGGGTTAGGGTAAATCTTCATTTTCACAGCGTTTTCTGAAATGGCTGTCTTGACATAGATAGTATCGGTAACGGGAGCGAAATACGCCGTGAAATTGTAGTCTTGGTTGGCTGTCAGATATTTAATGTTATAAATATCGTCGTCGCTCCAACGGACAAAACGATAGCCCTCGTTTGGCGTGGCTTTCAAAACGATTGTTGAGCCGTAGGCATAAGTGCCGTCACCGCTGACAGTTCCGCATTTTTTATCGGACGACGCAGCCTTTACAACGAACATATTAGTCTCGAATGTTGCCGTGAACACCGAATCGCCGTTAACCACAAACGAGCGCGGATTCTCGGTATTGCCATCGTTCCACGCCACAAACTTATAAGCCTCGCTCTCGGGTTTGGCGGTAATGGTTGCCGAATCGCCATCGATATAGATTCCGCCGCCCAAAACCGTGCCGTTGCCGTTGGCGCCAACTGAAATGTTGACAGCGTTTTGGCCCTCGAGTGCGAACACGGCGCGCATCTCGACGTCCTGCGTCATTTTAACGGTGCGCGGATTGGCTATGCCGCCATCGCCCCAAAACAGGAAGTGATAGCCCGCTTCGGCTGTGGCGGTGAAGGTGGCCGTCTGGCCGTGGGTGTACTCGCCTGCGCCGCTAACCGTGCCGTGCTGCGAGTTTGCCACTGTTGCAGTATATATGTTGGCCTCGAACAATGCGGTGAATGTGGTGTCGCGCATCACAGCAAAGGTGCGTGTCGCGTTTTTCTCGCCATCGCTCCACTCGGTAAAGTGGTAGCCATATTCGGCGTAGGCCGTAATGGTGGCCTGGCTGCCATGGGTGTACGCGTGGGCGCCGCTAATGGTTCCGTTGGCTGCAATACCCGTAACCTTGTAACTGTTAATCTCGAATGTTGCTGTAAGCGCCGAATCGGCTGTGACTACGAATTTGCGCGGATTGTCGGTTCCGCCATCGTTCCAACCCACAAAGTGGAATCCATCATCGGCAGTGGCCGTAATGGTTGCTTGCTGACCGAAGGTGAACTCGCTGCCGTCGCCGCTAACCGTACCGCTGCCCACTGCTGTGACAGTTACAGCGTAGGTGTTGATAGCGAACGAAGGCGAAAGATTCATATCGGCCGATACAACAATCTGGCGAGGATTGTCGGTGTTGCCGTCGCCCCAACCAACAAAGTGGTAGCCGGCAGCCGGAATGGCCTCGAGTTTGGCTGTGCGGCCAACAATGTAAAGGCCGTCGCCGACAATGGTGCCGTTCTGCGGTGTGCCAACACGAATGGCATAGACATGCTCGCCCTCGCTAATGAATATGGCGCGGATTGATATGTTCTGTGTTACTTGAATCTGGCGCGGGTTGTCGGTTACCTCGTCGCTCCAACCGGCAAACTCGTAGCCGCTGTTGGCAGTGGCTGTGAGAGTGGCCGTCTGGCCGTGGGTGTAGTCGCCGGCGCCTGTTACCGTGCCGTTCTCGGCGCCCACACTCACTTTGTAAGTATTTAAGGCGAACGACGGCGTAAGACTCATGGCGGCGGTAGCCTTGAAGGTGCGCGGATTATCGCTGTTGCCATCACCCCAACCACTAAAATGGTAGCCATTGTCCGCTGTGGCGGTGAGAATCACGGTTTCGCCGTGCGTGTACTCGGCTGCGCCCTCGGTGGTTCCGTTGGCGGCATCGGCAATCGAAATCTGATATGTGTTAATCTCAAAAATAGCCGTGTAGGTTGCGCTGCCGGTTACGGTAACCGTGCGCGAGTTGTCGGTGCTGTTATTGTCCTCCCATTTCACAAAGTGGTAGCCATCAGAGGGCGTGGCCAAAAGTTGGGCTGTGGTGTTGTAACTGTAGATTCCGCTTCCGCTAACCACACCGTTGCCGGGTGTGGTGGCTGTAATAAAAAACACAGGATTCGAAATGTTGAGTGTTACATCTCCTTCAATGTTTTCATCTTCGTATCCTGCGCCAATGTAGTAGGTTTGGCCTGCCTCTAAATCGTATTTGAAATTGAAATTGGTGGGACTACCCGTTTTCTCAATCAATATATTCCCATCGCTATCGAGCAGGCAACCGTAAAAGTAAAGCCCTCCTCCTGATAACGATAATGTGTAACGGCCCGACAGTGTGGGGCGGAATACTGCGTTGTCTTTTATATGACCAATGGCGTGGACAGTGTTGTCGCCTATCTGAACCGTCGTGCCCTCGAAAATGGCTGTAAGGCTGACATCGGCTGTGGCTTGGAAACTGTAGGTGGTGTTTGTCGAGACAATCTCGGTACCGTTGCTCCAACCCACAAAATGATAAATATCGGCATTGGCAGGAGTGGCGGTAAGTGACACATCGGCGTCTTTAAGATAGATTCCCGCACCCGAAACCGTGCCTTTGCCCTTAATGGCGACAACAATATCATACGTTTCGGCGCTGTTGGGGTAGAATGTGGCGGTGTAGGTGTTAATGGCTGGCTCCGCATCGTTGTCTTTCACCGTAACGGTGCGCGGGTTGTCGTGGTTGCCATCGCTCCAGCCAACAAACTTGTAACCCGTGTTGGCTTCAGCCGATATGGTTGCTGTTTGACCGTAGGTGTATGTTCCTCCGCCCGTAACCGTGCCATACTCCGCATTATTGGCGACAGCCGTAACTGTTTTGTTTTTATAGTTCCAAACGCAGTTTACTTTTCTGGTACCCTCACCGTCGTACCAATTCCATGCATTACTCCAGCCATTGGGTTTGCCTGCGGCTTCGCATAGGGCTGTAACATTGGGTGAACTTGAAAACAAGTATCCATCAAGTTCTTCGACTGAAGCCGGAATTATTATTGAGGTTAGGCTTGGGCAACCACTGAATGCCCATTCGCCAATTTTTTTAACAGAAGTACCCACAACAATGGAAGTTAGATTATTACAATAACTTAATGAACTTGACATAACCAACTTACAATCATTGTTTATTTCAGCCGTAGTTAAACTATTGTTTGAGACACCAACCAATACAACATACTGATTGCTATTGTTGCCTAAATATCTTAAATTACCTTCTTCTTTATAGCGAAGATTGTCACAGCGATAAAACATACTACTACTACCTCCAATTATATTTTTAATGGAATTAGGAATGCTGATTTCGGTTAGAGAATAACAATATGTAAACGCCTCTCTACCAATCGTTTCTACCGTTTCGGAAAGTGTAATTGATTCCAAACTGCCACATTCATAAAAGGCCCTATCACCAATTTTCTTTACCGAATTTCCGATAGTGACTGTTTCCAAACTACTACAACTGTTGAATGCGTGATCACCAATCTCTGTTACAGGATAGTCAACGCCATCAACTCTAATAGGCGAAGGAATGGTTATATTTGTGTAACTTTTGTAACTATTATCATTGACTAAACGCAACTCGGTGTTGTCGTTTATATAGTTGAAATATAACATTACACCATCGTTGACTTTGAATTCAACATCGGCTGCCCATGCGTTTGCCGCAAAAAGTGCGGCGGTAAATAGTGCAAAGATTTTCCTCATAGCATTAAAATTTAAAATGTTAGTAATATTTATTTAATTGAAAATGTTTGATTTAATATTATCCACCTTGGTAGAGACGGTGCATGCACCGTCTGTACAACGCAACGCATGCACAATGGCGCACAATGCGGTAGAGACGCGATTAATCGCGTCTGCGCAAAATGAGAATATGTGTTGTGTATAATTGGCTGGATTACAGCGAAATGTAATATGCTGTGGAGGGGTAAATTGTTGGTTTATAGCAGAATAGTACCTAATGCACATAATAGCATAAGTGTGCACAACGGCATTCAGCAAGAGGTGTTGCCGTACAAAAAGGCCGATTAGTCGCTCAAATTTCATTTTTACGCACGTTTGTAACTATTCTCCAAAAACGGTTTCCCGCATTTTTAATTCACGTCGGAAAATTACATAATTTGGCATGAAGTGGAAATAGGTATTTATACCTATTGGGGGATAACTTGTTGAGGGATAGCGAAATGTTTTTTGTGGTAAGGTTGTTTGGTTTCAATGGTGCAGTCGTTTCTGCCGATTGAAAGAGACGTTTTCGCCATTGTGTAGCGGAGTTTTTTTAGCGAATCAGTTTTATAAGTATGAATTTTTCGCGAAAGCGATTGAAATACAACTATTGCTGGTCGCCTAACTGGCGCAGAAATTTTACTAGTTTTTCAATAGCCCGTCCGCGGTGGCTGATTTTGTTTTTCTCGTCCATTGGCATTTCGGCAAAGGTTTGGTCATAGCCGTCGGGCATAAAAATGGGGTCGTAGCCAAAACCGCCAGTGCCACTGAAACTCTTTGTTATTGTGCCTTTTACAATGCCTTCGAAAAGATACTCGTCCTCGCCAAGCTTGAGACATATAACGGTTCGGAATTGTGCGCGGCGGTTCTCCTCGTTGGCCAGTTCGGCAAGCAGTTTGCGCATGTTTTTCTCCGAGTCGCATTCGGGACCGGCATAGCGGGCGGTTATCACGCCAGGCTGTCCGTTGAGAGCGTCAACTTCGAGTCCGGTGTCATCGGCAAACACGTTTAGTCCGGTGCGGTCGTACACGTAGCGTGCTTTCAGTCGTGCGTTCGATTCAAGAGTATTGCCGGTTTCGGGTATGTCCTCCTCAATGTTTGTCTGGCTCAGGTCGGCCACTTCGTACAGATCGCCAATCATCCGCACAACTTCTTCCGACTTGTGCTGGTTGTGTGTTGCAAAAATCAGCTTACGCATAACGTGGATATTTTTGTTGGTTTGACACCTTAGTGTTTGTTGTTTTGGAATATTTGCCTGAATCTCGTCTCAAAATCTTCTGATGGCGATGGCGCCGGCGACATGCATATTGTGCCGTTGGTGTCAATCAGAAAATAGGAGGGGAAGGCTTTAACATTATATCTGTCAAGCACCGATTTGTCGCTCTTCAGGTCGAGCAGAGTCCATTTGTAGCCGTTACGCTTGAAGAAATTCTTCATTTGGTCGAAATCGTCGTCGATAGAAATCGATATCACATCCATCACGCCTTTGGTTTTCTCGTTAAGAAGCTTCAACTGCTCTAAATCTTGGGTGCAGGTGTAGCTGTAACTCGACACAAAGTTGAGGTAGACATATTTGCCGCGGTACTCATCAACGCTGCGGAAGACGCCTGCAGTGTCGGCAAGACAGAAATCGGGTGCCATTGTGCCCGCGCTGGTTATTTGTTTCTTTTGCTCAATATTCTGGGCAATCTGCTTGTGCTGTTGTATTGTGGTGCTTGATTTAATGGAGTCGAGGGCTATAAGCAGACTGCTTGTGGTGAAGTAGCAGTCATAAAGCGCATCGTGTATGCCTTTGAGCAGAACCATTTCCTGCAATGTGTCGTTGGTTATTGCCAGACTGTTTGATAGCGTCTGCTTTGCTTTTACCGGACTTTTAGAGTAGGCAATGTCGGAATATATGCGCTCGCCTTCGCGTGTGTTCATGTAGAATTTCAAGAAGTTGGTGAATATTTGGTTGAACAGGTCCATGTAGGCCGGATTCTCGTAGGCCACGGGCTGGTCGTTGAAATATTCACGCGACATGTAACGCCAGTCGCGCATATAGCTGATGAATTTCAGCCATGCATATTTATACTGTCTGTAGGTGCTGAAAAACTCGTTGGGAATGGTGTCGAACATCTGCTCAATCTCGCCAATTATGCTGTCGACGGCCGTTTGCACCGGTTTTCCGAATTTCTTTTGGTAGTTGCGTTCCGACGCCAGCATGTAGTAGTTGCGTTCGAGATACTCCTCGTAGGTGTAATCGAAGATGTCGATATACATATTTATATTGTAGCGGTCGGGGTTTTTGATTCCGACTAGAAATTCATCGGGTTCGAAATAGGGATTCAGCAAATCGGCCTTTGTCTTGGGCGTGTAGTCGGGCAGCGCAATGTCATAAGTCATTGCAGTATCGGCATATAGAACGCCTCTCAAACGTCCGAGATCGAGTGTGACGCGGCATGTTCCTTTTATGTTCAGTTCGATTCTGAAATTGCCGATGCTGTCGGCTATGCCGCTGCCCACCAGTGTTTTGGTGCCCGATATGTAGTCGGTGCATGAATAAACATTTATTTCCTGACCTTTGTATGTGGGGTTGCAGCCTTGCAGAATGGTCTTCTGTGCGTTTGCGGAATACATAACGCCCAACAAAACAATCGTCAAAATGAATCTGATTGGCTTCATTTAGATTTCCGTTTGTTCAGAACACCTTTAATATCCATGCTTGCCGGCACAAACTGGCTCACGTCGCCGCCGTAGTTCAGGATTTCGCGCACAATGGTGGAGTTGACCGGCGTCAGCTCGGGCGTGGTGAGCAGAAAAACGGTCTCAATGCCCGGTTGCATCAGGTTGTTCATCTGCGATATGGCGCATTCGTACTCGAAATCGGACACTGTGCGGATTCCGCGCAGCATGAATGTTGCCCCAATCTGCCGGCAGAAATCGATTGTCAACCCGTCGTAGGCCATTACTTTGATTTTCGGCTCATTGAGGTAAACACTTTCAATCAGCTCAATACGCTCATCGATACTGAAAAAGCCATTCTTCATGGTGTTTTTACCGATGGCCACAACCACTTCGTCGAAAAGCGGAAGAGCCCTTGTCACAACCGAATGGTGACCGAGCGTAAACGGGTCGAACGAACCGGGAAAAACTGCAATCTTTTTTGTCATAACCAGATTTTCTGATTGGTTGCAAAAATAGTTATTTCAAGTTATAAGTTGAAAGCAAAAGAATAACGGGTTACGAACAAGTTTAATTATGGGATGTAAGAACTTTTTCTTCATATTCTCGAAACGAGAACCAATATGGAAATTTTTACCCACCAAGTTGGTCGTTAATTAAAAATGCGTGCTAACTTTGCCTATTATGATTCGATTAGTAGCACTTATAATAGCGATTACGCTGCAAATTGTTGCAGCTGTGCTGGCCATCAGGCTTATGCGCGTCACCAAATACCGCGCATCGTGGATTCTCATCTCAGCTGGCTTTATTTTGCTGGCAATAAAGATGATTATCAAGTTGATACAGTTTCTCAACGACGACTTCTCGTTCTATCTGAAACCTGCCGACGACTGGTTGGGTGTAGTCATCTCGTTTGTGTTCACTGCAGGAGTGTTCCTTATTGGCGAACTGTTCTACACGCTCAGCCGTGCCGAGCGCGAGCGTCGTCGGTCGGAGCGCCGCCTGATGCGGGCTGTAATCCAGACCGAGGAGCGCGAGCGTCGTCGTTTTGCCAAAGACCTTCACGATGGTTTGGGTCCTCTGCTCTCGACGGCACGCATGACGCTGTCGGCCTTGCTGCAGCACGAGCGCGACGATCATTCGAAACAGGTTCTCGAGAATGCCAGCAATGTGATTAACGAGGCGGTGGAGAGTATCAAGGAGATTTCGAACAACTTGAGTCCGCACGTGCTTACCAATTTTGGTCTGGCAAGCGCGATCCGGAATTTCGCACTCAAAGTCAGCCAGTCGAAAACAGTAGAGATCAATTTCAGTACCGACCTGACCGACAGCGACCGTTTCGACACTAACGTCGAGATAGTGATGTACCGCGCCACCTGCGAACTCATCAACAACACGATTAAACACGCTGGTGCCACAACCATCGACATCAGTCTCGAGAAAATCCAGCGCATGCTTGTTATAAATTACAACGATAACGGTAAAGGTTTCGACAGTGAGGCAGCTCAAAGCGCAACGAACAGCGGCATGGGATTGTCGAACATCGCCTCAAGAATGAGTTCGATAAACGGGACGTTTGTCTACAGCAGCGCTCCGGGCGATGGTTTCCACTCAATTATGAAGGTAAAAATTTAGCCAATGGACACCATCCGAATAGCACTCGTCGACGACCATGCACTTTTCCGCAACGGGCTGAAGCTGCTGCTCGACAACACAAACAACTTGAAGGTTGTGACAGAGGCGGCCAACGGCAAGGAGTTTGTGGACCGACTCACTCCCGACAACGCTCCCGATGTGGTTCTGATGGACATCAGCATGCCTATGATGAACGGCATTGAGGCCACACGTGAGGCTATACGCATTGCGCCGCAGATGAAAATCATTGCTCTGTCGATGTTCGGCGAGGAGGAGTATTACTATGAGATGATTAACGCCGGAGCAAAAGGTTTTCTGCTGAAAAACTCCGACATTGCCGATGTGTTGAACGCCATTGAGCAAGTGGTGGCCGGCAACAGTTTTTTCTCGCAAGACATTCTCTACAACGTTATCCGCAAGTTCCAACCTCACAAGGAGCCAGATACTTCCGACGCTAATTTCTCGAAACGTGAGTTGCAAGTGCTGAAAGAGATCTGCAAGGGGTTGTCGAATCAGGAGATTGCCGACTCGCTCTTCATCAGCAAGCGGACGGTTGACAAGCACCGCTCGAACCTGTTGAGCAAAACCAACTCGAAAAACACCGCCAACCTTATAATGTACGCCATAAAGAACAAGATTATAAGCGTTTAGGCGTAATAATGTGCCGCCATGATTGAATTTAAGATTGACAAAGTCAGCGAGACGCTCTCGACCAACGAACTGCTCAAAAGCATTGCCGACCGTGAGGCTTTGCCTGAGGGGTATACTGTGGTTGCAGTCGCGCAGACAGCTGGTCGCGGCCAGATTGGCGCAACATGGGAGAGCCAGCCTGGCCAGAACTTGACTTTCAGCGTTTTGCTGCGCCCCGATTTTCTTAAGGCCGACAAAATGTTTATGATTTCGAAAGTGGTGTCGCTGGCGTTGACCGACTACCTTGAATCGACTGGCGGAATATTCAAAATCAAGTGGCCGAACGATATCTATCATTTCGACAGCAAAATAAGCGGCACTTTGATTGAAAATCAGCTCATGGGCGACCATATTGTATATTCGATAGTTGGTATCGGGTTGAATGTCAATCAAGAAGCGTTTATAAGCGATGCGCCTAATCCGGTATCGATGTTCAACATTTTCGACAAAAAATTCGATTTAACCGCAGAGCTGCCCAAAGTGCTGCATCAGATTGATTTATGGTACCAAATGCTGGCCGACGGGTGGGAGGAAAGGATTAACGAGGCTTACCTTGCGCGCCTCTATCGCAAGGGCGAAACGTGCGATTTTGTGACACCATCGGGCGAGCGTTTCAGCGGACAGATTGAGAATGTGGAGTCGAACGGCCAACTGACAATTGACAGCAACGGCCAAAAACGTAAATTCTGGTTCAAAGAAGTATCGTTTTGGACACCTAACAAAAAGCCTCGGAATGTCGAGGAGACTGAAAGCTGGTAATAATTAGTGTTTTACGGCCCGGTCAAGTTCCTCGTAGATTGAATTCTGACTCAAAAATTCAGGAACAATATCCTTCATCAGTTTGACAATCTTAAAGTTGTCTTGCTCAGCTATCAGCGGCAGGAAACCATCTATTTTGGTGCTGGCCTCGTCGTGGTCATATTCGCGAACCTTTGCCACCATAATCTGCGGATGCGGTGTGGGAATGGTATTTTCCTTGTTTGCAAGCAGTTCCTCGTATAGTTTCTCGCCCGGGCGCAAGCCGGTGTAGGTGATTTGAATGTCTTTGCCTAACTCCAGCCCCGACAGTTTAATCATCTTTTTGGCCAAATCGACAATCTTAACCGATTTGCCCATGTCGAATATGAAAATCTCGCCTCCTTTGCCTGACGCTCCGGCCTCCAAAACCAGCTGGCAGGCCTCGGGAATGGTCATAAAGTAACGTGTTATCTGCGGGTGTGTGACAGTGATTGGGCCGCCTTCCTCAATTTGTTTTTTGAAACGCGGGATCACCGAGCCGTTCGAGCCAAGCACGTTGCCGAATCGTGTTGTAATGAACAGTGTGGCCGATTTGCCGTTGAGCGATTGTGTGTAGATTTCGGCGATGCGCTTCGATGCGCCCATCACGTTGGTTGGGTTGACGGCCTTGTCGGTTGAGACCATCACAAAGCGTTTCACACCATATTTCACAGCCATGTCGGCAATCAGACGCGTTCCGATGACATTGTTGCGGACAGCCTCGACGGGGTTGTTCTCCATCATTGGCACATGTTTGTAAGCGGCTGCATGATAGACAATTTCGGGCTTGAACTCGTTGAAGACCTCCTCAACGCGCTGATGGTCGGTAATGTCGCCAATCACAATGGTAATATTGCTTGCCGAGCAAGTGTCGCGCAACTCCATTTCAATATCGTACATTGGCGTTTCGGCCTGGTCGAAAAGCACAATGTTGCGCGGCTCAAACTTAATGAGCTGGCGCACAATCTCGCTGCCAATCGAACCTGCCGCTCCGGTAACGAGCATTGTTTTACCTTTAATCTGGCCTTGTATTTTATTGATATCTAGTTGAATGGGGTTTCGCTCCAGAAGGTCTTCGATTTTGATGTTTCTGATTTGCTTCGAGCTCAGCTCACCATTAATCCAACTCTCGAACTTAGGCACGTTGAGCATTGTGATGCCGTTGTTCAGGCCCAGTTCAATAATCTCGTGCTTTTTCTCGACCGACTGGAATGGTTTTGCCAGAAGCAGGTGGCGGGCGTCGAGTTCGGTGATAAGCGACTCCAGATTGTCGATAGGATAGATTGGAAGGTCATCGATTTTTTTGTTCGATTTTTTGCTGAGGTCGTCGACAAAGGCCACCACTTTGAAATTGGCGTCGCGGTCCTCTTCGATGGCATGTTTTGCGGCCTGCGCGTTACGGTCGGTGCCGTAGACAATCACATTTTTCGATTTGGCCGTCGTTTTGAATTCGAAGAATACCGATTTGACCAGGAATCGCAGCGAAATCATGAAGAAAAGTGTTGTCAGAAAGTCGATTATGACAATCGACATTGGCACAATAAACGCCTGTGTAAGTCCTGAATAGTAGCAGATCAGATTGGTTGCCACAATGAAAAGACTGCCTGCCGTTATGGTTATAAGAATCCGTCGAGCGTCGCGCAAGCCGGTGTACCTTACAATTCCGGCGTAAGTACCTGCAATTAGAAAACTTATGAGCCTGACGCTAACAACTAGTTGCACAATCTGTGTTAGCTCGCCAACATTCTCGTTTTCAGGTATTTCAAAGTTAAATCGAAGCAGGTAGGCTATAATTGTCGATGCCACGCAGATGAACACATCAATAATCAGCACAATCCAACGCGGCGTATATTTTTTACTGAAGATAGACATTCTCAATAGTTTCCAAAATGTGTGCAAATTTACAAATCAACAATTAAGGAAAGTTCTAAAATGTCCGATTTTTTAGGTTTGTTCATTTTCGGCATCCCGAAAATGATTCGCCACATTCCAATTGTTATCAAATATTCTGTTGATTATCAACATGCTATCACATTTATTCTGCCCGAATAAATTTGTCAGCCAATTTTGACGAAATTCATTTAATTTAGGTGATAATTTAAAAGTGGAATATGGAACAACACCCGACAAATCTGCTGACCGACCGTATGCTGGCCACCATTGGCCGAATGACCGCCGAAGCCGCACAGTTCGACAACCGCAACTCGATGCTGCAATATATTGCCAACACTGTGGCCGAAGGCTTCGACTCACCCGATGGAATTTTCGTTACAATTGTCTATAAAGGAACAAGTTACACAAACGGATTACCCGCCGATTCGGCTGAACGCGAGTCGGTGCCGGTGACGGTTGCCGGCGAGGTGAAAGGCTCAATCAATGTGTCGTGGCCGACGGCTCGCCCAACCACCGATGCCGCTGACAATCAATATATTGAATGCGTGGCAGAAGTTATTGCAACGCAGGCAGTACGATTGAAATACACAGAATTGAAATGGCAAAACCGCGAGCGTCTGAAAGAGTTGGACGCCATCAACTATACCACGCAGATTATCAAGCACGGACTTCCTATCGACGAGACTTTGCAGAGCATCTGCAGTATGCTGCCGCGCGCTTGGCTGAATTCGGATTGGGCTGTTGCGCGCATCAAATTTCAGGACAAGCAGTACACGAGCCTGAACTTTACGGTGACGCAATGGGGTATGAATGAGCAATTTGCGACCATCGACAACAAAAAGGGCAGCATCGAGATTTACTATCTGCGCGATTTTGAGCAGGACGGCAAG
>JAGCFC010000223.1 GCA_017650325.1 Salinivirgaceae bacterium | reverse complement strand
TGCCGAAAGGCGCGGTCTTAATCTCGTCGGCACCCGCACGAACGGCGGCAATGGCGCACGAGTCGGCCAAATAGAACTCGTTTGAGCAGCGAACACCCAACTTAACGCCGTCGGGCAGAAGGGCCTTAACTTCTTTCACAAGAGCAAAGAACTCGTCGGGCAACAGGTTGCCTGCAGCGTCGCAGACGGTGATGGTGTTGGCACCTCCGCTAACAGCCGCGTCGATGGCCTGTTTCAGGAAATCCTTGTCGCTGCGGCCGAAATCTTCAGCCACAAACTCAACGTCGGCGCAAAGGTCGCGGCAGCGTTTAGTCAGGCTGGCAATGAGCTCAAGCACGGCAGCGGGTTTCTTGTGGCAGAAATACTCCATTTGCACGGTGCTCACTGGAACAGAAATCTGCAATCGGGGATGGGCTGCGCCCTTCAGGGCGTTCCAAGTGGTTTCCACAGTGTCGGGCTCCGTAATGTTGAGCGGAACGGCCACAGCGCTGTTCTTCACAGCCGAAGCGATAGACTTGATGAGCAGACTGTCGGTCTTGCCGTCGGTGATTGAACCTGTTTCGATAACCGAAAGGCCCAAGCGGTCCAACATTTTGGCCAATTCAATCTTCTCTCTGAATGAGAAAGCATAGCCTGCCTGGTCGGCAGCCTGTTTCATTGTGATGTCTCCAATCGAGATTTTCCGTTTCATATTTTGATATGTTTCTATAATTCAAAAAAATCGCGCGAAAATAAACTATTTGCGCCATTAAACACTTGTGTGACATAAAAATTGTGGTTATACGTATGAGCAAATTGTGTGCCAAGGTAGAGGGGGAAGAGGTGAATGGGAAACGGGGAGAGAAGAATTGGTGGCGATAAAGATTGGATAAGTGGGCGAAAACTAGCAAAAAATCTCAATTTTTGCCCACTTATAATGATATTAGTGGGCGAAAAACGTTAAAAATATTCAAAATTCGCCCGGTAATATTAAAATTATATATAGTTTTGTAGTGCAAACTAAAACGGAGTTATATTATGGCAAAACTGATTGGACGGAAAGAGGAAATTGCTGATTTAGATAATTATACAAAATCGGGCAGAGCCGAATTCATTGCCGTTTACGGGCGCAGGCGCATTGGGAAAACCTATTTAATAAGGCAATATTTTTCAAACAATTTTGCATTTGAAACCTCCGGAGTGATAGATGGCTCCCCTCAAGAGCAAATGGCAGTGTTCTACTCCTCGATGTGCAATGCTGGCTATCAAGGTGATAAACCGAAAAATTGGATTGAAGCGTTTAGCGAATTAAGGAAACTGCTTGAGCCAAAAGTGAAAAAAAACGGGAAGCGCGTTGTGATTTTCATTGACGAGTTGCCGTGTCTAGAGACGCCAAAATCGGGATTCTTGCACGCGTTTTCGAATTTTTGGAACTCGTGGGCCAACTGGCAGGACAGCATTATGCTCGTTGTCTGCGGTTCGGCAACTTCGTGGATGACCGACAAATTGATAAACAACCACGGCGGGCTTTACAACCGGCTGACTCACCAAATTCATTTGCGGGAATTCACATTGAGCGAAACATTCGAATATTTTGAAAATCAAGGTTTTGAATACTCAAAACTGATGGTTTTGCAAATATATATGGCGTTTGGAGGCGTGCCATATTATTTGAGTTATTTCAGAAAGGGCGAGAGTTTTGCAAAGGCTATCGACAGGTTGTTTTTCAACAATGGCCCACTGAAAAACGAATTCAATCAGATGTTTGCGGCACTCTTCCGACAACCGCAGCCATATATGCAAGTCATAAAATTTTTGGCGACAAAGAAATCGGGTGTTGAGCGTAAGGAAATCAATGCGGCGTTGAAAAAAATCGACAACGGGCATATAACTAAAATACTTAACAATCTGGAAGACTGCGATTTTATCAGGAAATATTACACAATAGGAAGAAACGGAAAACTTAAATCGTCGTCGTGCTTTTACCAACTGACTGATTTTTATACCATTTTCTATTTCACATTTCACGAGAAAGCCTCAGCGGCAAGCAATTTCTTTCAGCAAAACGCGGGCAAACCAATGATTAACACGTGGTTAGGTTTGGCATTCGAAAGAGTTGTTTCGGCGCATATCGGGCAGGTAAAAAAGGCCATTGGCATTGATAAAATCAGCACAGAACACTACTCGTGGCGTAGTGCAAGCAGCGATGACAAAGTGCAGATTGATATGGTGATAAGCCGCGCTGACAAAATCATAAATATCTGTGAGATAAAATATTCGTCGGCAGAATACCGCCTGACAAAAGAGGAATACCTGAAGATTCAGCACCGTGCCGAAGTTTACAAACAAGAAACGCGAACCCGCGACGCCGTGTGGCCTGTTTTGATAACGGCTTTTGGCACTGCACAAGGCAATTACGGCAGTGCAATAAATCTACAACTAACAATTGACGATTTGCTCTAAAACGTTGTGGTTATGTGAGTTTTGTATGACGATCCATAAATTAGTGGGCGAAAACTCACAAAAAATCCCAATTTTCGCCCACTTATAATGGCATTAGTGGGCGAAAAACGTTAAAAATATTCAAAATTCGCCCGGTTATAAGCGGTTATATCGTTTTGTCTGATATATGGGTCGGCGGGTTTTTGTGCCACTTATAAAAGTATACCAACTGGTGGGCCACTAAATGGTGAACCGATACAACAAAATGATTTTCAGAATTATAAAAACAATAAAAGCCGCATTAAGCGCGGCTTTTATTTAAATGTATTTCTGCCCATTTAATTTGCAAACGCAGCAGAAACATCAACTTTATAATTACCCTTTGAGTTTATCATAACTCCGCTTATTTCATAAGTAGCATCATCAATTTTTGTGAGTTTATAAGTAGCAATGCAATTGGTAGAAGTGATAACTGCAGTGTCAAATACTTTTGCATCAGCCAGTTTTGCTTTGTTGGCATCCGCTTTTGCTTGAGTTCTTACATCGTTAGTAGTATTAGCCACTTTTAAAGCTTTTGCGCAAGCAAGATTCAAGTCTTCCGTTAAGTAAACTTCAATTTTGCTTGCTACATCATTAACTTCACCAGTTGTAGTATCATAGAAATCGGCCAACTTATATGGCTTCTGGTCTACCATAGATATTTGAGAACCCAATTGTGGATTTGCACCAGTACCAACATTAAATTTGTAATCAGTGCCAATACTCTCTGAAAATTCTTTCGATTTCTTAGTTTTGATAGACATTGTGTAGATGGAAACTGGAAGACTTTTAGACATAATATCAAGCGCGAAAGATTTGTCCTTAAAGGCTTTACCATTGTCATCCAAAGTGTTGTTTTTCTCTTTAAGCTGCTCGTTGTCTCTCAAGAAGTCATAAGCGATTGTGCCATCTGCGTTATACAAGCCGAACTCTTTGATTTTGGTGTTAGTATCAATGTGACCATAAATTCTAATTGTACCATCGGCATTGGCAATTACAGTTAAATCACTAAAACTAAATTGTTCTTCAACCTCTACGTGGTTTGTATTTTGTCCATTTCCACCATTATTGTTGCCATTATTATCACTGTTTTTTGCAAACAAAGCCACCAGAATAATATCGGTGTTTTGCACGGTAACGGTGCGTGGGTTACTTTGGTTACCATCGCTCCAACATGAGAAAGAGTAGCCGTTGTCTGGAATTGCTACAAATTTCAACTCCGTACCGACATTATGCTTGCCGTTGTCTCCTGCTACTGTTCCTCCTTCGCTCGCGGTAACGGAAACAGAGACGAGATTATCATCTTCTTTATCACAAGCCACAAATGTGGCTGCAAATGCTACTAAAACAATAAATAAAATCTTTTTCATAATTATGTTATTTTTTTTGAAATATGTCTTTATACTATCCTTAAATTTTTCAATCATTATTATTTCTTGTGAATATAACCATAAGTGCGCCACTCTTCTAATAATTGTTGTAGCAACTCCCTATCATAATCGTCATTGCGCTTCAGTTCAATCCTTGTTCCTCTCCAAGAATTGTTGTTACCATTGTTTTTATCATACTCGTAGTCATCTAGTGATTGGTATAACCAACCTTTTATTATGTCACTTTGGGCATCTATAATTTCGATGTAGTATACTGTTGATAAGGAAACGCCCTCATAATTCAGACAGATTGTTTGATGCGAGTTGTCAAACCAATACCACGAGAATTCTTCTATAATAAGTTTCATGTCACCAACAAATATTTCTTCAAATCCTAAACCAGAGTCTTTTTCCACAATAAAATAAAAGTTGCTCATGCTATTTTCAGATCCTAAAAAAGACCTGCCGTCCCAGCATACGCCGTCAATGATAATGTCTTTAATCGATACACTATTATTGCTATTTCCATTGTTATTCGCGAATAGAGCCACAAGAGCCACATCGGAATTGACTATTATAGTGCGGGGATTGGTTTTAACGCCATCGCTCCAGCACGAGAATGAATATCCCGTATTTGGTATGGCAACAAAGGTCAATTCTTCGCCATAACTGTGTTTGCCGTTGTCGCCGGCAACTGTTCCACCCTCGCTAGCGGTCACAGAAACGTTGTAGAGATTACCATCGTTGTCTTTGTCGCATGCAGCAAAAAATGTTGTAAGAGCCATTGCGGCCATTAGAAAAAACTTTTTCATCGTTTGTATAATTAAACCGTTAAAAAATCAATCGTCAGTTGTTAAAATAGAACTCAAAGTTGCTGTTTTCTACGCAAAGTGATAACAAAAGTTTGCATTTGTAGAAACGAAGGTTTGCTTTTAGTCAAATAGAGGCTGCTAACTTTGAGAAAAAAACAAATGGATTTAGCAACTCTTGGCAGAAACATTGCTCGTGTGAGAAGGCATCAGAATTTGACACAAGAAAATGTGGCTTTCGACCTGGATATTTCCAAAACTGCTTATTCGAAAATCGAGCGTGGCGAGACAAACATTTCTTTTCTCCGTCTTGTCCAGATAGCCGACTATTTCCATGTTGATATTGCGGAACTTGTTAAGGGTAGCACAAACGTTGATTTACAAGAACTTGCCGCCAACATCGCCCAAATGAAAACCGACATTCATTCCATTAAAACGGCAATGGAGATATAGCGGCTGCTTTAAAGTTGTAATTGCCATATCTCCAAACATTTGTCAAATATTTTTGCACTGATATTCAATAATATATCAGTTGTATTTCGCCAAACACCTATTCGACGATTTACCAATTAAACATTTGAATACTTTTGCCGCCTGATTTTGCTGACAGATATGGGCAGAGTTATCGCATTGGTGAAAGATTGGGCGCTCCCGATTGTAATGGGTTCGGGTGTGGCGGCCTATTTTCTGTTTGCGGGTTTCGGATTCGATGCCGGCACTCGCCAAATGGCCATGAAGGCGGTGGGCATTGTTCAGCCGGTGCTGCTTTTTTGCATGCTTTACATATCCTTCTGCAAAATCGAGCCGTCGAAAATCCGCTTCTGCAAATGGCATTTATGGCTGGCGCTCATCCAAACGGGTGCGTTTGTGGCGATGGCTGCGGTGGCGTGCCAGTTTCGAGGCGGCAATGCGGGCATAATCGCCGAAAGCGCAATGGTGAGCCTAATCTGTCCCACAGCCACAGCCGCCGTGGTGGTAACCGACAAACTCGGGGGCAACACTTTGTCGCTGGTTGGCTACACAATATTGATTAATATTGTTACGGCCTTGGTGGTGCCGGTTGTTGTTCCGATAGTTAATCCCGGCATTGGAATGAATTTCACGCATTCGTTTTTCATAATAATAAAGCAGGTGTTTCCGCTGCTTGTTTTTCCGTTCGTGCTTGCGTGGATTACACGTCTGCTGCTTCCGCGATTTCTGCAGTTGGTGGTTTCGGTCAAAGATTTGGCCTTCTACCTGTGGATGGTGGCGCTGGCGCTGGCCATGGCCGTCACCACTCGAGCCATTGTCAACAGCCGTATTTCAATTTCATGCTTTATGGGCATGCTTGCGGCCACGCTTGTGTGCTGTGCGCTGCAATTCTGGCTGGGCAAGCGCATTGGGGCGCATTATGGCGACCGCATTAGCGCCGGGCAGGCCATGGGACAGAAAAACACCGTATTTATTATCTGGATGGCCTACACATTTATGAACCCCGTGGTGGCCGTTGCCGGCGGGCTTTATAGCCTTTGGCACAATTTTGTCAACTCGTACCAGCTCTACCGCAAAAGACATCAAGGTTGAGAGATGGCTTTTTGAGCGATAAAAAAACTGGCGGATCTATTTTACTTGCGTAATCTGTTTTTTGAAAAATCGCACCATTGCTTTTGGAAAAAATCCGGGGGCAAAAACACCAAAAATTTGCCAAAAAACGGTCAATTTTTGAAAAATTCCGCCGTTCGTTAAGTCAAACCCGCCGTTCGTTAAGTCATCCTTGTTTTTTTAAACTCCCCTTACCACTTTTGAACCCGTTAATCGATTTAACACATCCCGAAAGGTCGGGAAGAGTGGAAATTTTTAAAAAATATAGAGATGAAAACGGTAAAAATTGCACATCAGACGGCTGCACAAAATGCCAGCGGAAAAGTAAAAGTATCGAGTTGCAAGTTGGCAAACTTGAAACTCACCACATATATAATAAGAAGTCAGGCAACAACCAATTTGAACTAGTAATATCACAATAAAACAAACAACTATGATTATAGCAGCACTCATATTTTTGTATATGGCCATCCACACGCGGATTGCAAAGTATGCGTCAGGGAATCAGTTCAACGGAGATATGTTTAACACCGCTAATGTATAGCCATGAAAACAACGCGAATCTTTATCGGCCTTTTCGTATGCGCGCTTCTGACATTAGTGTTGATTTTCTTCACAATGTCGAACTTTATTTAGATGTATTTTATTGAATTGTTTAGGGAATGGGAAACGACACAGTTCATAGTGAGGTTTTAGTTCACCGATTCGGACCAACCAATTACTTTCAAAATATATCCAATTTACGGAAAAAATCCGTCGGTCACCCAATGGTTTCAAGTTGGCCGTCGATTGCCGTGTTTTCCATAGGGAGTGATGGCCTTTGTGCCACCCCTATGGTGACCGGTGATTATACTTAGTTTTGCAACAAAAACGGTGGTGTCATATAGAGCCTTTGTTTTAAACGATAACGCTGATTAAGAAAGAGTTGGCGTGATTTTTCTCATGATTGGGGTCCAGGACATTTGTCCTGGACTTTTTTATTTTAATAGATGCTTGTATGGCGAATACAAGATATGGAAGACCCATCCGATTTATTTTTGCAAAGCACTTAAAATAAATTGATTACATATAACGTTGTTGGTATGTGAGATTTTGTTTCGATGATATGGAACATAAAATTGTATGCGCCATGTAAATTTTTTACTAATTAATTTGAATTCTTTTGTAACAAATTACATTTTATGAAGTCTATAGAGTGGTTACTTGCAAAAAAACAGAAATGATTGAAATTGAAAATCTGCATAAATCGTACTTCACCGGAGGCGAGCCGCTGCATGTGCTCAAGGGCATAAACCTGAGCATTGCCGAGGGTGAGCTGGTGTCGATTATGGGAAGCTCGGGCAGTGGCAAATCAACTCTGCTCAACATTCTTGGCATTCTCGACAATTACGATGAGGGTTCGTATCACCTTAACGGTGAGTTGGTGTGCAACATGAGTGAGAAACGCGCCGCCGCCTTCCGCAACCGCATGCTGGGCTTCGTCTTCCAGCAGTTCAACTTGATAACTTTCAAAAACGCGCTTGAGAATGTGGCGCTTCCGCTTTATTATCAAGGCATTAGCCGCAAAAAACGCAATCAGATTGCTTACGAATACCTGGAGCGCGTGGGGCTGGCCACTCACGCCGACCACATGCCGAATCAGCTCTCGGGCGGTCAGAAACAGCGCATTGCCATTGCACGTGCACTGATAGCCAACCCGAAGGTGATTTTGGCCGACGAGCCAACGGGCGCTCTCGATACAAAGACATCGTACGAGGTAATGGACATTTTGCAGGAGGTGAACCGCGAGGGCAAGACCATCATCATCGTCACTCATGAGCGCGACATTGCCGACATGACCAATCGCACTGTCTTTCTGAAAGATGGCGTGATTGAATCTGATACACCGAACAAGATTAAAATCGCCAAGGAATGTTTGATTTAGACAAGTGGCAGGAGATTTTTTCGACTATGCGCAAGAACAAGCTGCGCACCGTCTTGACGGCTTTCAGCGTGGCGTGGGGAATCTTTATCCTGATTGTTCTGCTGGGTTCGGGCAACGGCTTGAAAAACGCCGTGATGATGAATTTTGAGCGCGACGCCACCAACTATATGAGCGTCGATGCCGGGTGGACCAGTATGGATTACAATGGTTTGAAAAAGAACCGCCGGATTCAGTTCGACAATCGCGACATCGACCTTCTTGAAAATGTTGACGGCCTTGCCACCATATCGCCCATAATATCGATGTGGAGTTCGAGCGTGAGCAACGGCCCCAACTACGGCAGTTTCTCGACGCGCGGCGTTTATCCTTCAATCGAGGTGAGCGAGAACCTGAAAGTCACATCGGGGAGGTTCATCAACGATACCGACGTCCGCCTGAAGCGCAAAGTGGCCACCATTGGCACAAATGTGGTGAAAACCGTCTTCCCCGACAGCGACCCGCTTGGGCAGTACATCAAAATCAACAACTCGATGTTCCGTGTGGTGGGCGTTTACAACGATGCCGAATGGGACAACCGCAATGTGTATATCCCGTTCAGTACGGCGAAAATGCTGCGTGGCGGCCGCAACGACTTTTCGTGGGTCCAAATGACTTCGAAACCCGGCAATACCGTTGAGCAGAATCAAGAAGTTGTAAATCAGATACGTAAAAAAATGGCCGCTCTGCACCAGTTCAATCCCGACGACCGTTCGGCGCTTTACATCTACGACGGCCTTGAGGATTACAGGGATACGCAGAAACTGTTCAACAGCATCAGCATATTCATTTGGATGATAGGCATCGGCACGCTGATTTCGGGAATTGTGGGCGTGAGCAACATTATGATGATTGTGGTTAAGGAGCGTACCCGCGAGATTGGTGTGCGCAAGGCTCTTGGCGCAAGGCCCGGTTCGGTGGTGAGTCTGGTTATTTCGGAGGCTGTAACCATCACAACCATAGCCGGTTACTTTGGTATGGTGTTCGGAGTGTTTGTTATGGAGGTGGTGGACCACATCAACGATCAGATTGTTGCCGACAAGCTTGCAGCCGCCAACGAGGCCGGCAATGCAGTAACGTTCCTGAACCCGAACGCCGACATTGGTATAGCCATCGGAGCAACGGTTTTGCTCATCGTCTGCGGCACCATTGCCGGACTGATTCCCGCCTTGAAAGCTGCACGGATTAAGCCAATTGAGGCGTTGAGATACGAATAATTTTAAGACAACAGACTATAGACCACGGACAACAGAGGTAGGGAATTATAATAAAATTGAGAAATGATGGCAACGATTATCCGATTCACCTTATCGGGTTTCCGACAGTAGTCTGATGTCAGTTGTCTGAAGTCAAAAAAACAAGAAAATGTTCGACAGAGAGTTATATAAGGAGATTTGGCAGGCAATCAGCAAAAACCGCACACGTTCGATTCTGACGGCGTTTGGTGTGTTCTGGGGATTGTTTATGCTGATTACGCTGGCCGGAGCGGGCAATGGCTTGCGCAACGGCGTTGAGGCACAGTACAGCAATATTGCCAAAAACACAACAATAATGTCCACAAGTAACACCACCATCCCATACGGCGGATTTAGACGCAACCACTGGTGGAACTTCAAGAACAGCGATGTGGTGGCTCTCAAAAAGCAATACCCTGAACTATACATTGTTCCGCGTATTACCAGCTGGCGTGGCGGCGGAGCCACCTACAACCTGCGCACATCCGATTGCTCGGTGGTGGGTGAGTATCCAATCACTACGAAAGTTGAGTATATAAAGTTAGATTGCGGCCGCTATATCAACGAAATGGATATCCTGCAGCGACGCAAAGTTTGTGTCATCGGGCCGCGTGTGCGCGAAGATTTGTTTCCCAATGGCGAGGATCCGCTGGGCAAGAATATCTGCCTGTCGGGCGTCTATTACAAGGTTGTGGGGACATACACCGGCAAAGGTGTAGGCATCGGGTTCAACTACGAAACAGCCGTCCGTTTGCCTTTCAGCACAATGCAGCAGACTTATAATATGGGCGACAACGTGGGTATGCTTTTGATTGGCGCCCCAGCCAATCGCGACATTAGTGACGTTGAGGAGGAGGTTATGCGTTTTATCCGCAGCCGCCACAAAGACGTCTCGCCCGACGATAACGAAGCGCTAAGACACGAGAACCTAAACAAAACTTTCAAACAGATTAGCAATCTGTTCCTTGGTGTCGATTTGCTCATCTGGCTTGTGGGGTTAGGCACACTGCTGGCTGGCGTTATCGGCATCAGCAATATTATGTTGGTGATTGTGAAGGAGCGCACACAGGAAATTGGCATCAAACGCGCCATTGGGGCCACACCAGCCAACATCATCCGTCAGATAATCACCGAAGCAGTATTGATTACAGTGGTGGCCGGATACCTCGGTCTGGTTTTAGGCGTGCTCATCAACGAAGGGCTTGGTGTGATTCTCGCGTCGAGCAGCGATAGCATTTTTATGAATCCTGGCATCAACTTGAGCGTGGGCATTATGTGCCTTGCCATTCTGGTTGTGAGTGGTGCTCTGGCCGGTTTGCTTCCTGCCATCAGAGCGGTGAAAATCAAACCGATAGATGCGATTAGAGAGGAGTAATTTTGAATCGACAATAGATAATTAATTAATAATGAACAATTAACAATTAAATATAAGAGTATGAAAAAGTTTTTTAAGATTTTGGCATTGATTTTTGTGATTGTGCTGTTTGTGGGCACAATAGTGTTCCTGGCTGGCAAGACCAAGAAGGAGCCGGAGGTTTACAACATCGAGAAACCGCAGAAAACCAACATTGTAAATCAGACAATGGCCACCGGTTCGATTGTGCCTCGCAAGGAGATTCCCATCAAACCGCAGGTGTCGGGAATTGTGCAGGAGATTTACTTTGAGGCCGGCTCAATGGTGAAAGAGGGTCAGGTGATTGCCAAGGTTAAGATTATTCCTGATGTTCAATCGCTTAACTCGGCCGAGTCGCAGGTGAAAATGCAGAAACTGAATCTCGACAACGAGACCATCAACTACAACCGTCAGAAGCAACTCTACGAGCGCAAGGTGATTTCGGAACAGGAGTTCCAGCAGGCTGAACTATCATACAATCAGGCAGTTGAGAATTACAACAATGCGCAGAGCAATTTGGAAATCATTAAAGATGGTGTGAGCAAAAAGGCGCAGAACACCACCAACACGCTCATCCGCTCAACCATCAACGGTATGATTATCGACGTGCCTATCAAAGAGGGTAACAGCGTCACGCAGTCGAACACCTTCAACGACGGCACCACCATTGCTGTGGTGGCCGATATGGGCGATATGATTTTCGAGGGTAAGATTGACGAGACCGAAGTGGGCAAAATTCACGAGGGTATGCACCTCGACCTGACTATCGGTGCCATCATCGACACTCACTTCGATGCCGTGCTCGAGTACATTTCGCCGAAAGGCGTGGAGCAGAACGGCGCAGTGCAGTTCGACATCAAGGCCAAAGTGCAGCTGCAGGATGGGGTGTTCATCCGCTCGGGCTACAGCGCCAACGCCAACATCATTCTTGAGCGTCACGACAGTGTTATGGCCATTTCGGAGGGCCTGCTTTTCTTCGAGAACGACAGTTCGTTTGTGAATGTCTTGGTGAGCGATTCGACGGAAGTGCCGCAACGCTTCGAGCGCCGGTTTGTCGAGATTGGCTCATCGGACGGCATCAACATCGAGATTAAAAACGGCCTCGACTGGAACGATAAGCTGAAAGGAAATGCGGTTATAAAGTAGGTGTCAGGCATTAGGCACTAGGCATTAGTGAGTAAGGAGTAAAGTGTAAAGAGTAAAGTGTAGAGTGTAAGGAGTAAAGTATAGAGTTTAAGGAGTAAAGAGTAGTGAGTGAGGAGTAAAGAGTGGGGTGAGGGTGTTGAAGGCTCATGGCTCAATGCTCAAAGCCAAATCATAAATCGAAAATCAAAAATCAACAATGAAAAAGACAGCAATATTGGCAATGGTTGCGGCAATGTCGGCAAGCACCGGCTTTGCGCAGGACGAGTGGACGCTGGAGCGCTGCATCGACCACGCCGTTGAGAACAACATAACCATCAAGCAGCAGCAACTGAATGTTGAGCAGCAGCATAATTCCTACGAGCAGACGCGCTACGGTGTGCTGCCATCGGTCAATGCGGGCTTGAGCCAGTCGTATTCGTTCGGCCAATCGACGGGTGGCGATAACACCTACGTGAACAACAACTCATCGACAACTTCGGGCTACATTTCGGCCAATATGACATTGTTCAACGGCTTGTCGAAATACAACCAGATTAAGGTGAGCAAACTCAACTACGAGGCCGCCTTGCAGAATCTTGAGCAGGCCAAAAACAATATGGCGCTGAACATTACATCGGCTTATCTTGATGTGCTGCTCAACAAGGAGTTGCTTGAGACATCGCGTGAGCAGTTGGAACTGACGCGTGAGCAGATTGAGACCAACCGCCAACAGGTGGAGGCAGGTAAACTGGCCGCCGGAAAATTGCTGGAGACGGAGTCGCAGGCAGCATCGGAGGAGCTGGACGTGACAAACCGTGAGAACTCACTTCTGATATCGAAGATTACACTGCAGCAACTGTTGGAACTGCCTGTTAGCGAGAATTTTGACGTGGCTGTGCCAAATATCGATTTCGACCAGGTGGCAGCGACTCTGCTGTCGGTTGACACCGTGTATGAGCGCGCCGTTGAGGAGCGTCCGGAGATTAAGAGCCGTGAATTGGCCGTTGAGAGCGCCGACCGTCAGATTGCCGTGGCGCGGGCGCAGCAGTACCCGTCGTTGAGCGCCAATGCGGGCTACAGCAACAGCTACTACAAAATGTCGGGTATGCAGAATCCGTCTGTTAGCGACCAGCTTGATGTTCACGGCAGCAAGAGCATCAGTCTGTCGCTGAGCATCCCCATTTTCAATGGATGGCAGGCTCGCACAAGCGTGAAAAACAGCAAGTTGAATTATCAAAACTCACAACTCGAACTGCAACAGGCTAAAAACACTCTTTTGAAGGAGATTCAGCAGGTTTATGTGAACGCACAAGCCGCTCTGAAACGCTACGAGTCGAGCCAGAAAGCCGTGAGCAGTGCCGACGAATCGTTCCGCTACGTGAAAGAGAAATTCGACCTTGGCATTGTTACGCCGCTCGAGTTCAACGAGGCTAAAAACCGCCTAGCACAAGCGCAATCAACCTTCATTCAGGCAAAATACGAGTACCTGTTCCGCATGAAGATTCTCGATTTTTACTACGGAAGGGAATTGAAAATTTAGTAACTATCAATTCACTACCACCCGTTTCACCACACTACCGGTTTTTACAATGTAAACATCAGGGGCGATGATATTTATTTCCGCACGGACGCAAGGCATAGCGTCCCTACAAACCAATGCACCCATAGCATTGTAAACACAGATTTCCTCTGTGGCGTTTTCAATCACAATTGTGCTGCCGTGGGCGTAGATGTTCACCTCATTGGCGGCAGATTCGGCAACTGCCGTTCCTTTCTCAGGTTCTGGCAGTTTGGTGCCTGTGGCTGTACGGGTGTCTTTTTCGCCGCAACGTGAGCATGTGGCTGTCTCGGTGCCATCGGCATCGGTGGCGGCGTCGTTGTTATAAACGTACTCGCCAAAATTGTGGCCTAAAGCCGCAACTTCCTCTTGTGCAACCAAAACTGCCTCACATACAGAGCAGTGCTTGCCTTCGGTTTTTCCTGCGGCGGTGCAAGTAGCGGCTACGGCGGCATCAACAACCTCTGTGTGCGGCAATTTTGCCACCTCTTCTTTGGTGCGACTAACCTCTGCCTGGCAGACTGTGCAGTAAACCACTGAATCGCGTGAGCCGGCAGCGGCGCAGGTTGCGGCCACAATATTCTCAAATACAACACTATCGGCTTCGTGACCTTTGGCTGCAACAGTGTCTGAATTATAGGTAAACTCGCAAACAGAGCAGGTATGT